>JANYIQ010000190.1 GCA_025362575.1 Bacteroidia bacterium
AATCTAGCTTGGGCCTAATTGATTTTGCCATATTTTCGAATTTATTTTTTAATGGGTATGTGTTCTTTCAGAAACCCTTTGAATTGTATATTACCTATCTTCCCATAATTCTCTTGCTTCCGGTTTTTTTCCTGAAATATAAATTCCCGAAAGAACTCCTTTACATTCTTTTACCGCTTTTGATAACAGGTGTGTTAAATGTGTTTTTGGATAACAATACCTTTGCCAATTTTTTTAAGATCTTCGCTAACATTACTATTAATATTGTTTTTTATAGGTACGTCATGGAGTATTATGAGTATGATGTTAAAAAGGTATTTAAAATGTACATGGTGGGGTGTTTTGTGGTAGCCTGTCTGGGTGTTGTGCAGCTCGTTAGTTATTTCATTGGATTCAAACCGGGATATAACTGGCTATTGTTTCTACCATTAAATAAATGGGGTGTTAATCCTGGTGGTTTGGGTATCCGCATCAATAGTACCTTTAGTGAACCATCAAACCTGGGTTTATCATTATCACCTGGGTTCTTTGTTTCCATTTTCTCATTAATAAGGAATGACGAAAAATTTGTGAGCCGATTTAGAGCAATTGTCATAATTGCCGTTTATGTGCTTTCTTTTTCTTCATTGGCATATCTCGGAATTTTATTTACCATTGTTCTCCTGGCAATCAATTTTGGGTTGATCCGATATCTTTTCATTGCCATTCCTGTTTCTATATTTTTATTTAATATAGCTTATTCACAAACTAAGGAATTTAAAGTAAGGGTTGACGGCATTAAGGCACTTTTCATAGATGATATCCTTAATAAAGGAGTGCCTGAGCATGAAAGGAGATCAGCGAAATTGATGCGGATCAGAGGGATCCTTTTAAAAACGCACGGGTCGTCATTTGTGCTTTATAACAATGTGCATATTGCAGTTGAAAATTTCAAGCGTAACCCTTTATTCGGAAGTGGCTTAGGGTCGCAGGAGATTGCATTTGAATTATATAATCTCAATTACATTATCGGAGGGATATATAAATTTAATCCGGCTGATGCCAATTCAATGTTCTTAAGGATCATTTCTGAAATTGGCATCATGGGGGTCTTATTCACTCTGCTTTTTATTGGTAAGTTCTATGTTTCAAAAAACCTGGCAAATAAGGAAGATGATGATTACTGGATGATCTCGAATGCCCTTTTAGTGCTGATACTTGCACAGCTTTCCCGACAAGGTAACTATACGTTTGGAGGATTCTTTTTATATGCGTTGATGTATTATTACAATAGTTATAATTATAAAGATTATCTGAATTCAACGGCCAGTTTAAAATGAAAATTTTATTTTTATACACCGAGTTGGCCGATTATACCATTGCCTGTTGTCATGAATTGGCAAAACAAGCAGAAGTTCATATTGTAAGATGGCCTGTAAACAAAGAAGCTCCTTTTCAGTTTGAATTTAGAAATCTGAACATATATAGCAAGCAGGATTTTGATCAGAAAACATTAAAGGAAAAGATAAATTCAATAAGACCAGATAAGATAATTTGCAGCGGATGGATCGATAAAGATTATCTTCAGATAGTGAGCACTTATTATAAAAAGATTCCAACCATAATTGCACTTGATACACAATGGCGAGGTAATTTGAAGCAAAGGCTGGCTTGTTTGTTGAGCCGGTTTTTAATCTTGAACCGTTTTTCACACGCCTGGGTTCCGGGTAACAGACAGAAAGAATACGCGCTTAAACTGGGATTCAAAAGCCAACAGATAAGCGTCGGATTTTATTCCTGCGATACTGATCGTTTCAATGCGTATTATGAAGAATTTAAAAATAAAAAGCAACTGAATTTCCCGAAACGATTTTTATTCGTTGGGAGGTATTATGATTTCAAAGGAATAAGTGAATTATGGAAGGCATTCATTGAACTTCAAAATGAATCGGAATCAGAATGGGAATTATGGTGCTGTGGCACAGGTACAATATCTGCTGTAGAGCATAAAAAAATAAAACATTTTGGTTTTGTACAGCCGGCTGCGCTTAAAGAGATTATTTCAGAAACAGGAGTGTTTGTATTACCAAGTAATTTTGAGCCCTGGGGTGTTGTGGTTCACGAATATGCCTCTGCTGGCTACCCTCTCCTCTTAAGTAATGCCGTTGGAGCAAAAGAAGACTTCTTGAATGAAAATGAAAACGGATATTCGTTTCAAAGCCAAAACGTTGCGCAACTGAAGATCGCCTTAAAAAAAATTATTAATTCAAGCGATAAAGAGCTATTTTTAATGGCAGAAACAAGTCACCGCTTAGCGCAGGCTATCACACCCAACAAATGGGTTAAGAATTTGCTAAACATGAAACTATAATGCAAACAAAAAAAATATTAATCACAGGCGGCGCTGGTAACATTGGCAGCGCGCTTGCTAATAAATTAATTGACGACAAAAGTAATTTCGTTGTAATTGTTGATGATCTTAGTACAGGAAATCTCGAAAAACTTCCTTCAAATAAATTGGATAACTGGCGATTTGTAAAATCAGACTGTAACGATTATACACAGCTATCCTCGATAATGTACGCCAATAATTTTGATTACGTGTTTCATTTTGCTGCTGTTGTTGGTGTTGCAAGAACTCAAAACAATCCTATTGCCGTTTTGAATGACATCGATGGAATTAAAAACATTTTATCACTATCAAAAAATTGCGGCGTAAAACATGTTTATTTTTCTTCTTCTTCGGAAGTTTATGGTGAACCAGTGGAAATACCTCAGAACGAATATAAAACACCGCTGAACTCACGCGTGCCTTATGCAGTTGTGAAAAATGTTGGTGAATGCTTTTTCAGAAGTTACTGGCAGGAATTTCATTTGCCCTATACGATCTTTCGTTTTTTTAATACCTATGGGCCAAATCAAAGCGCTGATTTTGTGATCCCTAAATTTTTGACGGAAGCATTAAAGAATAACCCCATTAATATTTATGGAGATGGAAGCCAGACACGCACTTTTACCTATGTGGATGATACCATTGATACCATCTTAAAAATATTCAACGCTGGCCTTCTTAAGAACGATGTGCTTAACATTGGAAGCGATAAACTATATACAGTATTGGATCTTGCAAAGATCATTATTCAGCTTTCCGGATCAAAGTCAGAAATAAAATTCCTGCCTCCTCTGAAAGAAGGAGACATGACCAGAAGACAACCTGATAATTCAAAAATGAGAGAGATACTTAACCGTGAATTAATTCCTTTGGAAGAAGGAATTTCAAGGTTAATGAACGATTCTCTTTTTCTACAACTAAGTGGCGTAAAATAAAAATGTGTGGTATTGCAGGTTTTACAGTTAATTCAACAACAAAAATCCCGATAGCTATCGGGACTGCAATAATTTCAGAGATCACCCGCACTCTTGCTCATAGAGGTCCTGATGCAGAGAACTGCTGGAATGATGAGACCGTTTACCTCGGCCACCGTCGTTTATCAATAATCGATCTCAGTGAAAGTTCCAATCAACCCATGCATAGCAGTGATGATCGTTATGTGATCGTTTATAATGGTGAGCTGTATAATTTCAAAGAGCTTAAACTCGAACTGCAAAGGGTTTCGCAGGGAAGCACTGATAAACCTTATTTTTTCAAAACCAATTCAGACACTGAAGTTGTTATAGCGGCATACGAGCGCTGGGGATCCGATTGTCTTAATAAATTTAATGGCATGTTTGCTTTTGCACTTTATGATAAACAGGATAAAAGTTTATTCATTGCACGTGACCGACTTGGAATTAAGCCTTTGTATTATTCTTTTCAGAATCAACAATTGGTTTTTGCTTCCGAGATTCGTGCCGTATTAAAATCGGGTTTTGTGAAGAGAACGATCAATAAAACATCTCTGGAAGATTATTTTTTGTATCAAACCGTACAGTCTCCAGACACAATTATTGAAGATGTGAAAATGCTGATGCCGGGGCATTATCTAATCTATAAAGAACAAAAAATAAACATTCAACAATTCTGGAGCAGTACTAATTTTGCAAAGAGTTCAGATGATCTGAATTATAAAGATACCTGTAAGCGGATCAATGAACTCTTGTTTCATGCCGTGGAGCGCCGTTTAGTTGCAGATGTGCCATTTGGCGCTTTTTTGTCGGGCGGAATTGATTCAAGCGCTGTGGTGGGTATTATGAGTCAGATCTCATCAAGAAAAATAGATACTTTCAATATATCATTTGATGAAAGTGAGTTTTCGGAAGCACTATTTGCGCAAAAAATCGCAAAGAAATTCGAGACCAAGCATCACGAAATTAAATTATCACCTTCCGATTTTTTAAAGGACTTGCCTGAAGCACTTGCTGCCCTCGATCATCCAAGCGGTGATGGTCCTAATACCTACATTGTTTCAAAAGCTACTAAGAATGCAGGAATAACTATGGCACTTTCCGGTTTAGGTGGCGATGAATTGTTTGCAGGTTACGATGTATTTAAACGCATGCTGGAAGTTGATACGAAAACGTATTTGAATATTTTTCCTGCCTGGATGCGGAAAATGCCTGCCTCGGCAATTAAAGCGAAACGAAAGTCGGTTGCCGGTGATAAAATTTTCGAGCTGTTAACTCAAAACAGTATTTCCATTAAACAAGCTTACGGAATATCCAGAAAAGTGTTCAGCGATGAGCAATTGAAAAATATTCTTAAGGCAGAGAATCAAAAAAATAATATTCAGAATTTTGTTAATTCTATCCCGGTTCCTGATACACAGCATAAATTATCATATGTTTCCGAATTAGAGATCGGTTCATACATGCAAAATGTTCTTTTGCGTGATACAGATCAGATGAGTATGGCAGTTGCTTTAGAGGTGCGCGTTCCCTTTCTGGATTATAAACTGGTAGAATATGTTTTAGGTGTGAAAGATGAGTATAAGTATCCCTCAAGCCCAAAAAAATTATTAATCGATTCATTGAACGGACTGTTACCTGATGAGATCATTAACCGCCCGAAAATGGGATTTACTCTGCCTTGGAAACACTGGTTAAAGAACGAATTAAAAATGTTTTGTGAAAGTAATATGAGATCATTATCCAAACGTGATTTTGTGAAGGGTGATGGTGTAATGGAATTGTGGAATAAGTTCCTAAAGGATGATGCCAGAGTAACTTGGTCGCGTATATGGCACTTAGTTGTGCTCGAAAACTGGTTGCAAAAAAACAACATAAATTAATTGAAGAAAAAACGAATAGTCATTTTAATTGATTGGTATTTGCCGGGTAACAAGGCAGGTGGGCCTGTAAAGTCGGTATACTCACTCTTGAATTTATTAAAGGATGAATTCGATTTTTTTATTGTTACCGTTAATTGTGATCTGGGAACTGATATTCCTTACGAAAACTTGAAATCAAATGTTTGGGTTAAGAAGAATGAAACGACCGTGTATTATTTTTCGAAGAGTGAACTCAATAAACAGAATTTGATCAAGGTTATTAACGAAATAAAACCTGATATTGTTTATCTGAATAGTTTCTGGTCTTTTTATTTCTCAATTTTGCCTTTATGGCTAAAGAAACAGAACAAAATTGAAGGAAAGCTGATCCTTGCTCCTCGCGGAATGCTTGGTGGCGGCGCGCTTTCACTGAAGTCAGTTAAAAAGAAAACGTTCATGTTCATGTCAAAGATATTTGGTTTGCATGAGGGTGTTTTATTTCACGCCACAACCATAAACGAAGAAAAAGAAATTCAGCAATTTTTTAGGAATGCTAAAATAAAGGTTGCTTCAAATGTAAATTCAACCTTGGCCCTTAAAAACAAAGCAACCGATAAAAAAGCGGGAGAGCTCAGATTGTTCTTTTTGTCGAGAGTGGCAAGAGTTAAGAACGTTCATTTTGCTCTGGAAATACTTTCTGAATTGCAATGCGAAGGAACGATCATTTATGATATTTACGGTTCAATTGAAGATAAAGAATATTGGAACGAGTGCGAATCCATAATGAAAAAACTTCCGGAAAACATTAAAGTGAATTATAGGGGTGAATTAAGTTACGAGAATGTGCAGGCAGCCATAAGTTCATATCATTATTTATTTATGCCCACTTTGAACGAGAACTATGGCCATTCCATTGTTGAAAGTTTATTAAGTGCCTGTCCGGTTATTATCAGCGATCGAACCCCCTGGAACGATGTTGGTATGAGTAATTGCGGATGTGCCATTTCATTGGAAGATAAAAATAGGTTCAAGGAAGAGATCCTTAAGGTTTTGAAATTAGATGGCCCGGGATATACCGAAGTTTCTAAAAATTGCATTACTTTTATCGAGAAAAGAATTAATAGTGGGCAAAACATCAGTGCTTACAAGGAATTGTTTTTATGACAGACAAATTAAAAACCGACCTATCACAATTCGATAATTCCTGGTACAAACCGGGAAGAAATTTTATCGTGAGGTTAACCTGGTATTTTATTAATGCTGCATTTATTAATTCTGCTTTCCCGATCAGTGCTGTAAAGGTAAGCTTACTGAAAATGTTTGGTGCAAAAGTTGGCAAGAATGTTGTGATCAAGCCAAAAGTGAATATTAAGTACCCATGGCATCTTATTATCGGAAATAATGTTTGGATAGGCGAGAACGCCTGGATCGACAATTTGACTACCGTTTTAATAAAGGACAATGCCTGTGTTTCTCAAGGGGCAATGCTTTTGTGTGGAAATCATCATTACAAAAAAGTTAAATTCGACCTTATCCTGGGTCGCATCACAATTGGTGAAGGTGCATGGGTTGGTGCTCAGGCTACGGTTTGTCCGGGTGTAATAATGCACGACCATGCGATTTTAACTGTAGGAAGTGTTGCAACCAAGCATCTTGAGGGTTATAGCGTTCATCAAGGTAATCCAGCGGTTAAGATCAAGGATAGGGTTATAAGATCCTAGATAACCGGCCAAATAATCCGATTTCACAACCTTTTTTTAAAGCTTTCGTATAATACCAAACAGTAGGTTTATTATTGGGCAAAAAATGGCTTTTATCCCTGAAAAAGCTATTTTGGTCGGATAAATTTTTTAAACCTATAGCATTGATTTATATTTGCTTAGCCTAATGGAAAACAAATTCATAATCCCTAAAACCAATCAAACTCCTCTTGTGGAATTCGATACCATTAAGGGTACTTTCCATATGCAGGGAAAAATAATTCCGGAAAATCCAATGGAGTTTTTTGCTCAGATCAACAACAGTGTTGAAGAATACATTAAGGCCCATCCCGATAATTTAGAGATCAACATGCAATTAGATTATTTCAATACAGTTTCTTCTAAAATGCTTTCTAAATTTTTTCAAAAAGTAGTTTCGAGTTCTAAGCCAACTTTAAATTGGTATTATGAGAAAGATGATATCGAATTAAAAGAAGCGGGTGAAGATTATGCGACCATTATTAATTATCCGATCAACATTATTGAATTAGAAGAGCCCTAGTTTTTTTCTTTCAGTAGTTTTTCAAGACTGTACATTTCATCTCTCAGTCTTGCAGCTTCTGCAAAATCCATTTCTTTCGCGGCTTTAACCATTGCACTTTTTATTTTGCCGATCTGTTTTTTTAATTCATCCGTATTCATGTATTGCACCACAGGATCAGCGGCAACATTTATGCCTTCAGTTTCTTCGTATGCTCTTACCAGTTTTCCGCTAAAACTAACTTCAATTCCTGAGCGCGAACCGGCAACCTGTTTTTTACCGGCTTGAGTCGGTGTAATGCCATTCTTAAAATTGTATTCAATTTGTTTTTGTCGGCGTCTTTGTGTTTCATCGATCGTGAACTGCATGCTTCGTGTCATTTTATCAGCATACATGATCACACGGCCATTCACGTTACGTGCTGCACGCCCAGCGGTTTGCACAAGACTGCGTTCGTTGCGTAAAAAGCCTTCTTTATCCGCATCTAAAATGGCAACCAAAGAAACTTCGGGCAGATCCAGTCCTTCGCGCAATAAATTTATCCCGATCAATACATCAAACATTCCAACTCTTAATTGTCTTAATATCTCAATGCGATCAAGTGTATCCACTTCAGAGTGTATGTAGCGGCAGCGCACATTTAGTTTTGTAAGATATTTGGTTAACTCCTCTGCCATACGTTTGGTTAAGGTGGTCACTAAAATACGTTCATCTTTAGCAGCAATTTTATGGATCTCATCCAAAAGATCATCAACCTGGTTTAAACATGGGCGCACTTCAATGATGGGGTCCAAAACTCCTGTAGGACGGATCAACTGTTCAACAATTATTCCTTCGCATTTCTCCAGTTCGTAATCGGCGGGTGTTGCACTTATGTATATGGTTTGATTCAACAGCGTTTCAAATTCTTCGAATTTAAGTGGTCTGTTATCCAGAGCAGAGGGTAATCGAAAACCATATTCCACTAAATTTTGTTTTCGTGAAAGATCGCCACCATACATGGCTCTGATCTGCGGTATAGTAACATGGCTTTCATCGATCAACATTAAAAAATCGTCCGGAAAATAATCCATCAAACAAAATGGTCTTGTGCCCGGTAAACGTCCGTCAAAATAACGCGAATAGTTTTCAATGCCGCTGCAGTAGCCCAATTCACGCATCATTTCAAGATCAAAATTCACACGTTCTTCAATGCGTTTAGCCTCGAGTGTTTTTCCGCTCGATTTAAAAAACTCAGTTTGTTTCACCATGTCATCCTGGATCAAATGCATTGCTTTTTGCAAAGTATCAGGGGCAGTCACAAACATGTTAGCCGGGTAAATATTAAAACTTTCGAATTTATTGATCACGCTGCCGTTAGCAGCATCAAAGGTTTCTATGCTTTCGATCTCATCACCAAAAAAACTAACACGCACACAGTAATCTGCATAAGCTAAATTCACATCTACTGTATCGCCTTTTACTCTGAAGTTAGAACGGTCAAAGTTCTCAGTTGTTCTGCTGTAAAGTGAAGCAACTAACTGGTGTAAAAATTTATTTCGGGAAATAACCTGACCAACTTTCAGCGCAATGATGTTTTTTTTGAAATCAGTTGGGTTTCCAATGCCATAGATGCAAGAAACTGAAGAAACAACAATAACATCCCGCCGACCCGAAAGCAATGAGGAAGAAGCGCTCAATCGCAATTTTTCGATCTCTTCGTTAATGGCCAGATCCTTTTCAATATATGTTCCGGTGGTTGGTAAAT
>JANYIQ010000211.1 GCA_025362575.1 Bacteroidia bacterium
GAAACCAACAGAACAGATCTACAAAAATTACACAAGCGAAGATTTCCTTGTATGGGAAAAATTGTTTAACCGCCAATTAGGTGTTTTACACGGCAAAGTATCAAAAGAATATCTGATCGCTTTGAACGAGATAGCTTTCAATTATTACAGTATTCCCGATTTCAAAATAACCAACGCTATTCTGGCTTCAAAAACAGGATGGAAATTAATTACCGTGCCTAATATCAGTCCTGCTGATGAATTTTTCGTGCAGCTTTCACAGAAGCAGTTCACAGCTACTTGCTGGTTGCGAAAAATGGATCAGTTGGATTATCTGGAAGAACCGGATATGTTTCACGATGTGTTCGCCCATGCCCCATTGCTTACCAATAAACACTACACCGATTTTTTTGAGGCCATTGGAAAGTTATCTGTTAAATATACTGACAACACGGATGTTTTAACGAAACTGCAGCGTTTGTATTGGTTCACCATAGAGTTTGGATTGATCCGTGAGAACGGCTCCATAAAAATATTCGGCGCAGGTATTATCTCTTCGAAAGGAGAAACTGAGCATGCTTTGAGTAATGTCTCAAAAAAATCGGATTTCAACATTGAAAAAATATTCAATCACGAATTCAGAACCGATATTTTACAAGACGAATATTATGTTATCGATTCTTTTGAGCAATTGGTAAATTCGTTAAGGGAAGTTGAGTTGGAATTAAAAAAAACAATTGTAATTGGCTAATCGCTGATCACACAGATATCCACAGATTTTTTCACAAATCATCTGTGTTATCCGTGGAATCTGTGGCTAAATAACACTAATTAACGGCTTAACACCCAATAGAATTGTAATTTTCGCGTTATATTTGTTTTGTGAAGCCGTTGTGCATTTTTATAGCTCTTTTTTCTTCTCTTGCGGCCTATTCCCAAAAAGAAGAATACGTTAACGATAACCATTTGCGTTACGAGGATTATATTTACAAGCCTTACATTAAAACCGTTCAGCTATACGAAAGCACCTGGGAATTTTCGCCACCTTTAATTGAATTCAATACCGCGCAGCAATTACAATTGAGTTTTGATGATCTTGATGTAGACAAGAAACAATATTCTTTAACCCTTGTACACTGCGATGCTAAATGGAATCCGAGTGATCTCATGATCTCCGAATATCTGCAGGGTTATTTCGACATGAACATCATTAACTTTAGTTTCTCCATTAATACGCTTACAAAGTACACCCACTACTCTGTTCTGTTTCCAACTCAAAACATGCAATTGACCAAGTCGGGCAACTACATTGTTTATGTTTATCAAAATGGTGATAAGGAAAACATTGTGCTCTCGCGACGGTTCATGGTATTTCAGAATAAGATAACCGTAGTTTCCAATATCCGTCAGCAAATTGGTAACGATGATCAGTACGCCAAACAGCACATTGATTTCAATATCATTAATTCGAGTTACGACATTACCAACCCTTACACAGACATGAAAGTGGTGTTAACGCAGAATAACCGCTGGGATAACGCGGTTTATGATATAAAACCTACTTACACCGCGCCGGGCCAACTTACCTACTCTTTGGATGATGCCAGCACATTTAATGGCGGAAGTGAATTCCGTTACTTTGACACACGGTCTTTACGAACCTACACCGAGCGCATTAAGAATATTTATAAAGATAGTTCAAGTACATATCATGTTGAATTATACCCTGAAGAAAGTCGGGCCACTAAAAATTATATTTTTTACAATGATCTTAACGGAGGTTTCCTTCTTAAAAATCAGGATACACGCGGTAATCAGGATCTTGAATCGGATTATGTTTGGGTGCATTTTTTTATGCCCTATCTGGATGCAGCACCCGGAGGAAATTTTTATGTGCTTGGAAAGATCACCAACTGGAAACTGGATAAGTCTAACCGAATGACCTACAATTATCAGCGTTTAGGTTATGAATGCAGCTTATTTGTAAAACAAGGCTACTACAATTACATATTTGCATTTTTACCTGATAAAACAAAGGCCGGCGACGAAACATTGGTAGAAGGCAATCACTGGGAAACCGAAAATGATTATACCATTTACGTTTACCACAGGCAACGTGCTACCTATTACGATCAGCTGATCGGCATCAAGAAATTTAATTCTTTGAAAAAGTAATTCTTTATTAATAAGTGATCTATGTGTTTTTGCCTTGATGCAAATTACCGGTTTTAAGCATATTTTCACGCTGTCACGACGCGTCGTGATCGCTGATGAGTACGCAGATTTTCGCAGAAATCCTGCTAGGGAGATTATACTTAAACGAAATGATTCGGGAATCTCTAAACGAAGAAAAACATCTTATGGAGAAGCTTCAGAGAATAAACTATGTTGGGTGTTAATGCCTATTCTACTGAAAAACATTGTCGGAGGGTTGGCCAGGCGCAGCGATAGGCGCAAATCAAACCTGATGAACGTTACTGCATTTGACTGTGATGGTTTGATTTGTCGACGGTTTTTGCGTCTGCCTCTTACGCAAAAAATCGCCTTGACTGGCCAAGAGTTTTTTGGTTACTTTTTGGCGATCCAAAAAGTGACACAAGAACTAAAAAAAATGAGGTATTTTAAACGATGCCCGGCATAAAGCCATCAATCTCTCAATGTTGAAATAAATTAAAAATCCCATCCGAATTACGAATGGGATTTTTAATTAATAGCGAGCAGTCGTTAATGTAACACTTCCCTATTCTACTACAACCTTATACTGAGCTTTACCACTCAAACTTAAAGTATAAACTCCCTTAGCAAAACCAGATATATCAATTGTTCTAACGTTCATTGCTTTACTAATTTTTTCAGAGTAAATAGTTTGTCCTAATACATTTACAAGGTTTATCTCAACATTTTCGTTAATGTTTTCAAAATCGATGTT
The DNA here is from genome assembly GCA_025362575.1 of Bacteroidia bacterium. GTDB lineage: Bacteria > Bacteroidota > Bacteroidia > B-17B0 > Aurantibacillaceae > JAHEYG01. The sequence continues at coordinate 2,909 of JANYIQ010000211.1, forward strand.
TAAAACTCCCTGAGCAGGATTTGGATACACCTTAACTCTGTTCTTTAAACTTATTTCTTTGATACCGATCAATCTGTTGTTTTGAATATTACTTCGTGATTTACCGATTTTAGCGCTGCTTGTTTTTAATGTGGCATTACACGAATAACCAAGGTCGCCATAAACACGCCAATCGGCTGTTGATGAATAAGTAGCATAACCGGGGTCGTTCAGGTTAAACTGATTCCCGGCAGTTACTCCTATCACGTTATAAACCGGCGAAATGGTTGGATTTATACAAACCATTAAACTGTATGTAATAACAGGATTAGAAGGAACAGTAGCGGTTTCGATCATATAATTACTTGACCAGAAAAAATTGCCGGCAGTATGACTAAAATAAACGGTATTATGCCAGAAGCTTTGAGCACCATAATTGCCGCACATATCACGCGCCTGAATTTTGTAACGATAAGTTGTAATGTTAGGGTCGCCATTAGATGGGCCGATACTTCTCATCGTATCTACAAAGAAACTTAAAGCGGTTTTAGAAACTGCGCCAATACGTTTGTAAGTGTTAGTACTAACCTCACGGTAAATTATCATCGAATCCAACGTTGGATATAAGGTTTCATCCCAATAAATTTCATTGTACTGGTTCAAGCTGTCAACCGTTACCATGCAAATATCAGGTTTTGGAGGTGTAATTAAAGATAAGGCAAAAGTTGCGTAATTATTGCAGCCATTAGCTGCAGTTCCGCTAACCGTATAAGTTGTATTAACTAACGGTTGCGCAACAATACTCGCCGCCATTACTGAGCCGGGCATCCAGGTATAAGAACCGGCACCGCTGGCTGTTAAAATAGTTGGTTGATTTAAACAAACCGGACTTGTACCGCTAATAGTAACAGTTGGATCAGGCAATGCACTAACAGCAATTGTACCTGAGTTTTTACATCCATTAGCGTTAGTACCTGTAACAGTATAGGTTGCAGGACCGCCCGGTGTAAAGGCTGTGTTATTAGTTACGCCGCTGCTCCAGGTGTAGGTGCTTGCTCCGGCTCCATTCAGCGTTAAAACACTTCCGGTACAAACTGCAGTTGGCGACGCAACACCACTTACTGTTGGAAGCGGATTAACCGTTATTTTATTTACAGACGTTGTTGTTGTTCCGCAGGCATTAGTTGCTGTTACAATTACACTAAATGTTGTAGAAGCAGTATAACTCATGGTAGTGGTTGTTCCTGTAACAGGACTAAACACAACACCTGCAGCGCCTACAACACTCCATCCATAAGTTGTTAAAGGTTCAACGGCCGAAGGAGTAAATGTTATTGAAGAAGAAGTTGCCGTACTTGCGCAAAGCGTATAATTAATTGCCGTTGTGGAAACCGTGCTAGGTAAAGTACAACTCAATTTGTGAATGTAACCATCAGTTTGGCCAATAGCAGTAGAGTTAGTTACTGCAGCACCCGGATCAAAATCGACAGTACTCCAAAATGTTCCGACAGTATACACATTTCCCTGAGCATCCAGATCAATATCCGAGCCATAGTCGCCCAGGTTATTAGACCCAAAAGCTTTGGCCCAAACTAATCCTCCGTTGTTATCCAATTTCATAACATAACAATCAGAATTAGTTCCGTTAGCTGACAAGGTATAAGTTGCTGCACTCGGATCGAAGTCGACAACATTATTAAAGTTACCTGTTACGTAAAGATTTCCCAGCGGATCAATATCAATTTCAGTTGCAGCATCGCTTGAAGTACCACCAAATTTATTTGCCCATTGATAAACAAAAGTAGAACTTAGTTTTTCTACAAATCCATCAGCAGAGCCTAAAGAAGCTAAAGATACAGTGCCTGGTCCCGGGTCCATATCGCAAGCTAAACTAAATTGACCCGTTAAATAAATATTATCGGCAGCATCCAGTGTAATTCCCACTCCAAACTCAGTACCGGCTCCTCCTATTGTTCCGGCTGAATTAAATCCACCACCGGCACAGGTTAACTTTACCATATAAATGTCGGTAGAGCCTTGAGAAGTATAAGTTGGGCAAGCGCAGCCCGGAGAAAGATTGACAGGTGAACCTGAAAAACCTCCAATGCAATACACATAATTATTGGTTGCAGAAACTTTAAGATCATAGCCATAGTCGCCTGAAGCGCCACCCAATGAAACAGCCCAAACATAATTTCCTGCAACATCGTACTTTCCAACCCAGGCATCCTGTAAGCCATGAATAATAAGAGTATTTGTAGCCGCAGCAGGATTCATATCGGCAGTATTCTGAAAAGTACCGGTAACATATACATTCGTATTAGCCGCATCTAATTCTATTGCTGAAATATCATCATCGAAAGCTCCGCCCATTGATTTTGCCCACAAAAAATTTCCGGCAGAATTCAATTTCCATACAAATGCATCATTATTACCGGCAGATATTAAATTGGTAATTCCTGCACCCGGGTCAAAATCAACCGTTCCTTTATAACCACCTGTTATGTAAACATTCGAAGCCGCATCAACAATTACATCAGTTGCATATTCATCAGTTGCAGTACCAACTTTTCTGGCCCATACAAAAGCTCCCGCAGGAGTTAGTTTCATTACAAAAATATCGTCGCCACCGGCCGTTGAAGTCATGTTAAATACACCTACCCCCGGATCAAAGTCAATGGTACCCGAAAAGGAACCAACCGCAATAACATTACCGGCCGGGTCTATAGCGCTTGCCCGCCAATCATCGTAAGTTGGTCCGCCAAATGTTTTAACCCAAACGAAATTCTGGGAAAGAGCCGGCATGGCAAATCCGAAAAATCCAATTAATAATACAATAAAAGATCTACTGAAATGATGATAAAAAAGCTTCATATTTTTTTGTTTTTTAAGGTAGTGAATTTACGAAATTCGTGAGTATTGTTCTTAATTTTATTTACTCAAATTTAAGGAATAGCGAAGCCTTAATTTTTAACAATTACAATTCGGCGAAAAGCATTTACAATTCGGTTCACCCCGTTGGATATTATTCTACGGGGTAAATTTAAAGATGCTTAAGTTTGGCCAGAATGGCTTCTTTTTTGCGACGGGCAATAGGAATTTCGGTATCATCCTTCATTTTAACAAATCCCCCCTCGCGTTTTACCAAAGCTTTTACATGGCTTATATTAATAAGATGAGATTGGTGAATTCGTTCAAAGCCTTGGTCTTTCAGCATTTCTTCATATTCTTTAATGGTTTTAGATACCATAAGCGGTTTATTGTTGGTGAAGTGAAATGTAGTGTAATTATGCTCGGCCTCACAACGAATGATCTCATTAACTGAACAAATGCGCATTTCGTTTAAAGTGGAAAGACAAATCTTTTTTTCCTCGTCTTTTTTCGAAACATTATCCAGTAAAACTCTGTATTGATTATCTGCACCTTCTACTTTTTTTAAGTGTTTGGCTTTTTTAACAGCTTCAATTAACTCGCTTGATAAAATAGGTTTTAATAAATAATCAATGGCACTGATTCGAAAAGCCTGAATGGCAAATTGATTAGACGCAGTTGTAAAAATAATACGAAGGTCGAATTTATTTTTTTGCCGATCGTTCTCTAACAATTGTAATAGATCAAAAGCTGAACCATCGCTCAAATTTATATCCAGGAAAATTATATCGGGTTTAATATTATTGATTAATTCGCGTGCCGCTGCTACAGAACCGGCATCGCCAAGTATTTGTACATCCGGACAAGAAGTTCTAAGCATCTCTTTAAAACCCGAGAGGTACTTTTTTTCATCTTCTATGATTACCGAACTTATCAATTTTATGCTAAATATATTCCGAAGGAAAGGATAAAACAACTTTAGTTCCTGTAATTCCTCCCGTTTCGTTTTTAATATCAACTATATCTATGTCAATCTTTTCTTTATTTCTTGTGTTAATTATATTCTTTCGATCTTCAGTAATGGTTGTGGCTAAGGATTTATGATGAGCTTCGTCAAACACGGTTTTTCTTTTTAAAGACTCGCTGCGCCCTATTCCATCATCCTTTATTTCGCATACCACTTTCTCTTCCTTCGTGTAAAAGTTTACACTAATAAAACCGTTTTCATCTTTTGGAATGATGCCATGCAGTATTGAATTTTCGACAAAAGGCTGAATAAACATGGGAGGTATGGCCAAAGCATCATCCATGCCATTTTCCAATTCTATTTTAAAATCGAATTTGTTATCAAAACGCAATTGTTGTAAATGAAGGTACGATCTCAGCATTTGAGCTTCATCGCTAAGCAAAATCAATGTTTGTCGCGATTGTTCAAGGTTATGCCTGATTAGTCTCGAAAATATGCCAAGATATTCCACGGCTTTTTCTTTTTCATTATCGGCAATGAACCCACTAATAGTTCCCAATGAATTAAAAATAAAATGCGGATTCATTTGTGCTGACAGAGCATTGCGTTCTAATTCAAAATTCTTCCGCTCCAAAGCATTTTTCTTTTTTAATTGGTTGCTTCTGTAAAACACAAAACCTGTAAAAGAGATCAGAACGATCAAAACAACCGAAGCTAATATAAGTTGGTTTTGTTTATCGTTTTTTGCCTTCGTAAGATCTTGTTCCTTTTTAAGCAATTCTATTTCCTTTTCTTTTTTTTGCGAATTATATTTTGCATCTAGCTCTGCAATGGTCTTTAAATTTGACTCGCTTTGAATACTATCTTCAAAATTTTTATATTCCTGATAATACATTAAAGCATCTTTAAAATTGCCGGTACTTTTGTAATATTCAGAAATAGCCAGACATGCAGTTTTAACATTAACCTTGCTGTTAATTTCTTTGGCTAATACTAATTGTTTTTTGAAATATTCGAAGGCCTTTTGTTTTTGACCTAAAGAATCATATATATTACCCAATTGATAATAAGCTTCCACTTCACTTTTCTTATCTCCTATTTCAATAAATAGGTCGCAGCCTTTTGTTATCAGTTCTATTGCCGATCTGTGATCCTTTTGCGCCGAATAAACCGAACCAATATTGGTATAAGAAATGCCTACTCCTAATTTGTCGTTTATTTGTTCAGCCATTTTAAGTGATGTATTAAAATAACTCAAAGCCTTCGAATACTCCTTTAGTTGCAAATACACTAAACCAATATTATTATGCACCTGACCCATAAAAAATTTTTTGTTTTCCATTCCTTTTGATCTCAGAATATTTAAATAATACTCAAGCGCCGTCGTAAATTTATTCTGCAAAAAATAAATATTAGCAATCGACATCATCGATATGTTGAGACCTTCTTTATCACCAATTTCTTCACGAATTTTTAAGGCTGTGAAATAATTTTCCAGGGCCTTGGCATAATCGCCCTGGTCACTGGAAGCAATGCCCATATTACTGGTAACATCAGCAATTCCTTTTTTATCGCCCAGCTCTTTTTGTAATTGCAAAGCCATCAAATAATTTTTGTTGGCGTTAGGATAATCATTTTTATCCATACAAAGAATCCCTATCCTGCTATACGATACGGCTAAACCGCTTTTATAATTATTGTCATCCGCCAGTTTTTTGGCTTTGTTTAAATAAGCCTCCGCTAAAATATATTGACCGTTGTTAAGCATTAAACCGCCAATATCGTTCATTAATTTAACCCGACTGGTATCTTGTACCGTTGTTTCAAGTACTTTTCTGAGTGAATCAATGTAATTAGTTTGACCCATAACAGATATACCACCCACCAAGAGAAGAAGAAAAATGGTATTTCTGAATCGGCTTTGCATGAAATCAAATATTAAAATTATTTACAAAACCTACAATTAAGGACGGTGATTGGCATGAAATAAAAAAGTCCAACACGAATATTGGACTTTTTTAGAGTATCGTTGTTCGATCTAATCAAGGACCAGTTTATATTGCGCTTTTCCAAAAGAATTAGATAATACTAATGTATAAACTCCCTTAGACAACGAAGACATATCTATTGTTTTCTTCAAAGTTGATGAATTCGCAGTATTGTGATAAACAGATTGTCCTATAACATTAACGATCTTAATATCGATCTCATCAGAGATCTTCTCAAACTCAATGTTTAAAAAATCGGATGTTGGATTAGGGTAAACAATAACTCCATATTTAAGCGAATTCTCATTGATGCCAATAAAACGGTTATTTTGAATGTTGCTTCGTGATTTACCGATCTTCCCGGCTGTAGGTTTCAGATAACTTGAAAAACAAAATGTTGTCCAGAGCGTTTCAATTCTCCAATCAGCAGTTGTAGCATAAGTAGAATAACTCGGGTCGGTATAAGCAACCGATGATGCACTTAAAGTTTGAATATTTTGCCAATTACCTGTAGCGTTGTTGTCGCGACGAAAAACATAATTATTCAAAGCAGGCACCGGAATGGGCTGGAATTCTATTTGATAATCATTCCAGGTAAAGTTGCCCGAACTATTTTGTGTAAATAAAGTTTTGTGATAAGGACTTAATGGGCTCAAATTGCCGCAGGTGTCTTTTATAGCTATTTTATATTTCCAGGAAGAAGCTTTAGGGTCGCCGTTTGCGGGATATTTAGTTCTCACCGTATCTTGAAATTCTCCATAAGTAGAAGTTACAGGAACTCTTCCAATGATCTGGAAATTATTATTGGCAATGTCTCTGTAAACATAAAATGAATCCGCAGCAAGGTATTGTGCCTTATCCCACAAAATAACATTGTTCTTTCCAATGCTATCAACGGTAACCATACAAATGGTTGGGGTTGGAATGACAACAGAACCTACATTAACCGTTCCGGTAAATGAACAGCTATTATTATCTGTAACAGTTACTGAATAGGTACCTGGATATAAATTACTAGCGGTTTGAGAAGTTTGTCCGCCGGTTGATGGGTCCCACAAATAACTGTAAGGTGAAGCTCCACCGCCAATATTAACCGTGGCATTGCCATCATTACTATTTGGACAGTTTGAATTAGAGGTTGTAAAAGTAAAGGTAAACGGAGCGCAAAGCGGTGCATATTTTGCAACAAACAGATCCGGCGTCGAACCGGTTGAACCTATGGAAGTCAAATTAAAAGTTCCAATGCCGGGATTAAAATCAGCCGTCCCTAAAAAAGTACCCTGAAGGTATACATTCAATCCTCCATCAACATCAATGGCGCCACCATAAGTATTATCTGGACCACCACCTGACACGGGTAAATTAAATGCATACTGGTAAGCCCCGGCCGCTGTGTATTTTGCAACAATGGCGTTTCTAAATCCTGCCGGTGTTAAATTAGCCACACCAACCGAAGGATCAAAATCTGCAGTTCCGCTTATAATACCGGTAACATAAATAGCGTTACTTGCATCGATCGCCATATCATATCCACCGTCTGTTCCACTCGCAGAATTTAAATTAAATGCCCATTGATATTGTCCTGCCGAATTATATTTCGCTACAAACAAATCTTGATCGGTTGCTCCGGCGCTTGATAAATTTTTTATACTCGCTCCCGGATCAAAATCTATCGTTCCGCTAAAATAACCTGTAACATAAGTATTTCCCGATGCGTCTCCAACAACAGCATAACCTTTCTCTGAATTAGGCGAACCTATACTAAAGGCCCATTGGTAATTTCCTAAATTATCGTACTGCGCAAGAAAAAGATCTTCCATACCGGCACAATTTAAAATGGCTGTTGAAGCAGAGGGGTCGAAATCGGCGCTACCTTTTATATATCCCGTTAAACTAACATTGCCTGAGCTGGTCATACAAACTTCCAATCCTGTTTCATCAACATTATTAGCTCCAATTGGAAAAGCCCACTGGTATGCACCATTGCTTGTATATTTTGCTAAAAAAATATCCCAGCCCGAACCTTGAGCCGTAATCGCATTAACAACAACAGAAGGATTCATATCGACCGTAGTTTCAAAATAACCGGTTACGTAAATATCTCCCGTCAAAGGATCAGAAGTTATTCCGGCAGCAGCATCACGGCCGGCTGAGCCTAAACTAAAGGCCCATTGATATTGCCCGTTATTATCATATTTCGCGATAAAAGCATCAAAACTTGTTCCTACAGGTGATAAAGTAGCTGTACCAACCGAAGGATCAAAATCAGCAGGGCCACCTTGAATATAGCCTGTCAAATAAACATCACCTGCTGCATTAACTTCAATATCATAAGATCCATCATCTCCAACTGACCCTACACTAAAAGACCATAAATGCTGTCCGGCGCTGTTAAATTTAGCTACATAAAAATCACTGAGACCATTTGAAGTCAGATTTTTAATTGAGGAAGAAGGATCTATATCAATAGTGCCAAAAAAATACCCTGTTACATAAATGTTTCCGGCCCCATCATGCCCAATGGAATTGGCAAAAGTTTGTGGACCGGCATTAAATGCCCAATTGAAATTAGGAATTTGAGCTTTCAAAAGTGAGATCGAAAGAGTTAATGTAAGAAATAAGAATATTTTTCTCATTGTATTATTATGATTATTGGTTATAGTCAATTTAGCCTCGGTTCTGTTTAAACCGCAGTGTAAAAATAACATAAATTACAAGGATTAAAAATAAGAAATACTGACAATTTGACCAAAAACCAAAGGTAATTCATACATTTGCCAGTTATATTATGAACGCCGAAAACCTATTAACAACCGCCATTACCGAAAGCTTAACTAAGCTTTATTCTATATCTGTAAGTCCTGAACAGGTCGTTCTTCAAAAAACACGTAAAGAATTTGAAGGCGATTTTACATTGGTAACTTTTCCGTTCGTAAAACAATCAAAAAAATCGCCCGAATTAACAGGACAAGATCTTGGACAATATTTAATTGACAATAACAAAGACATATCTAAATTCAATGTTGTAAAAGGCTTTTTGAACTTATCCTTAAG
>JANYIQ010000071.1 GCA_025362575.1 Bacteroidia bacterium
GGCCGGGCAGACCGGGCCACCTGTCGTGTTGCAGCTCGGGTCGGCGGATCCGATCCAGCTCGCCTCGACGGCGGCCAGTCGAGTCGCTTCGCGGGTCGCCTGGACGGAGGCTTCATTAATGACGATGGGTGTACAATCGAAGCGGGTAGGCAGGATCAAAAAATGATGTTCTTTGTAAATGGCATTTAATTCTTCCTGTCCTTTCGATGAATTTTTATCAATGAACGGAATTACTTTTAGTCTGGGATGTTTGAATTCGGCTGGGGGTATGCAACCTAATACTGTTAAGCTAACGTTATATCCTTTATCAAGAAGTGATTTAAAGGCATTAAACGCAATTGCACCACCTTTATTGATCCAATATACGCCAACAAATAGAATTTTCCATTCTCCCGGAACAGTAAGGTTGATCTCATTCTTGTCAGGTAAAAGATCAAAGTTGGCACCAAAAGGAATGACCCTTACTTTGTTTGCATCTGTTTTATAATCATTGATCACTGATCTTTGGGCCCATTCGGAGGATACGACAACATATTTACTTTTTTCTATGGCTCTTTGTTCAATGAAATTCCCTTCTTCGATTGATCTTTCGAAAAGGTTTTTTAAAGCGTCATGATAATTCAAACATCTTGCAAATGTGCCATCGGAAATATAAAGGATCGGAATATTTGTCTTAAGATAAGCTAGCTCGCAGGCAGCTGCGGGCCCTACGAGGCAGTCGAAATTCTGCCCCTTTAATTTTTCATTGAAATAATTTGCATAACCCTTACTGATAAACTTGCTGTTCCTGTAACTATACCTTTTATTTAATACATTTAAACAAAATTGATTGATAAGTCTGGCGATCAGTAACCTTAGTTTTGGTTGGTAAGGACCCAAAACGGTCACTTCTCCAAATGTACTTAAGCTTTTGAAAATGGAATAATGGGTGCCACTCCAAACCCTCTTATTTCTGGGGTTTTCTGACGATAAATAGCCGATTTTTAAAGAAGTTTTAAGCACATTATAAAATTAAGATTATTTTTGTTAAAAATCTAACCATCAATCTAACTCTTAGCATAATTATTGTCAGTTACAATTGCATTGATTTCTTAATCGAGGCCATCAATTCTGTTGAAAAACAGGTAGAGTGCAGTTATGAAATAATTATAGTTGACAACAACTCCAATGACGGAACGCAGGAGGTAATTTCCGGTTTAAATGGAAATATTAAGTTTATTGCGAACAAAACCAATGCCGGTTTTTCTGCAGCTAATAACCAGGGCTTTGCTCTTGCGCAGGGAGAACACGTTCTTTTATTGAACCCGGATGCAAAACTCATAAACCATGACATTACAAAGGCAATTGCACTTTTGCAGCAAAGACCAAACATCATCATTGGACCAAAAATTTTAAACCCTGATTTGAGTTTACAGGCATCAGTAATTAATTTGCCAACTGCTTCGAGCCTTTTTGCTGAAACTTTCTTTCTTCTTTATTTCTTTACACCCGAGATTAGCAAAAAAGATTTTGCCCTGTCAGGTGCTTGCTTATTGATGAAAAATGAAGTGTATAAAAAATTGAACGGTTTGGATGAGAATTTATTCTGGATGGATGATGTTGATCTTTGTTACAGAGCAACGCAGTTAAATGTAGAGTGTATTTACTTTACTGAATGGTCAGTTGTTCACGTTATTGGCCAGTCTACAAAAAAGAATTATAATATTGCCATTTCAAATCAGTTGATCAGCAAGCTTAAATTTTTCAGGAAACATGATCAGAGATTTAATTTCTTTTTTGCAGTTATTTTAACACAAATCCAGATTTTTCTTAGAATTATTTTGTTTTTGATTTTATCACCATTTAAAGAGGTGTTTCGCCTAAAATTAGTAGCCTATTGCTTTTCACAAAAAGAATACCTTTCCTTCCTCTTAAAAGGACAAAATAAACTTGCCTGAAAGGATTATCCTTATTGGTCTGCGAACTATTGTTCAAAAACTGATGAAAATAAAAAAATTCTCAATTTTTAACAGGCTTTTAATCCAAAATCTTTAGTATTTTCACAGTATAAAAAAACAAAAAGACTATGAACGATAAGCCTAAAAAAAGCCTTCTGAAACGAATTTTAAAATGGACAGGGATCACCTTTCTTTTACTGATCATATTAATTATTGCAGCTCCTTTTTTATTTAAGGATAAACTGGTGCAATTGGTAAAAGATGAGGCCAACAAAAGTTTGAACGCAAAAGTAGATTTTGGTGAGTTTGATCTTACGCTTATCAGTTCTTTTCCTGATTTTAAATTCGTGATCAATAATGTTAGTGTTATCGGTGTAGACGATTTTAAGGATGATACTTTGGCATTTATAGGTCAGTTAAGCACCAATATTAATTTGAAAAGTGTTATTGCCGGCGATAAGTATCAGGTAAACTCATTGATCATTGACAAAGCAAGAATTTTGGGAAAAGTATTGCACGATGGAAAGGCCAATTGGGATATTGCTAAGCCAAGCGCAGATACAACAGCCGCCGCACCTTCCGAACCAACAAAGTTTGCCTTGAAATTAAAGGAATTAAAAATCAAGGATACTTATATTGTATACGATGATCAGAAGGGGGACATGTATGCAAAACTCGAAGGGTTTAATTACGAACTTAATGGTGACTTTACTCAGGATATTTTTACTATGTCGAATTTGTTGGACATTGCAAAAACCACTTACAAAATGAGCGGTGTAAATTATCTGAAAGATGTGCACACTGTATTGAAAGCTGATCTCGATATGGACATGCCAAAAATGCATTTTGCCTTTAAAGAGAACGAATTCAGCCTTAACGACCTTACCTTAGGCTTTGATGGTTCTGTTGATATGCCTGACACAAATATTGTCATGGATATGAAATTTAAGACCAATAAAACAGAATTCAAATCTATTTTATCTTTAATCCCAAGCGTGTATTCAAAAGACTTCGCCAGTGTGCAAACCGCCGGAAAGCTTGCTCTGAATGGCTTTGCCAAGGGAACATACAATGCAGTACAAATGCCCGCTTTTGGATTGGAACTGGTCATTTCAGATGCCATGTTCAAATACCCTTCTTTACCAAAATCGGTTAACAACATTAACATTGATGTAAAAGTAGCCAATCCAACAGGTGTTTTAGATGAGACTGTTATTGATGTGAATAAATTTCATTTAGAAATGGCAGGGAATCCCATCAACATGTGGGCACATGTTAAAACGCCAATTTCTGACCCCGATCTGAAAGCTGAAGTAAAAGCAGTGATCGTTTTAGCATCCGTAAAAGAATTCATTCCAATGGAAAAAGGTGATGAAATGAACGGTACCATTAAAGCAGATATAGCCATGGAAGGCCGTATGAGTTCTATTGATAAAAAAGAGTATGATAAATTCAAAGCTTCAGGTGCATTAGAGATCGACGCTATGAAATACAAAACGGCCACTTTAGCTTACGAAGTTTTGTTGAATGTAATGAAACTGAACTTCACCAATCAATACGTTGAGCTTTCAAGCTTCGATGCTAAATTAGGTAAGTCGGATGTTAAAGCTAACGGTAAAATCGAAAACTTCATGCAGTATGTTTTCAAAGATGATCTGATTAAAGGTGCATTTAACGTGACTGGAAATTTAATTGACCTTAACGAATTAATGGGGCCGCCAACACCAACTACAGCTGCTACAACAACGGCTGCTGCAACCTCTACAGCTTCCGGTGCTGCCGAAGTCCCAGGTAACATTGATTTTGCCTTAAATGTAAATTTAGGTAAAGTATTATATGATAATTTGGTTCTGGATAATTTGACAGGTTCTGTTCTGGTAAAAGATAGGAAAGCTGATATGAGTAACTTGCACATGAATTTATTGGGTGGTGCTTTAACCTTGAATGGATATTACGAAACTACCAATCCTAAAAAACCAAGTGTTGGTTTGAGTTTGAAGGTTGAGAATTTCGACATTCAAACTACATTCAAAACATTTAACACCATGGCAAAAATTGCCCCGATCTCTGAATATGCAAAAGGAATGTTCACGGCAACTATGGAGAATTTTAAAACTACTTTGAATTCTAATATGGAGCCTGACCTTAACGCTGTGGACGCGCATGGTGAATTAAAGACCAGTAAAGTGAACATTGGAGGCTTTGCGCCATTCATGAAATTAGGTGAAGCATTAAAGATCGAGCAGCTCAAAAACCTGGCAGTTGATAATGTTAATCTTAAATATAAATTACAAAATGGCCGATTGATACTTGAACCTTTTGACTTAAAGATGGATAAGATCACTGCTAATGTTAGCGGAAGCACTGGTTTAGATCAGACCATTGATTACAAATGGAAAATGGATATTCCCCGTGCTATGTTTGGTAACGAAGCTAATTCAGCTCTGAACGGATTATTGGCTCAGGCAAATTCAGCTGCAGGAACAAATGTACAAATGGGGGATAAAATAAAAGTAACTGCTTTATTTGTAGGAACAGTTAAAGATCCTAAAGTAAAAACCTCTTTAAAGGATGATGCTAAGTCAACAACGGCTGTGGTTAAAGAGCAGGTAGTAGCGGCTGTGGCCGATAAAGCCAACGAAGAAGCACAGAAAATACTGGATGATGCCAAAGCACAGGTTGATAAGATCAAATCAGAAACACAAGCCACCGTTGATAAAACAAAAGCCGATGGTTATGCCGAAGCAGATAAGTTAGTAGAGCAGGCGAGTAATCCGATCGCAAAAATTGCAGCGAAAAAAGCCGCAGAAGTAGCCAAGAAAGAAGCTGATAAAAAAGCTCAGAAGATATTGGATGAAAGCGATGCACGTTGCCAGAAAATATTGGACGACGCCAAAGTAAGATCGGATGCTAAGGCTGCTGAAGCTAAGAATAAGAAGTAAATATTAAAGGTGCTGACTTAGTTTTATCGAAATAATTTAGTAAAAGGGAGAATCATACGAGATTCTCCTTTTTTTTGCATTTTCCCTCAAATACTTACATGTGTCATTATTTTCTGGTGTATGTTAGCTATAGATGTCGAGTCTTTCTTACCTTTAACGGAAATTAATAAACCATAAAACATGAAAAAACTCTACACAAACTTACTAACGGCTACTTTTTTACTGGTCTCTGCATTTACTTGCAAAACTTATGCTCAAGCAGGAGCTGCATTGAGCTTTGATGGAGCGAATGATCAGGTTAACGTACCTAACAGCACTTCTCTTAACATTACCGGTAACATTACACTCGAAGCCTGGGTATATGCTACCAAAAATAGTGGGGTACAGAATACGATGTGTAAATCAAGTAATACACAAAATACAGGATACATTTTTCCAAGAACAGATAATGGTTGGACAAACTTTATTGTTTATTTGCATATAGGAGGAGGATGGAAGACTCTATCTGCACCTTATGGCACGCTTAACTCATGGCATCACCTTGCTGCAACTTGGGACGGAACAAACATTCGCCTTTATAAAGACGGCGTATTGGCCGCAACTTCTCCGAATTATGCAGGATTAATTACCTCAAACACCAATCAAGTAACAATTGGTAGCCAACCGGGTTATGGAGAGTATTTTGGTGGAGCATTGGATGAGGGTAGAATTTGGAATGTAGCCCGTACGAAATGTGAGATCAATACTTATATGAATTGTGAGATCCCTAATAACATGCCGGGTTTAGTTGCTAATTACCATTTTAACGAAGGTGTTGCTGCAGCAAGTAATGCAACAGCCACAGCTTTACCTGATGGAACTAGTAATGCTAACAATGGTACACTTGCAAATTTTGCATTAACAGGAGCAACATCCAACTGGATAACTCCTGGTGGTGTAACCTCAGGTTCAATTACTCCGCTTGCTCTTAACGTAGGTTACACTGCATCAAATCCATTGGTTTGTAATAGTGGTACAACTTCTTTAAGCGGTACAGGAGCTAATACTTATGCATGGACCGGTGGAATTACCGACGGTGTGGCTTTTCCAATAAGTACAAGTACAATGTATACAGTTACAGGAACTAATACTGTTACAAGTTGCACTAACACTGCTGTTGCTACTATTACTGTTGGCACAACGCCTACATTAAGCGTAAATAGTGGTACGATCTGTTCAGGACAGTCATTTACAATTATGCCTACAGGTGCTTATAGTTATACTATTCAAGGTGGAAGTAATGTAGTATCGCCAACAACATATACAACATACTTGGTTCAGGGTTCTGATTCATTGGGTTGTAATTCCTTAATGGATTCAAGTATTGTAACGGTTGACTCATTACCTATCATATCTGTTAACAGTGGTGCTATTTGCAGCGGCGCTTCATTTACCATGGTTCCTTCAGGAGCTGCGAGTTATACTTTTAGCAGTGGAAGCGCAGTAGTGTCTCCAACTGCAACAAGTTCATACTCTGTTACAGGAACAGGTTCTAATGGATGTGTTTCAGGAGCACCTGCAATTTCTAACTTAACTGTTAATGCATTGCCGGCAATTACTGCAAGTACAAGTAATACTTTATTATGTACAGGGCAAACAGCAACCTTAACCGCAGGCGGAGCTTCAACCTATACCTGGAGCCCCGGTGGTGGCGGAACAAGTATTTCGGTTAGCCCAACTGTAACTGCTACTTATACAATTAATGGTACAGATGTAAATGGTTGTAAAAACAACACTGTGTTTACTCAATCTGTTTCAGCTTGTACTTCAATTTCTGAACTCCCAACTGCTAACTCTTATCTAACGGTTTATCCTAACCCAAGTAATGGTGAATTTACTGTTCTGGTAACAGACCTTTCAGTAAGATCAAGTATTGAAGTTTGTGATAATTTAGGTAAAGTGGTTTATCAAACTAACTTAGTTGAGGAAAAAACATTCGTAAGAACTAACCTTGCAGCAGGAATTTACTTCATCAAATTAATTGAAAACAATAAAGTGGTTTCAGTGCAGAAATTGGTAAACAACTAAAATTAGTTTTTTATTAGAAAAGCCCTCTTGGTTATGCCGGGAGGGCTTTTTTGTTTCATTTTTAGGAAATACAATATGAGTTCTTATCTTAGGGCTTTCAAAACAATAGAGATCATGGAAAAATATGTAGTTGAAGGTACACTTAAAAGCCCGGCCGTTAACTTTGACCTAAGTAATGGGGTATTGGAAATTAAAGGCAGGTCTATTCCTGAAAATTCTGTTGAGTTTTATCAGCCTTTATTTGATGCACTTGCTCTTTATGCGGCCAACGCTAAACCAACAACTACGGTTAAAATGTTTCTGCCTTACTTTAGCACGAGTTCTTCAAAATGTATTTTGGAGATATTCCGACATCTTGAAAACATTTATAAGAACGGAAGCGCGGTTACAATTAACTGGATGTACGAATCAGATGATGAGGATATGCTGGAAGCCGGCGAAGATTATCAAGTAATGATAAAAATTCCTTTTACAATGGTGCCGGTGCAGGTTTAAGAGATTGTTTTCGCTTATTGCTTACGGCGATTTGTGACACCCACCATACATAATAATCTACACCTTTCCCTTCAAATACTTCGCCGTATAGGAACCTTTGCAATTCACCAATTGCTCCGGCGTGCCCTCAAACACAATATTACCGCCTTCTTCACCGCCTTCGGGGCCAAGGTCAATTATCCAGTCAGCACATTTTATTACTTCAAGGTTATGCTCAACAACAATAATTGAATGACCTTTGTTCAGTAAAGCATCAAAAGACTTTAATAGTTTAGCCACATCATGAAAATGTAAGCCGGTTGTTGGTTCATCAAATACAAAAAGAGTAGGTGAGGTGTTATTGATGGAGGTTAAAAAAGAAGCCAGTTTAATACGCTGTGCCTCGCCGCCGCTTAACGTGCTGCTGCTTTGCCCAAGGGCCACATAACCCAAACCAACATCCTGCAAAGGTTTTAGTTTTTCGTTAATACGTTTACAGATCTTATTATCTTCATTGGCTTTAAAAAATGCAAGCGATTCATCTACGGTCATGTTCAACACATCAGAAACAGATTTTCCTTTAAAAACAATTTCTAAAACTTCACTTTTAAAACGTTTGCCATGGCAACTGTCGCATGGTAATTGTATATCAGCCATGAACTGCATCTCCACTGTAATTTGCCCTTCGCCTTCACAAACCTCGCAGCGCCCGCCATCCACGTTAAATGAAAAATGCGATGGTTTGTAAGCTCTGTTCTTTGCTAAAGTTTGTTCTGCAAATAAATTCCGGATCTCATCGTAAGCTTTTAAATACGTTACAGGATTTGAGCGAGATGATTTTCCAATGGGATTCTGATCAACATACTCAACTTGCTTAATTTGTTTTAAGCTGCCACCGATCATGTGATCGTAACTTACACTTTCAAAATAACCATCCAGATATTTTTGTAAAGTGGGCAAGAATGCTTTTTTAACTAAAGTCGATTTACCGGAGCCACTCACGCCTGTTACGCAGCATAAAGTGTTCAAAGGGAATTTTACCGATACATTCTTTAAATTGTTATCGTTCACATGTTTTATTTCAATGAACTCTTTCCATTTTCGTCTACTCTTTGGTGCATCAATTTTTAATTTGTGCGTTAAATATTTTGCGGTGTAACTCTCAGTATCTTTCAATAAGGCTTTGTGGTCGCCCTGAAACACAAGATTACCGCCGCCTGTTCCTGCTTCAGGACCAATATCAATTAATTGATCAGCAGCCAGCATAATATCTTCATCATGTTCAACAACAATAACGGTGTTACCTTGCTTTTGCAATAGTTTTAAAACTTTGATCAAGCGCTCGGTATCGCGGGGGTGTAAACCAATGCTGGGCTCATCTAAAATATATAAACTGCCAACTAAACTGCTTCCTAAAGAAGTTGCAAGATTGATTCGCTGAGACTCGCCACCACTTAAAGTATTAGCTACACGGTTCAGGGTCAAATAACCCAAACCAACATCTAACAAATATTGTAGACGCGAATTAATTTCTAAAAGCAAACGTTTAGCAATGATCATGTCGTGCTCACTGAATTTTAGGCTTTTGAAAAGAGCAGCCAGATCCTGAACAGGCATTAATACCATTTCAGTAATGTTCTTATCGGCAATCTTAACATAGTTGGCATCCTTACGCAGACGTGTGCCCTGACAATCGGGACAAACTGTTTTCCCGCGATAGCGTGCTAGCATTACACGATATTGAATTTTGTAACTTTCTTTCTCCAGCATTTTAAAGAAATCATAAATGCCTTCAAAATATTCATTACCATTCCAAAGTAAGTTATATTGAGTTTTATTTAGTTCGGCAATGGGTTTATGAACCGGGAAATTGAATTTATGTGCGCTTTTTAATAATTGTTTTTTGTATTCGCTCATCATCTCGCCATTCCAGCAAGCAACAGCGCTGTCGTAAACACTCAGGCTTTTATTTGGAATGACAAGATCCGGATCAATGCCAATGATGCTTCCAAAACCCTCACACACTTTACAGGCTCCAATAGGATTGTTGAACGTGAAAAAATTAATATTGGGTTCGTCAAAAGTAATTCCGTCGGCTTCGAATAAATTTGAGAAATGATTTTCGTTATACTTTCCGTTCTCTTTATCGATCCATACTAAACACTCACTTTTTCCCTCAAAGAATGCGGTTTGCACGCTATCGGCAACGCGATTGGTAAAATCTTCATCAGCATTATTCACCACCAAACGATCGATCAGTAAATATACGACTTCGCTTACTTTTATTTTTTTAACATCAACTTCTGTGATCTTTTGAATGCTATTCTGAAACACCACTCTCGAAAAACCTTGCTGTGAAAGCAGATCCAGGGTTTGTTTTAAGTTGCGGTCTTTTGGAACCGTTATTTTTGATAAAATGAGACACTTGGTGTCGTTAGGCAGTTTAGAAATAAAATCAACCACATCGCTAACGGTTTGACGTTTTACCATTTTACCGCTTACAGGACTGTATGTTTTTCCGACACGCGCAAAAAGCAATTTTAAGTAGTCGTAAATTTCAGTTGTGGTTCCAACTGTGCTTCGTGGGTTACGCGATATAACTTTTTGTTCTATTGCTATGGCAGGAGAGATACCTTTAATATAATCTACCTGTGGCTTTTCTAATCGTCCGAGAAATTGCCTTGCATAAGCCGACAAACTTTCAACGTAGCGACGTTGTCCTTCGGCATACAAAGTATCGAAAGCCAAAGAAGATTTGCCGGAGCCAGATAAACCGGTTATGACCACAAATTTATTTCTTGGAATGGCAACATCCAGGCTCTTTAAATTATGTACCCGGGCACCCTTTATAATGATGAATTCTTTAGGACTTAGGCCCGAAATATCAGTTTGTTTACTCATTGATACCGTAAAAATAAGGCTTAGAAAGGCTTCAAAACCAAATGTTTATAAATACTATTAAATTATTGAAAATCAGTACTTTATTTAGATAATTTTAACAAAATGTTAGGCAATAAATAAGAAAATGTTAAATCCATTCACTCAAAGGCTCAATAAAACCTTTTGTGTTTAATTAAGATGCCTTATATTTGCCTTATAACCAATTAAACCAATTGCCATAGAATAGACATTTACACCCTGATACCTTACTAATTAAAAAAGGGAAAATGCATGTCTGTTCAACTATTAGAAGATAATGAGTTAGTACAACTCTATATCAATGGCAACGAAGAAGCCCTATCCGTTTTATTGAATCGTCACAAACGCAAGATCTATTCTTGTATTTACATTATTGTAAAAGATAAGGCGCTTACTGAAGATATTTTTCAGGATACATTTTTTAAGGTGATACAAACTTTAAAGAAGAATCAGTATTCAGAAGAAGGTAAGTTCTTGCCCTGGGTGATCCGTATTTCACGTAATTTAATCATTGATCATTTCCGTAGGGTCAAAAAACTACCAACTGTTCCGGTTTATGCGAATGAAGAAGGCGAAGAGATTGATGTTTTTTCTTCTATCTCTTCAAATGAAGACGGTTTTAAAAGCAGTGCCGAAAATTTAGGTTTCCGAAAAAAGATCCGTTCATTCATTTCAAAATTGCCGAACGAACAAAAAGAAGTAGTTATTATGAGAATGTATTATGATATGAGCTTTAAAGAGATCGCTGATTTCTGCGAAGTATCTATCAATACAAGTTTAGGCAGAATGCGTTATGCTTTGATCAACTTGAAAAAGATGATAGAAGAGAGCAGAACGGAAGTTTATATATAAAAAGGCAGATGGGTTTTGCTATTTTTGTTTGATCAGAAAAGCCTTGGTAGAGATACTGAGGCTTTTTTGTTTTTGCGGGTTTGTGACAGATTTTAAAAAATTATTTGTTCTTGCGTTTATTTTATCCGCGTAAAATCTGCGCCCTTATCTGCGTGAAACAATTACAGTTCCTTCTCCATTAAATAATGCTGAATAATTCCCCACAATAAGAACGATTTTTCTTTTATTGAGTAACCACAGTTCTTATAAAAGTCCACCGCATTTTCGCGGGCTTGCAGTTCAATTGTTCTTAAGCCAATTTTTTTCGCCTGATCTTCGAGGCATTTTACAATTATTTTGCCCAACCCCTTGCCTTGATATTTGTCGCTCACGGCCATGAATCGAATTTGTCCAACCTTACCTTCGTTTTCCTGTAATCTTCCGCAAGCAATTACTTCTTTGTTTTCGTTCTCAATATAGGCATTAATGCTTTTTGATTCCATTACATCTGAAGCCGTTGCAGGATCCTGTTTCCAGGGCTTGCGTAAGATCTCTATTCGCAATTCAATGATACGGCTTACTTCTTCAGGTGTACTTGCAATTTTGGCGGAATACATTAGTCTAAAAATTTAAAGGCAATTGAGTTCACTGCTTTTTTGGTTTTACCATTCTCTTTGAATGATTTCAATTTCGCTTTTGCTTCGGGCAATTCAAAAACTTCTTTTAAATTCCTTATTTTTCCAATCGGGACATCCTTTTCCAAACAAGCTTTGTATAAATTACTGAAGCTCTGTTTTTCAATGGCAGATTTTAAAAGCAAAAATAATTCATTTCTATTTTTTATACGGTTTTGATTAGAAGCAAAACGTTCATCTAAACTCAAATAATTCAAGTCAAGTAATTGAGATAGGTTCTCAAACTGTTTGTTACTGCCGATCGCGAAAGTAATAAGCTGTTTATCTTTAGTATTGAATAATTCACCATAAGGCGCAATGTTAGGATGCAATGATCCTGTGGACTTAGGCAAATGCCCTGCCACCAGCCAATTCGTAGCCTGATTCACAAGCGAAGCAACAGCACTGTCAAATAATGAAACTGAGATATGAGACCCTTTTTTTGTTTTAGCGAGTTTTAATAAAGCAATTAAGATCGCTTCTTTTAACTGGTGACCGGCGATCACATCTATTAGTGCCACAGGCATTTTAACAGGATCGCTATTGCTTTCACCGTTAATGAACATAAAACCTGCTTCGGCCTGTAATATCAGGTCGTAAGCGGTGCGTTTGCTTTTTTCTCCAAAACCGTTTATGGTGGCGTAAATTAATTTTGAATTCAGTTTTTTAAGAGTAGGGTAGTCGACCTTTAATTTTTTATCATCACCTTTTTTGTAATTTGTAATGATGATATCAGCTTGTTTAACGAGTTTGTATAGTGTTTTAAGATCTTTCTCAATTGTTACATCCAAAAACAAAATTTCTTTACCTGTATTCACACTCCAGTAATACGCACTTGTTTTATCGTTTTTATTCTCCGTTTCCAGTTTCCAGCTTCTTGTAACATCGCCTCCGGTTTTCGGGTTTTCAACTTTAATGACCTTTGCTCCCAATTCCGAAAAGAAAACTCCTGCTGATGGCCCGGCTAAAACCCCTGCTAATTCTATGACTTTTATGTTTTTGAAGAGTTGTTTCATTTATTTGAAAGTGTATAAACTTTGAACTTTGAACTTTCAAACTTTAAACATTAATACTGAGCTTGCATCGGTTTGTTTTGTAAAATGCTTTCTATTTTTTCCATTACTTCTCTTGTAAGTTTTGGAAGAACATCTAAAGAAGTCAATGTTTCTTTCAATTGTTCGGGTTTACTTGCTCCTAAAATTGTAGAACTTACATTTGGGTTCTTCACCGTCCATGCAATCGCCAGTTTAGGCAATGTGGTTCCTAATTCCTGCGCCAGTTTATCTAAGGCTTTTACTTTATCTAATCGTGTTGGATCACCCAAAGTACGATCTTTAAGCCATTCCATGCCTTCAATATCTAAACGTGTTTTGTCGCCGCTAACATTCAAATATTTTCCGGTGAGTAAACCGCTGTATAAAGGACTCCAAATTGTAGTTCCCAATTTGTGATCTCTAAAAAGCAATAAAAAATCTTTCTCCATTTTAGTACGCTCAAACATATTGTATTGCGGTTGCTCCATGCTTGGCCCGATCAATTTATAATCTTTTGCAACTGCAATGGCTGCCATGATCTCATCGTTAGCCCATTCGCTGGTGCCCCAATATAATATTTTGCCCTGCTGTATAAGCGTATTCATTGCCAACACAGTTTCTTCTATCGGTGTGTTCTTATCAGGGCGGTGACAATAAAAAAGATCTATGTAATCTACCTGCAAGCGTTTTAAAGCCGCATTGCATCCTTCAATAACATGTTTACGTGAAAGGCCAACCTGATTTGGTAATTTGTCCTCATATCCAAAATATACTTTACTGGAAACACAGTAAGAACTGCGGGCCCAGGTTTTTTGTTTCAGGATCTTACCCATTACGAGTTCTGATTTTCCCGCAGCATAGATTTCGGCATTATCAAAAAAGTTTACGCCTGCATCGTATGCAGTGCTCAATAAACTATCGGCGACTTTATCATCAATTTGTTTTCCGAATGTTATCCAGGTACCAAATGATAAAGCACTAAGCTGTAATCCTGATTTTCCGAGTCTTCTATATTCCATTTTAGTTGTGAATTGGTGAGGTTGTGATTTTTTCAATTATTTCGTTAGTTTTTTGAAAACGTCTTCTAACTTCTGCTCTTCCTTATTTAAAGTCAATACACTTAGTTTATTCTGAACGGCATAATCAAAAACTTCTTTACGGATGTCGTTATCTCCTTCTGAAATTAGTTGCCAGGCATTGCCTTCGAGTTGATTTACTTCTTTAACGCCATTAATTGTTTTTAAACTGTTCTTAGAAACGGCTTTGTCAAATTCAACGGTAATGATCTGTTTGCTGGTGTTTTTCTGTAAGGTCTCAGTGGTATCATCAGCCACAATTTCGCCTTTGTTGATAATGATCACGCGGTCGCAAATGGCTTCTACTTCCTGCATGATGTGCGTACTCAGCATAACAGTCTTCTCTTTACCTAATGTTTTGATGAGTCCGCGAATTTCTTCCAGCTGATTCGGATCCAATCCTGTTGTGGGTTCATCCATGATCAATACTTTAGGATCGTGAATGATGGCTTGCGCAAGGCCCACACGCTGGCGGTATCCCTTGGATAAGGCACCGATCTTTTTCTTTTGTTCTACCTGTAAGCCTGTAAGTTCTATCATTTCGGCAACGCGGCTTTTAATGTTCGGTAGTTTATGAATGCCGCCAACAAACTCAAGAAATTCCTTAACGTACATATCTAAGTAAAGAGGATTGTGCTCCGGCAAATAACCGATCTGTTTACGCACCTCCATGCTTTGCTCATGAATATCGAAACCACAAACCTTTGCACTGCCGGATGTAGGTGGAATGTAGCAGGTAATAATTTTCATCATGGTGCTTTTTCCGGCACCGTTCGGGCCAAGAAATCCAACGATCTCACCTGCATTAATGTTAAACGAAACATTGTTGAGTGCTTTTTGAGTACCGTAAAGCTTGGTAATGTTATTTACTTCTATCGACATAGTATTTAAAATTTAATTCCCATCATGCATACGTCATCTACCTGTTCAAGATTTCCTTTCCATGTGGTAAATGCAGATATAATGGCGTTCTTTTGTTCTGAATTGGATCTATTCTGAATACTTAATAATAATTCTTTTACACGTTTGTATTTGAATTTTTTTCCATCGGCTCCTCCAAACTGATCGGCAATACCATCAGAGAATAAATAAATGCTTTGTCCTTTTTCAATTTTGATCTCGTGGTTGGCAAATGGTACTTTCGATTCAAATTTTCCAATGGGCTGTTTAGTTGCTTTTATTTCTTTGATCTCATTGTTTGAAAGTATGTAAAGTGGGTTGTTAGCAGCTGCAAACTCTAAGGTCATTGTGGTATTATTGAAGGTACATAAAGAAATATCCATTCCATCTTTTACATCCGAGCCGCTTTTCGAAAATGCTTCTTCTATAAGATCATTGAGTTTATCTAGAATAAGAGACGGCTTTTCGATGTCGAACTCTTTAACAACTCGATTCAAGGCATTTTGACAAATAACACTCATCATGGCGCCGGGCACGCCGTGGCCTGTGCAATCGGCAACAGCAAAAAATACTTTATTGTCTTTTTTCTCAACCCAGTAAAAATCACCGCTCACAATATCCTTAGGCAAATAGGCCACAAACGAATTAGGTAAATAATTTTCAATTACGCGATACGATGGTAAAATTGCTTTTTGAATACGCTGAGCATAGGTAATGCTATCCGTTACTTCTTTATTTTTATGTTCAAGTAAAGATTTTTGTAAATTAATTTGCTGCTCGGCATGTTTACGTGTTTTTAAAAACATCCATGTTACATA
>JANYIQ010000264.1 GCA_025362575.1 Bacteroidia bacterium
TTTAACTAATTTAGCACCCTAAGTATATTTGGCACAAAGTGCTAAGTGATAAATTAAACCATAAAATATGAAAAACCTATTTACAAAAATTGTAGTAGCAGTAGCTGGATTCTCAGGAGTATTAATGGCTCAGCAAGATCCCCAGTTCACTCAGTTCATGCATAGCAAGTTAATTTATAACCCTGGTTATGCAGGTACTAGCGATGCAATTTGTGCTAATATTCAATACCGTCAGCAGTGGGTAAGTTTCCCTGGTGCTCCAAAAACGGGATTAATTAGTTTTGATATGCCGGTTGGTTCTTTGCCATTGGGTATTGGTTTAAACGTAATGAACGATCAGATCGGTCCGATCAAATCTACTTTTGCCCGTTTGGCTGTTGCTTACAACAGACCGTTAGGCGCAGGTAAATTAGGTGTTGGTATCGACGCAGGTATCTTACAATTATCAGCTTCTGATGCTTGGGTAGTTCCGGAGCCGGGTAAAGTGGATAACACTATCCCTGGTGCAGGTTATACAAGCGGAACAGGTACTTATGATAACGCTAAATTAAATAAGCTTTCTTACGATTTAGGTTTTGGCGCTTTTTACCAGATCCCAAATTCAATGTATGTAGGTATATCTTCAACTCACTTAACTGCTCAGGATCTTAAATCTGGCGGTAATGTTCAGTTTCAGGTTGCACGTCACTACTACTTAGTTGCCGGTTATACTTTCAAAATTAACCCAGAAAATGATATTATTCCTAATATCAAGGTTAAAACTGATGCAGCTACCACTCAGGTGGATATTAATTTAACTTATCAATACCGTAATATGTTCTGGTTAGGTGCTACTTACCGTTTAGAAGATGCGATCTGCCCTATGTTAGGTGTTAAATTGCTAAAAGACAAAAACCTTAAAATAGGGTATTCTTATGATTATACTACTTCAAAAGTTAAAGGCTATTCGAATGGTACTCATGAGATTATCATCGGATATTGTATGGGTGTTAAAAAAGGAAAACCTCAAACAGTATCAGGGAACGTGAGATTCTTGAATTAATTGTTAAAATTGTAACCTATTTAAGAATTTGACGTTAAAGCCATCTAATACTAACACCAATTGTTAATAACTTTCAGGCATACTGAAAAGTAACAAAGGCAAAGTATTAAGGTTATAAACTAAAACGAACATTATGAAAAAACTCTTGGTATTAGCTTCATTTGTCGCGCTTGTTGCAGGATGTAACAAACGTACAGCTGAGTTAGTTGGTGTACAAGGACGTGAACAATGGTATCAGCCCGATCCATTTGGCACATTGTATATTCCAACCGGAAGCTATCACATGGGACCCAATGATGACGAGACCACTATGGCGCATACAGCCAAATCAAAAATGGTTTCCGTTCAGGCTTTTTACATTGATGACTCTGAGCTTTCTAATAATGAATATCGTCAGTTCGTATATTGGGTAAAAGACTCTATCGCACGTCAGCTATTAGCGCGTGGTTCTAACCCGGATGCAGAAGATTTTCAGATCTCTCAGGAAGACTACTTAGATGTATGGCCATTATATAAAGGAGATAACAATTTACAGGATCCTTATATTAACTGGGAAAAGCATATTAACTGGGATAGTCCTGATGAAGATTACCGCGCTGACTTACAGCCATTATATTTACCGGAAGGAGAGCGTTTCTATAACCGTAAAGAAATAGACACGCGTAAATTAAACTTCGAATATTACAGAATTGATATTCGTTTAGCAGCTTCTAAATCGAATCGTTTTGTTCCTCAAAAATCAGCAGATATTCAAGATGCTGCTCATGAGTACAAAAAAGCAGATTATATTAACGGGGTTTCTTTGAACGACGGTCAGGGTAACCAACCGGGCACACAATCTACACCGGTAACTGATCCGGGTAAAGATCCAAAAACATTAGGTACATATAATGTTAAAGATCAGGTTTCAGTTGGACAAGGTAATTACATACCGCGTGAGCGTAAGGGTGTTGACCGTTCAGCATTCATAATTAAAGACGTAATTAACGTTTACCCTGATACTTTAGCTTGGGTACACGATTATACATATTCATTTAATGAGCCGATGACTAATATGTATTTCTGGCATTTAGCTTACGACCAATATCCGGTTGTGGGAATCAGCTGGAAACAAGCACGTGCATTCTCTATCTGGCGTTCATTATTATTAAATAACTTCTTGATCGGATCTGGTCAAACTATCGTTAACGATTTCCGTTTACCAACAGAATCAGAGTGGGAAAGAGCT
>JANYIQ010000316.1 GCA_025362575.1 Bacteroidia bacterium
ATTAACAGAAGGATCATCGCTGGTTTTTGTTGCAATGCCGCCAAATTTATCAGCACCGGCGTTCTTAAGATATTCCCCAAGATTTTTTACAGAATTCAATTTTGATTTATATAAAGCGCTGTCTTTTCTAACAAAATCAGATTTGATCATGGTGGAATTCTTCAATAACTTATCGTAATCCGCGATCTGAGAAGCGGATGGTGCTTTTCCCATCACTGCGTTGCGAATAAGGTTTGCGCGGGTCCAGCACTCTAATGTGTCTTTAGGGAATTCAGTTTCCATGCAGCGAATTAGAATATGAGAAGCTCTAACCTCATTCTTCATATGTTCGTATGCTTCTGTTAACAGAGATTCGTTCGTGTTTTTATCAGTAAGGTAAGGCGCTGCAAGCTGACGGCGGTAACCTAATAATTCTGATTTAAAAGACTGAAAAGTATCTAAACCCATTGATTCCGCTTCATAAACTTTCATTTTAAATAACGAGAACAGATCAGCGTAATCACGAACTGATTTCGGGTCTGAAGAAGTTTTTGTATTGTTCTTGTGATATACACTTTCAAACTCTGATTTTGTAACAGGTTTACCGTTAATTGTCATAACTACCGGATCAGCTGTTTGAGCATTGTTAACTAATGCTATTGCTAAGGATAACGTAATAAGAGCTACTTTTTTCATAATTAATTGTTTGTGTTTTTAACGAATGGCAAATTTATAGTTAATATTGATTTTATTGGCTTTGTAGCCTATTTTTTATTTAAAAACTCCTCCAATTTCATGTCTAACTCGGCTCCTCTAAGGTTTTTGGCTAAGATCTTACCGTCTTTATCAATTAAAAGGTTTTGAGGTATACTGCTAATGCTATACATTTTGCCAACCTCATTACCCCAGCCTTTTAGATCACTCACGTGATCCCAAGCCAACTGATCCTTTTCAACTGCTTTTAACCAGGCTTCTTTGTTCTGATCAAAAGAAACTCCTAATACAGTAAACCCTTTTGCTTTGTATTTATTGTATGCGGCCACAACATTTGGGTTTTCGGCTCTGCAAGGCCCGCACCAACTTGCCCAGAAGTCAACTAAAACAACCTTTCCTTTATAATCGCTCAGTTTAACAGGTTTACCATCAGCATTGTTTTGTGTAAAATCAAGGGCCGGATAACCAATGGTTGTGCCTAGCATATTGGTAAGTCGCTGCTGCGCCATTTGACCGAATTTTGTTTGTAATGCCGATTTATCCAGTAAACCGATCACTTCCTGAAGATCAGCAGCTGTAACCTGAGCGTTGTTGTTATATTCAAAATAGATCAGATAACCGCTCACAACCGATTTAGGATGCTTTTTAATGAAATCTTTAAGGCCTTCTCGTACTTTAATGGTTAATTGCTCATACTCTGTTTGTTTGGCGGTCATTTTTGCCTGATCACCTGCTCCACGCGCTCCGTTGTATTCGTTGATGATCTGTTGTTGGGTCATCGAAAAATTAAACATCATGGCACGATATTCTGTGTAGTCTTTATGACTTTGCCCGCCTTTAATATCAAGATTCTGCAAAGAATCCATGTCCAGTGTAATTGTAGTTTTACCTGCATCCACAAAGAAAATAATGTTTGGCTGAGAGTTGATGTCGTTTTTAAAAGTGATCCAGTACATATTCGACTCCGGACTCTTCAAATTGAATGTGAACGAATTGTTGGAGACCTTAACTGAATCGGTAAAAGGTTTTTCATCCCATTTATGGTTCAGGTAAATGTATTTATTTTTATAGTTTTTGATATTACCGTTTACGCTGAACGAAAATTGCTTTTGAGCAACCATAAAAGTGGATAAGCCAAAAACAGCAATAAGACTAAATATTCTATTCATGATCAATGATTTTAACAAATTTAAAAGATATTAAAGATAAGATAATAAGTTTAAGAATTTTTAACACAGCAAAAATTATTCCAATTTTGTGTATTTGTGGATATCAGTGAGTTTTATCTTGATCTTTCCGCCATTTGCCTCGGGCACAATAGGTATGAATTTTGCCTTTTCAACAAATTCATGAGCCTTGTATGACATTCGGGAGTATACCGTTTGAGAATATGTATCATTAATGGCTTTAACCAGAATGATCAGTTCTGCATCCTGCATGATTAGGTCGTCAACGGAAGCATTGTAAATAGGGCTTTTATCGTCAATTGGATGAACAATTGTCCAACTCATTGGTAAAAAATTAATTTTATTGATCTCTAACGGCAAAGCTTCAAATTCACGTTTGTTTGTTTCGGGATTCGTATATGCTATTACCAGACTCGCTTCAGTTTCGATAAGCTCATTTTGTTTTGTGTTAGCAATCCTGAACATCAAACCAGTGATGCCCTGATAAGGTGCAATAATAGCATTATCGCTGTACATTAAATGAGCATTTGGCCTTGAAAATCGACCATATAGAACTCCTGTTGCAACAGCAAAACCCAATAAACCACTCAAGGATTCGATGGCGGCAACGGTGCTAACAGATACACTATGCGGATAAACGTGTCCGTAACCCACTGTAGTTAGTGTTTGAGCAGAAAAGAAAAAAAGATCCATAAATCGATCACCACCGGACATAGCCTCAATACCACCAAAATTCTCAGGCCCCAAGATGTAATAAACCAAAGCAAAAACCGTGTTTAATACAGCGTACCCTCCCAGGATAACCAAAGTTAAATTGAAAGAAGTGGTAGTGATAAGCCAATGATAAACGTCTAGATTATCAAAAAAATTAAGCCCCTTGCGTTTTATGTTTACTGAACCATCTTTATTTAAGAACCGAACTGAGCCATTATAATTTTTTGTTCCGAAACCCAGTTCCAGATTCTTCTCTTTTTTATTTTTTATGCCGAACATTTAATTGTGTAATTTCGTAAAATTTATGTTCAAATATAAGTATTATTGGTTGTTATTGTTGGTGCCTGTTATCTTTATCGGATGGTATTTTTATAGTAAAGATGAAGCTAAGCCCATTAGAACCCTTGCCTATTTTGGACCAAAGAATGCTTTGAAGGTGGACGATACAACTTATCATACCGTTTCATGCTTTTTCTTTAAGGATCAAAACAACAATAAGGTTACTGAGCAAACCGTTGCCGGGAAAATTTATGTTACTGATTTCTTTTTTACTACTTGCAGATCTATTTGCCCGATCATGAGCACACAACTCGAACGGGTTTATAAAAAATTTAAAGATCGCAACGATCTTTTGATCATGTCACATACAGTTGATCCGGAAACTGATTCTGTTCCGCAATTGGCTGAATACGCCAAACTGCACGGAGTAAGTAATGATCACTGGTTGTTTTTGACCGGCGAAAAAAAGGATCTTTATCAAATGGCTCGAAAAAGTTATTTGCTTAATGCCGAACAAGGCAATGGTGATTCAGAGGATTTCATTCACACCCAGAATTTTGCCCTGATCGACAAGGAGCGCCATATCAGAGGATTTTACGATGGCACCGACAGTCTTGAGATCAATAGATTAATAGTTGAAATACAGGTTTTATTTGATGAATATGCTTTTAAAGAAAAAAAATAATTTACTGCTTTTGTTTTTTGCATTTACATTTTGTGCATTTGCACAAAAAGCAGTGAGCGTTTATAAAACAGACGGGCTGCTCAAGCGAATTAACAACAAAAGCGATACGATCTATGTTGTTAACTTCTGGGCTACATGGTGTAAACCTTGTGTTGCTGAACTTCCGGAGTTTGAAAAATTCAACAAGCAAAATAAAACCAGGATCGTAAAAGTACTTTTGGTGAGCATGGATTTTAAAGAAGATATGGATAAAAAACTTGTTCCATTCTTAGAAAAAAATAAGTACAGCATGGAATGTATTTTGCTTGATGAAGTAAATGGCAATGATTTTATCAATAAAATAAATCTAAAATGGAGTGGCGCCATACCTGCAACACTTTTTACAACGCAAAATAAAAGCAAAGAACATTTTTTAGAGAAAAAACTAAGTCTTGAGATGCTCAACGAAACGCTGAGTGCGTTTTAATTAATTGCTTGGCGAATTCTGATGTGTTTTTTAGTTTTTAACAAACTAACTGGAAAACAACTTGTTAAATATTGTTTTTTAGCAATAATTCCCGAAAAAAAACCGTAATTTTTTGTATCTTTGTGCGTTATAACACTAAAATTTACGGATGAGACAGCTAAAGATAACCAAATCAATCACCAACCGCGAAAGTGCCTCTTTAGATAAATACCTTCAGGAAATTGGCCGCGAAGAATTAATAACAGCAGAAGAAGAAGTTCACTTAGCAAAACGAATTAAAGACGGAGACCAGAAAGCACTTGAAAAATTAACAAGAGCCAACTTACGTTTCGTAGTATCCGTAGCAAAACAATATCAAAATCAAGGTTTAAGCTTACCCGATCTTATTAACGAAGGTAACTTAGGTTTGATAAAAGCCGCAAAACGTTTTGATGAAACTCGTGGTTTTAAATTCATTTCTTATGCGGTATGGTGGATCCGTCAAAGTATCCTTCAGGCATTAGCTGAACAATCCCGTATCGTACGTTTACCTTTAAATCAGGTAGGTTCATTAAATAAGATCAATAAAGCTTACTCTAAATTAGAACAGGAATTTGAACGTGAGCCAAGTGCTGACGAATTAGCTGAACTTTTAGATCTTCCGATCGATAAAGTTGCTGATACCATGAAAGTGAGTGGCCGCCACGTTAGTATGGATGCGCCTTTTGCAAATGGTGAAGAAAGTTCTTTATTGGATGTATTGATCAACCACGATTCACCAAAAGCAGATAGCGGTTTGATTATGGAATCCTTATCAAAAGAAATTGACCGTGCTTTATCTACTTTAACAGAAAGAGAACGCGACGTTGTAAAATTATTTTTCGGAATTGGAATGAATCATGGTTTAACGCTTGAAGAAATTGGCGATAAATTTGATCTTACCCGCGAACGTGTTCGCCAGATCAAAGAAAAAGCAATTCGCCGTTTACGCCATAGCTCAAGAAGTAAATTATTACAGCAGTATTTAGGTTAATTCTTTTAAAAATAATTAGAAAGTCCTGGTAAAATTATCAGGACTTTTTTTTTGAGCTAATACTTATGAAAATCGAAAAAATAAACATCTCCGAAAAACTAGATCTATTTCACGACCACTGGAATCCCCGCATTGTTGGCGAATTAAACGGACAGCATGTGAAACTGGCAAAATTCCAGGGAGAATTTGTGTGGCATAAGCATGATAATGAAGATGAATTATTTTATGTTTTAGAAGGTGAATTTGATATGGAGCTGAGAGACAAAACAATTACAATTTCGAAAGGTGATCTCATTATCATTCCAAAAGGCGTTGAACACTGCCCTGTGGCTAAAAACGAGGTTCATGTCATGCTTTTTGAACCTGCTACTACACTAAACACCGGCAATAACAGCACTTCTGAATTAACACGGAAAAATTTAGATAAGATCTAATCGTCCTCTTCTTCCTCCTCTTTGGCTTTTGGCTTTTCATTAGTAGGATTTCCCTTAATGAGATCTACTTTAAACCCGGCATAAGGAATCGTTGAATATTCTTTTAGTACATCTTTAAAACTAAGCAGCGCATCTCCTCCTGCTTTTTTTACAGCTCCTTTTTTTGCGGGAAAGATCAACAATTCTTTTTCGTAAGAACTACCTCGCTGGTAATAATAATTGTTATAGGACCTCAAATGCCATCCTTTGTCTCCAACATGAAAATAATTACCGCCATCTTTTGTTTTCAAATTTGCATTGTCTAAGTATATCGCTAAAAATTTATCTCCTTTATAAACTAATTTTGCGGTAAGCCTTATTCCAAGATTATGATCGTAATCTTTCTCAATTAAGGTCCACTTAACAGGCCCAACTTGTTTCGAATTTTCTTTAGAGATATTCAGATTCGAGAAATCATAGGTTTCAACTACTTTATCCGTTAATTTAACTCCTTTCAATTCTAAGTTCAATCTTTGTTTTTGAAAATCTGCATTATTAAATTTAAGATCAAAGTTCTTTGTAATGTGAGGCGGAATAACGATCTCAGCGCTTCGTACCGGGATGAATTTTTTACCCGAACTATCCTTTGACAACAAAAAATCGGCAGGATCAATAATGACAAAATTGTCGCTAGGATTTATAAACTTTATCTCACACTTTAAATGATCCCAGTAAGCTGTGATACGGCTTATATCAACCTTAAAACCATAATAACTAAATGAGGTGTCAAGATACCGGAAGTTCTTTTGAGGTTTTTCCTGAGCACTTAAATTAGTAACATTCAAAAAAAGAAAAGCTACAATTCCCAACAAAAATAGCTTCACTAGTTTCATGTTTTTCTGTTTAATTTGTTTTACTTTCTAAAAGTTCAAAAAACAAAAAAACCCCGGAATACTCCGGAGCTTTCTTTAAAAAATCATGTTTTATTTCCAGCTTTTGTAATCCTCTTCTTTGATCATCTGTTTGATAACCGATTTAACTGAACCGGCCCAATAGTTACGCATACCAACACCTACAGCCTTACCGCTCATTTGGTGAGTTATCAATACTTTATTAGTAGCTATGTCAAAAAATGTTACATAAAATGTTCCGGTTTCAATTCCTTTATCAAAATTTTCAACAATAAACACTAAACCCACGCCTTCTTTTTTATCTCCGGTTTTGTATTTATTTACCATGCCTTCAATTTCCTTAGGGTCGATCTTTCCTGGATTGAAAACCATGATCTTATCCGCATTCATTTTACTGTTCAATTCATTTACGCAAGCCATGTCATAATAAACATTATCTTTTTTAAATGCCTTCTTAAGGTCAAAATTTTGTGGTTCCTTTGCGATCAAAGCGTTCCACTGTCCTACCCACTTATTTTTAATGTCATTACCGGTTGCCGGCATGGCACCCATACCCTGATCGAATTGACCTACAAAACTTGCTTTTGTAAAATCAAGTCCATACCAAACTACTTCGGTGGCATCAAAAGCCTTAGTGGCCTGTGCGTTTACAGATAAACTGCTAATAAGAACTAAAGCTGCTGCAAATAAATTTTTACTCATGTTGCTGATTTTTTTTTGATTAATGTATTTGTGAATTATTGATTTTCTAAAATTTAAAGGACAAAATTAGTGTTTTATTAAAGCTGGCAAAATGATACAAGTCAATTTATGTCTTTTGTTTTTTCTTTTTTGCTGCCGGAAACAAAATATTATTGAGAATTAATCTGTAACCGGGTGAGTTTGGATGCAAACTCAGGTCGGTTGGAGGATCTTCAACCCTGTGGTAATAATCTTCAGGATCATGACCGCCATAAAAGCTCCAGGTACCTTTCCCTTTTTCGCCATGTATGTAACGGGCTTCGCTAAACGCTTTTGATTCACCTAATATCAGTACATTCTTTTTGATAAAGGTTTTGTTAAAGGCTACGGTTTGTCCCCAAAAACCATGAATGGTGCTGGTGTGATTCTGACACAGCATGGTTGGCACCGGATCCCATTTAGCTGAAAAATCGAACAAGGTAAAAAGATCGTTTTCTTTTGTCATTCCGTATTGCTGACTTCTTGTAGGATAAGTATCGATGGTAGAGAATTCGTATTCAACAGGATTTTCTTTTAGTTTATAGTTTTCGAAAGCATACCCTTTAGAATAATCCAGTTTTTCATTCATTTTCGGGTCTGCCGCATCATGATCATATATGGCCGCGCAAATATCTACTCCTTCTGCAGCCAAAGCAATATCGTAGCTGTCGGTAGCGCTGCACATGGCGAATAAAAATCCGCCTCCAAAAACAAAATCGTTTATGCGTTTTGCAACTGCTAGTTTTAATTGTGATGTTTTTTCGAAACCAAGTTTTTTAGCCATGGTTTCGTTTTCTTTCACTTCAGCCTGGTACCATGCTGCCTGAGAGAACTGTGCGTAAAAACGTCCATACTGCCCTGTAAAATCTTCGTGATGCAAGTGCAACCAATCGTATTCTTTCAGTTTGTCGGTCATGATCTCTTCATCATAAACAATATCATAAGGAATTTCGGCATAGGTTAAAACCAGTGTTACTGCATCATCCCAGGGTTGCTTACTTTTTGGAGAATACACTGCAACTTTCGGTGCTTTCTCTAACTTAACCGCATCCATGTTAACCTCAGGGTTTGCGATTTCTGCTAAAATACTGTTGGCTTGTGCATCCGAAACAACTTCGTAACTCACACCTCGAATGGTACATTCTGTGCTGAGCGGTTTTGCATTAGGTATCAGAAAACTTCCGCCACGGTAATTCAAAAGCCACTGTATTTCAAGTTCGCCTTTAAGCGCCCAATAAGCAATGCCGTAAGCTTTCAAATGATTTTTTTGTGAGTCGTCCATTGGGATCAGCAAATAGGCTGCTCTCAATGATGAACCTGCAATCAAAAAAGAAAAGAGTATGAAAAATGTTTTCCGCACGAAATAAAGTTAGTGAATTATTAGTTGTTTGAGAGAGTAAATGCCAAAATTTTGATGTTTTTTAACGCTTATTTGTATATAAACCCACTTTGTAGTAAATTTATATCTACAATGAAATTCAATTTTAAATACTTCGTCATTTTTTTACTTCTTTTCAGTCTTGTTGCAACTTCGTGCAGGTATCGCCGTGATTGCGGAGGCCGTCGGAAAAAGAAAGTAAAAACCGCCATGGGTGGATATATGTAGATCAAATTAAAAAAAATGTTCTTTAACCTGCCTTTCTGATCTTCAATTTGATTTTATGTTTTTCTGAAACTAAATTTACTTAACCGTAAACATTGTATTAAAAGGTACGCGGTTGGTAATGGATCTTCCAAGCGTTACTTCATCTGCATACTCTAACTCGTCGCCGACAGCAATGCCGCGGGCAATTGTGGAGAGTGTGATTGTATAAGGAGCTAATTTTTTAAATACGTAAAAACATGTGGTTTCGCCTTCCATGGTTCCATTCAGCGCCAGAATAACTTCCTTTACTTCGCCAACTGCGATCTTTTGAATAAGCGTATCCACATTTAAATTACCGGGACCAACTCCATCCATTGGCGAAATTAATCCGCCCAAAATATGATAAGTACCGCGATAAAGTCCGGTATTCTCGATCGCCATTACATCTCTGTAATCCTGCACCACGCAAAGTGTACTGTGGTCGCGGGCCGGATTGGCACAAATACCGCAAACATCGCTTTCGCAAATGTTATGACAACTATTGCAAAATTTAAGATCGGTTTTGAGTTTGTTTATCAAGTGAGCAAACTGTTCAGCTTCTTCGTTACTTTGTTTAATAACATGAAGCACATAACGCAAAGCCGATTTTTTACCAACACCCGGTAACTGAGCAAAAGTATTAACCGCCTGCTCTATTATTTTTGAACTGAATTCCACTGTAACAAATTTAAGCTTTTACCCCGTAGGATTGGAAATCCAACGGAGTGAACTATTAACAATTATGAGCCTTGCATTGTGAAGAATTAATTCAATTCGGGCTTTAAACAACCGGATAATTTATCATTTTTAACTTATCACTTATAACTCATAATTCATATCTTAATTTGTCGCCAATACTGATCATATCGTTCATCATCCTTTACTTCTTCTTTTTGATGGGTATTGCCTGGTATACTTCGCGCAAAAGCACGGCCGACTCGTATTTCTTAGGTAATAAAGCTTCGCCGTGGTATGCGGTTGCTTTTGGTATGATAGGCGACTCGCTGAGCGGTGTTACTTATATTTCTGTTCCCGGCAAGGTGGGCGCTGCACACTTTAGCTACTTACAGTTGGTATTGGGCTATTTTGTGGGCTACTTCATCATCTCACACATTTTACTGCCCATTTATTATAAAATGAACCTCACTTCCATTTACGAGTACTTGCAAAGCCGCTTTGGCAAAAGAACTCAGAAAACCGGCGCCTCTTTCTTCATATTATCGCGGGTTATGGGAGCTGCGGGGCGTTTGTATCTTGCTGCAGGTGTTATACAATTATTTGTATTCGATCAGTTTGAAACCATTCACATTCCTTTTTGGGTTAGCGTTTCGGTTATTTTAATACTCATGCTGCTTTACACTTATCGAGGCGGTATAAAAACATTGGTGTGGACCGATACATTCCAATCGCTATTTCTGGTATTAGGAGTTGTTCTATCCATAGTAGCCATAATCAATACAATGGATATTTCATTTTGGCAGGCAACTAAAAATGTAATTCATTCGGAGTATACCGAAACATTTTTCTGGGATTGGAAAAAATCGAATTTCTTTTTTAAGGAATTTGTTGGTGGGATCTTTATTGCTGTGGCCATGACAGGCCTTGACCAGAACATGATGCAAAAGAATTTAAGCTGCAAAAACATTGGTGAAGCACAAAAGAATATTTTCTGGTTCAGCGTTATCATGGTTATTGTGAATGTTATCTTTTTATCGCTGGGCGTATTGCTGTTTCAATATTACACGCATGCAGGCATTGCGATTCCATCTGACAGTCTTACAGGAAAGGCTTTAAGCGATAAAGTATTTCCTAATTTGGCTTTGAATCACCTGGGTATTTTTGCAGGATTGGTGTTCATCATTGGTTTAACCGCCGCCACTTTTTCAAGTGCAGATAGTGTTCTTACCACACTTACCACTTCGTTTTATATTGACATTTTAGAGTACGACCGACACGATCATTTAACTGACAAAGAGAAAAAGAAACGCCGTACCATCATTCACATTTCATTTGCAGTATTATTGTGGCTGGTGATCTTATTCTTCGATATCCTCAATAAAAAAGCGATCATCGATACCATTTTAATGCTGGCAGGCTATACTTACGGTCCGCTCTTAGGACTATTTACCCTTGGCCTATTTACCAAAATAAATTTACACGATAAGCTGGTGCCCATTATTTGTATTGCTGCGCCGGTAATAACTTATTTAATTGCCAATACTTTTAAAAGCATTTTAGGAGAGTATCAGATAGGAAATGAATTGATCTTAATTAACGGAAGTATTACCGCTGCGCTTTTGTTACTGATCAAAAAAAGAGTTGCTGTTTAATTCAGTGTATTTACTCTTCGTCCTTAAAAAATGTTCTGCAACAATGCTCCCATTGTAAACATTACGCATGCTGAATTTGAATTTAGGATGCTGTTTCATTTTTTTTCGTTTTGCAAGCGTGCTCGAAAGCCAGCCATAATAAGCGAAATGAGCCCTTACTACTGCAAAGCAATGCTTTGGTTCGCCATCCAGTAAAAATTTAATGCCGGCAATACCATCTAATTTTAACCGGAAAACAACTTTCCAAAATAAGAACTTCGAAGGATGGTTTTTGGTAAGCGTTGTTAGATTATTCCGGAAATTTAAAAATGTTTTGTGCGGCGAATTTTTATTGAGTGTGCCGCCGCCAACGTGATATACCGTACTTTTCGGCTCTACGTATACTGAATAACCAATATTCTTTAAGCGCCAGCAAAGATCGATCTCTTCCATGTGTGCAAAATAATCATCGTCAAAACCTCCTGCTTCCCAAAATGCTTTTGTGCGAACAAACATACAGGCGCCTGTTGCCCAAAATACTTCAATTGCACTTTGATATTGTTTCGTATCTTCTTCCAAGGCATTAAAAACACGGCCACGGCAAAAAGGATAGCCGTACTTATCAATAAAACCGCCCGCAGCACCTGCATATTCAAATTTAGCACGGTTGCTGTGGTCTAATATCTTTGGCTGGCAGGCTGCGATCAATTCATTTTTATCCATCAGATCGATCACCGACTCGATCCAGTTCTCGGTAACTTCAACATCTGAATTCAACAATACATAATACTCGGCCGATACCAACCTCAAGGCATCGTTATAGCCTTTGGCAAAACCGGAGTTTGTTTTACTTTCAAGAACTTCAATATTCGGAAACTTTGTTTTCACAAAAGAAACCGAATCATCGCTGGAAGCATTATCTGCAACAATGATCTTATATTTAGATGAAAACTGTATAACAGCAGGAAGGAACTGATCAAGAAACTCTTTTCCGTTATAATTTAAAATGACAATGGCTACCCTGCTATCTGATATCATAATTTTAGCGGGGATTATTAAAAAGATCTAAGGCCTGGCTGCCGTAACTGGCATCAGGTGTGGTCTTATCCATGTTGTTGCTTTCTGCACTACGCTTAGCTATCTGAAAAAGCCATTTTTCATCATAAATTTCTCCACGCAATGTGCTATGAACTAATTTAAAACAATCATCTGCAATACTCTGATTAACGAAAACAAATTTTTTGTTGGTGTAAAATTGTCCGCTTGAATTATCTTTAATACGATAATACTGCCAGATCTCGTAAGGATATGAGTTGGGTTCACTTGGCTGCTTCACGCGCTGGTTGGGCGGGCCATACTGTAAATAGCAGCGGCCTCGATCGGTAAAATAACCTTTTTGTTTTCCGCATTTGAACATTTTATTTACTTCAGTCACCTGCACATAATAATTAAGCCACATTTGAAGCGGATCGAGTGAATCGCCGGCGCGTCTCTGCCAGAAATCAACAATGAAGTTTTTCATCAATTGAGGGTCCTTTTTCACAGTTTGATTTATTTCCCAATCGCGCTCAGCACTTGTGGAAACAGGCCATAAACTTTCAACGAACATCTTTAAAGAATCGGCATCGTTAAAGTTGCCAAAGAATTCGTATACCGAACGGTTTTCCTTATAAACTACAGGCTGTTTTTTTTCGGCTACCTTACTGCGCTGGAAGAACCATTTTTTTTCGAGTTGAAGCATATTATTCTGATCGCGAACTTCAATTACAAGGTAATAGTTACCCGATGGTAGCTTAGATATATCCAGCGAAGCAAGCAATGGGTTAACTACCGAAGCGTTCTGCTTTTTAAATCCACCAATGCCCTCCACTTTTTGCAGATCCTCTTTACGCTGAATAAAATATGAATAGAGGAAATTCTTGTTTTTTCCAAAAACCGTATCCGCATTATAGGTTTCGAAATAAAAAGGCAGTTTATCAAAATTATCGGGATAGTAATTTACATTATAAGGTATAAGATCGTAACCGCTTTTTGTAAGCTTGCCGGGAGTAACTGCTTTTACGTATGACTCTACAGGCTGAATACTCGAAGCTTCAAGGTTCTTTTCAGTAAAATTTATTACTACATTTTCTTTTAATGCGAATGATTTTTTTGTGGCGTCGTAATTATCGGTTATAACAAGTTCAAAAACATAAGTACCATTTGAAAGTGCATAACGCTGGTTATCGATAAAATTGGAGTAACTGGCGGTATCTTTATCAATTGGGCCCAGTAAATTGTAGCTTTCTGTTTTAAAAAGCACTCCATCCTTTAAGATGTTTACCCTTATGTTGATCGAGGCCTGAAAACCGCCGTTTACCGCCTTATGGTGAGCCGATTTGCCAATTATGCTTAAATAAGATTCTAAAAAAGGGCTTTGTTTTGGCACATTAAAAACGCCGTAATTAAAATAGGCTGTAACCGAGGCTTGTGCTGCAAAAAACCACATCCCGAGGGCGACCAATAATGCGCTTTTCTTCATGATCTAAATATTAAATAAGGCGGGATGTTTGATACCTTAAAATTACGGAAATTATTTCGACAAAAATCCCAAAAATTCAAAAAGCGGCC
Organism: Bacteroidia bacterium; assembly: GCA_025362575.1. GTDB lineage: Bacteria > Bacteroidota > Bacteroidia > B-17B0 > Aurantibacillaceae > JAHEYG01. The sequence continues at coordinate 13,624 of JANYIQ010000316.1, forward strand.
AAAACCCGCTTACAGCAATACGATCCAATTGTCAAATGCTGAAGCAATGTAACATAAAAGCCAATCTCAATAAAAAAGTAATAAGAGGGCTATTTTTACTTTATGGTCGGGTTTTAGACAGAATAATTAAGAATTCCGTATGCCTTTATTACAATAAATTTCATAAAAAAGCCCGTAAATCGCGAGACTTACGGGCCCTTTATCTTTGTATCCTTAGATACTGGCGGAGAAAGAGGGATTCGAACCCCCGGAGGTATGACCCTCAACAGTTTTCAAGACTGCCGCAATCGACCACTCTGCCATTTCTCCGTGGCAAAAATAAGGATTTTTTTACATTAAACGTTTCTATCGCAAAAAAATAATTTCAAAAAACCGCATTTGCTTCGTAGTTTTAATGTCTAATTTTATACACAATAAATGAAAAAAATAATCTTAAGTATAGCAGTTTTAACTGCATTTGTTATCAGTGCATTTACCGTTGCCGACATTTGGGCAAACGACGAAAAAACAAGCACTGTTAAATTTGAACTACCGGGACATCAGGGAAGTTTCAGTAATTTAACTATTAATATTAATTTTGATAAAACTAATTTGGCTCAATCGAAAATTACCGCGAATATTGATGTGAAAACCTTAAAAGCAGGAGATGCAAAACTCGAATCGCATTTATTGTCTCCCGATTTTTTTGATGCAGAAAAATTTCCGAAGATCACGTTTACATCAGACGAAATTAAAGCAACTGAAACAGGCTTTTTGGCAAAAGGCAAATTAACTATGAAAGATTCTACAAAAGCTGTTGAACTGCCTTTTACATTTACTGAGAAAGATAAAGCTAACGCTACCTTTAGCGGCACCATGACGGTTAATGCAGCAGATTACGGTGTGATGAAAAAGAAAGCCGACAAGCCGGGCAACGATAAAGTTCTTATTTATTTAGAAGTGCCGGTTAAAAAGTAAAAAAGCCATTTTATTTTTATTGAAGAAAGAGCAGCATTTAGTGTTGCTCTTTCTTTTTTACAGGAATAAAATAAATGAACCATAAAAAGAAGAGAAAATAAAAAGCTTCCCAACATAAACCTTCCTTTATTGCAGGAAATGCCAGGAAACCTAAAAAGCCAAAGAAGCCCATCATCCAGTTTTTTCTCATAATCTATTTTTTCTTAGGCCAAAGGTAACATTCCGCTTCGCGCCTACAAATTACATGCAAGAATTAAGCTTTCTCACTTTTCATGTTATCCACCCTACCAACAACACAACTGGCATAGCTTTTCAGCTTCAGCAGCAATCCGTTCTCTTCAGTGGCTTCAGGATAACCTGCATCATGCAGCACTTTTGTGAGATCTGAACGCGTGGCATTACCTTCGTAATTAACGGTTACCGAATCTTCATCGTGGTTAACCACTACATCCTTTACACCTTCAATGGCAGTAAGTTTATTTTTAATGGTGGTTTCGCATCCACCGCATTTTAAATTGGCGACTAATATTTTCTCTGTTTTCATGACCTTAAGTTTTAATTTACCATAAAGTTAAGGCCATAAAATAAAAATACTCCTGCTTTAACTCATTTTGGGAGATGACGTAGGTCACTTTTGGGAGGAAAATGAGCCATAAAAACAGCTTCTTGTCTGTTATTTTTGCCAATATATTGCCGAAAAAATATCCTAAAAATTCAAAAATATTTATTTATTATTGTGCCCGAAAAAAATTAAAGAAAACAATTACTGCAAAGGCAAATGCATTTTTTGAATTTTATAATTAGGTTTTTAAAATCCTTAAGCTTTCACAAACTTAAAACAGCAGTCTTTATTCTTCTGTTTTACTCTCTGAATTCATTCTCACAGATCTATCCTGTTCAGATAAGCAATCAGCTCATTCCGCCCTACAGCGGCTATTTACCCGATTATGCCGATCCTTCTTCCGAAAAATTAAAGGTGATCTTACAATTCAACGATTTCAACATCGCGCAATATAATGTTAGGTTAAAAATTGAAATAAAAGGCAATGGCTTTTCATTGGTCACCAAACAATTTTTTAATCCTCCTCCAATTACTATACAGCCCGGCATTCCTTTCTTATTAAGCGGCGCCGACTTAGCACCCTATCTTAACAGCAGCAATCTTGATTTTATAGGCATTAATAAAAGTCAGTACGAACAGCGCATGGCTTTGCCCGAAGGCTATTATACCATTTGCATTAAAGCCTATGACTACTATAATCCAGGTAACATACAAATAAGTAATGAAGCCTGCACTCAAGCATGGTTCACTTTGAGTGATCCGCCTTTTTTAAATTTACCAGCTTGTGGTTCAAGTATTGTACCGCAAACACCTCAAAACTTAGTATTTCAGTGGACACCCATGAACATGGGTTCTCCACTTAGTGCCGCCAACACCGAATACGAATTTGCTTTGTGGGAAGTTCGTCCTGACAGTGCTGCAAATCCTAATCAGATCGTTTTGAGTACCGCACCAATTTATAGTGTAACCACTAACATCACTACACTTAACTACGGAATTACTGAACCGGCCCTGAACCTTTACATGAAATATGTATGGCGTGTGCGCGTAAAAGACAATACGGGACGTGATTGGTTTAAAAATAATGGTTACAGTCAGATCTGTACTTTTACATACGGCAATGTGGTGAGTGTGTTAGGTAACGCCCTCAACCTTACCCTCAGTGCTCAAGGGGTTACGCATCGTTTAGGTTTGTGCACTTGGAATACACAAAGCCTTTTCACCAATTATCTTTTGCAGGTAAGAAAACAGGGATCAAACAACTGGTTCGATTATCCAACCGTAACAGGCAGCGAAAAAGTAACCAACTTAGAGCCTAATACGAATTATGAAGCCCGTGTACGCGGCGAAAGCAGCGGCATAACAGGTGATTGGAGTAATACAGCAAATTTCATAACTCAAAATCAGCCGAATTACACTTGTAATGATCAAACCATTCTAACTACACCTTTGCAGGCCCAGCCTTTATCGGCGAGCAAAGCAATACCGGGCTTAATTATACAGAGCGGTCAGTTTGAAGTAACTGTTTCACAGATCAGCTCGAGCGGTGCAACCGGATGGTATAGTGGTAAAGGTGTTGCCAATGTTTATGGCGGTCATCCTGTAGCCGTTGAGTTCACCAATATTTTCATTGATGATAATAACATGCAATTGCAGGGCACCATACAGGCCACAACAAAAGGCCTTGACAAATGGCTTCAGCAATGGGATGTTCAGTATGCAGAAGAACATGCAACGTATGTGAATGGCACCCTTGACAGTGTTTTTGTAAGAGGCAACCAGGTTTGCGTGGTCATTCAGGGAAATCCGAATGATTCATGCTTTAATTTTCCGGCAGGGCAAAATGCCATTGTTGTGAGGGACGAGAATGGAAACCAGTACACAATAACTTTAAAACCACCACCGCCAAAAGTTACCGGGCCTAAAAATTATTTTCATTACAGTGAAGATAATTTGGGAGCGAATGATAGCACAATGGTAACTTTTGCAGCGAGTGCTACCCAACAATATGGCTTTGATAAAAAGCAATATTTACCATGGATCAATAATTATGAGAATATAAAATTAAGTAATGGCAAAAGTTATTTTGTGCCGTATAAAAGTGTTGGAGAGAATAACAGTGATGAAGTAATTGCGAGTCTGCATATAATGAATTTTGTTCCGAATCTGCTTAGTTTTAAAACTAAAGGTGGGGCCGCTGTAACCGCTGTAGCATCCAGCACACCTGATCAATATAAAGTTACGGTTCCTGATAATGCAGAATCTGTTTACGCTTGGTACAAGAATAAAAAGATCGGAAAATTAAATGTGGTGAGTTTGAAAGCAATTAGCAGAAAAGTAGTTGTGGTTCCGGTTAACAATGCCAATTTAAGTGTAAGTAATTTACAGAATGAGTTAAATAAGATCTACAAGCAGGCCAATGTAAGTTGGAGTGTTACGGTTAAGCCGAGTTTTACGTTTAGTCTTGGCACGGACGGCTTGGAGGCTGCAGATGCGACATTGATGACAAAGTATAGTACAGAGATGCGGGCCTTAAGAAATGCCTACCGTACGGCAGATTCGAGTTACGATAAAAGTGCTTATTTTATTTTTGTAGTTCCAAATTTCACTGATCCAAACATAAAGGGTTACATGGTTCGCGGCAGGGCGATGGGATTTGCATCACAACAGGCAAATCTAAAAGAAATTGCCCATGAGTTGGCGCATGGTGCGTTTGGCTTAGAGCACACATTTCCTGAAATAACAAAATCAAGTTCACAGAATTTGATGGATTATGCAAGTGGGGTTGATCAAACAAAATTACAATGGGACTTGATTCAGAATGCACCTAAAATATTTACTTTTTTAGATAACGAAGAAAACTCAAGCTTTCAAACCGACGGGCATTATTCGACAATTTATTTAATTGGGAAAATGCTGAGGGTGCCACAATATAAATTATTAGCTTGGTATACTGAAGCTCCTGATAATTTAATTCATGAAAAATATGCGATTGTTCAGTCAACTTGGGCAGAAAGAGATCATCAACTTATGACTCACGCTCTCACTTTCGGCTATCACAGCATTGAGGAATTTAAAACTTCAGTTGCATTTATGAATGCAGATCGTAATAACTACGTCGAAATGGGGCGTTTACTTCATAGATACGGAGACTGTTTTGCCCATACGAGATTAGAGGACTCATTGTCTAAATATGTAGAAAAAAGAATGTACGGGGATACCATAAACTTTATCTTTAACGTTTTAGGCATAACAACTGAACATATGTCTTCAGACGGGGCAGAGCCTGATTTAATTGGGAATCGGCCTAATTGGTACATGGAATATGTAAAAAATGTTGTAGATCTAATCTCTTTAAAATTTGGCAAACAATCTAGTAGCGTTGATTTTTCTCTATTTGAGTATCTCGCGAATTACGCAAAACAAAAACACGTTTCTCTTATTGGAATAATTAATTATGAAATAGCAATTTCTGAAAATAAAAAAGAATTTACTATTCCATATCCAATTTCTAATGGAGCTTTCCTATCAACTAATGCAGCTTCGGCTGATGAAGTTGAGTATGAAAAATGGGTAGAAAACACAAAAGAATACTTAAAAAACAAAAAAATAAGCTATAAATTTGAACGAGCATCAGGACTAGTTCCTATGAACGGAAGTGCTTATGTACCTAAAGAAGCAAAATTCATATTAGAATGAAAAATAAATTTAATATCCATATAGCTAATTTTCTAACATCGCTTATTTTTCTTCTTCTAACTTGCATAATATTAAATGACAAATCTTTAGTGACGTTCGTTTTTTTAAATTACTTGTTAATTTATTTAGTGATATTTTTAATAGCTGTCCTATTTCTACTTTTCACAAAAAGTAGCTTAGCTTTTTTTTACTATTTTTTTATTTCAATATTAGTTAATTTTTACTTTATTTTAAATGGAAACCTAGGAATAAAAAACATAACCTTACATTTGTTCATTGAATCTATGTTTTACTTGAATATTCCTATTTTAACATCTTCGTTCGTTCTTTTTTGTATTATTCGACTAAAAGAAAAGAAAAGAAATTAGATATTTCATTTTACCGTTGGTGCGGATATTAAATCCGCCAACACACTAAAAACAAGAATAAAATCTCTTAAAAGCAATCGTTCATTGTAAAAAGACAGAAGCGGATTTATCATCATTAGTGTTCGAAACCTAAGAATCGTTAAAAAGATGCTTCATTTTAGAAGGCATTAAATTTGGAAGATTTTATATCTTAGCTCCCGAAAACGCTTGTAGTGGCGGTGCAAATTGGGGTGATTTTAAAGAAGTTTGGCAGTATGGAACTAATGAAGCCTTAGTAGCACCCTATTTACAAGATGGTGTGGCGCCACAGTGTAAGGTTTCTGGTTTTGGGCAATTACCTGTCGGCACAAAAGGAGGAAGAGTTTATATACCGGATAATTACTGGCCGAAAGGATTTTTAGAAAGCCATACAGTAAAAAATTATAATTGGATATTTACAACTAAAAAATTTGGTGACGATGGATATGTTAAACCCAGATAAAAACAAACTGATTATTATTTCCAATATCATTCTTTATTTCTTTTTAGTTTCTTGCAACACTTCTTCGAAAGAACAAGACTTAATTCAGTTTTCTGAGTCAAAAATTGGCTGCAAAAAATATTTAGAAATATATAACAAGGCTAATGATAGTATAAGTGCATGGGTTTTAAATGACTTAGATAATTATACAATGAAATATCAACAGAGTTACAAACTAGATTCTCTACTTTGTTTCAATTCACAACTTAATCGATTTATTGCCGCTATTCATTGCTATAGAAATGTCTCTACTCCATCAGATGAACTCTGTTATTTTGTTGGAGAGATGATAAATAATAAATGGTATTTTTTTCTCACTAGTGAAACTGTTACACTTCCTAGAAAAATGTATTTAAAAACTGAGGTAATCCCCCTCACTTACCAGCAACTTCATGAAATCGCATTAAAAGAAGTCTTTTCACCTTATTTAAAACCAAATGGTGAGATTAACGAAGAATGGTTTATTAAAAAATTTGAAGGCCCGGGATGGGGAAGCATGGAAGACCAATCTTATTTTGATTGGTGCTTTAAAGGAAAAAGATACTCCAACAAGAAAGAATTCTATGAGGCAAATCACTTATGTAAAGTGAAACGAAATTGGATGGATCGCGACACCACTAAACCAATAATTCCACTTCCTTCTAAAGAAGTAAAGCTTCCCTAAACAATATTTAATTTACAATCAAAATTTATATTGTAGGGCTTAAATTCTGTAAATTTTGCTTTTTAAAGGAATAATTAGGTTATTTAGGGCTTAAAATTAGCCCCGCCCTGAAAGCAAAATTAATAATAGCTCTTCTTCTTTTTTGCAGGCTTTTTGTTGCACAAAATATTTTTCAGCCCATCTTTTACAATATTGATGCCGAGGTTTTTCAGTGCAAAAATGTTACCAATATCAAAAAAGATGCTAAAGGCGGTTTCTGGTTAACTTCCGATAAAGGCTTAGGCTATTATAATGGCTACAGCACGAAATATTATACCTATGCCAAAGACAACAAAAACACACCTCTCACAAAGCGCCTGCATCAGCTTTATGTAGATAAAAAAGGGCTGGTTTGGTTTGGTTATCCTGATAAAGATGCAATAAGTTATTTTGATCCGGAAACCGAAAAATTCACTCATTTTGAATCTGATTCCACCAATAAAAATGCTTTCCCACTTGATGCGATTGTTTCTGAATTTTTGGAAGACTCTCAGGATCGTTTATGGATAAGCACCTGGGGCGGTGGCTTGCTTCAATATAATAGAGAAAAAGAAAACTTTGATCGCTTTTATATTAACCCGAAAGAAAAACCTAAAGCGAATTGGTTTTGTTCCAATGTGATAAGAGACATGCTGGAATTGGAGAAAGATAAAATTCTGATCACCTATTTTCAGGAAGGCCAGTGTTTACCAAGCATTTTTGATGTGGCAAAAAAAACTGTTAGTCCACTACCCTTTGAAGATGTGTTTAACAACATTGATAAAGATATGGCAGCAGTTATTCGGTTGAGTTTAACTATTTGTCATTTTGTACACAAAGATAAAAACGATGATTATTGGTTTGGTACCTATAGCGGATTGTTTTTTATAAGCTTTAAAAACAAAACAGCATGTCGCATTACCGGTAAAGAATATACTAAAGAGCACTCCAATCTTGAAAACACGGGAAATTACATACTTGACGGCAATAATAACTTATGGTCCAATACATCTACTGATGGTATCTTAATTGCAAATCTCGATACAAAAAAAGTATTTTATCATAAACAATCAAATAATTGTTCAAGCTGTGTTGCCGACAATAACATTGGCACTTTTACCAGAGATGATGAAAATAATATTTTAATAACCAGTGGTGGTGGTGGAATAAGTGTTTACTCACCAATGCGTCAACAATTCAAATTAAAAAACTGGAGCAATTTAAAACTCGAATTTACTAATGCATCGCACCAAAGCGTACCCTTTCAAACCATGCTGGTTCGCGGCAATAGCAGCATTTACATATCAAGTGCTCATGGCATGACTGTTTACGATCACAAAAACGATACGATCACCCGTTTATTTAATGCAGCCGAAGACCCTAAAACAAGTGGTCGTGAAAAAAACATTACTTCGTTCAAATTTAAAGATGGTCAGGTCGCATTTATCCAGGGATGGGGTGATAACGGATTGCGATTTTATGACGAGCGGGCAAAAAAAGTATTTAGATCAAAGAGTTATCCAACATACTTCAACCTCTTTTTTAAAAACGACAGCTTAACTCCCATCATAGGCCAGTCTCTTGCCTGGTCTAAACTAATTAATTTCGATAAGCCTTACAAAAAAGTTGATACTCTTTTTACATTTGGAAATGAGGATTACCCCTCTCCTACCTACTCAGAAATTTTAAATAATGGCAAATGGTTCATGCATCGCAATGAGCGCGGCTTTCTCATTTTTGATCCTAAAACAAAAGAAAACATAAAGTACTCGAGCGAAAAAACGTTCACTAAAAAATTTCCGGATAGCACCATAAGCAGTTACTACTACAATAAAAAAGGAATGATGTGGATAGCTACCTTTAATGGAATTTATTCGTACAACGAAAGCAATGGGGAAATTAAAAACTGGACCAGCGAAATTGGCATAGACAATCAGGCTATTTTGCAAATAGGAGAAGATAAAACCGGGGATCTGTGGTTTTGCAGCAACAGATATTTATTTCACTACAACTTTAAAACCAGAAACCTGTTTAAGTTCACAAAAGCCTTAGGCCTTCCTGCAGATGGTTTTGATCACAGAAAAGCAATGCTTGATCTGCAAGTATCCCCTGAGGGCATTATGTTCTTTGCAACCACAAGAGGTTTATTAATGGTTGACCCTTCCAAAATAATCATACCAAAAGAAATTCCTGAACTCTCGGTTTCTTCAATTTCCATTAACGATTCAACTCTCAGTAAAACAGAATTAATCAGTTTTTTAAACTTAGGTAATGAATTAAGCTGGAATAAAAATTTTATTTCGATAGAAGTAACCACCAATCAGGTTTTTACACCTACGCCTTGCAAATTTTTTTACAAACTGATAGGACTGGATGCGAAATGGATCGATAATGGAACTTCCAATAAAATAAGATTTTCGAATTTACATGCCGGCGATTTTATTTTAGAAGTAAAATGCCTTAATTCTTACAATGTTGAGAGTAACGTTCTTAAAGTTGCATTTACCATTAATAAACCCTTCTGGAAAACCTGGTGGTTCATTATTCTGTGCATTCTGATAAGCGGAGGTTTGATCTTTGCTTACATAAAAAGAAGAGAATACGCCTCTGAACAAAAAAAATTACAATTAGAAGCCACCATTAAAGAACGCACTCAGGAGATTGTTTTAAAAGCCGACGAGATACAGCATCAAAAAGAGATCATCGAAGAAAAACAGAAAGATCTTACCGACTCCATTAAATATGCTCAGCGCATACAAAATGCATTACTCGCAAGCAAATCATTACTGGATGCTCATTTAAAGAACTACTTTGTTTATTATAACCCAAAAGATATTGTGAGCGGCGATTTTTACTGGGCGCTTGCAACACGAAACAAATTTTACCTGTTAATTGGAGACAGCACAGGTCACGGTGTTCCGGGTGCATTCATGAGTTTACTGAACATCAGTTTTTTGAACGAAGCTTTAAATGAAAAACAATTACAACATCCTAACGAGATCTTAAATTATGTAAGGATCCGTCTAATTCAGAATTTATCGGAAGACGGCAGTGATGAGGGCGGAAAAGATGGAATGGATTGCAGTTTACTTTGTTTTGATCTTGAAAGCAATAAACTGGAGTTCTCATGCGCTAATAATTCTTTATTAATTATTAGAAATGGCGAAGCTCTCGAACAAAAAAGCGATAGAATGCCTGTAGGAAAATCGCCTAAAGAGAATATATCCTTTACAAATCATTCCTTCGATCTGAAAAGTAACGATATGGTTTATGTGTTTACTGATGGATATGCCGACCAGTTTGGCGGAGAACAAGGAAAAAAACTGAAATATAAACACCTTAAAGAATATTTGATGGAGAATCATCAAAGGCCCATAACAGAACAACGTGAATTGCTTCATCAGAAATTCATTGCCTGGAAAGGACAACTAGAACAGGTTGATGATGTTTGTGTGATGGGAATCAAGATATAATATCCTAAAAAATAAAACCAGCCTAAAAAATTGGATTAAAAATTCATCCCAATGTATTTGATCAACTGATCAGAATCTATTGGCTTAATGAACAAATGACTGTTCTCAATGCTCTTTATTTCTTCTTTGGTTTGTTCGAAAGAGTTTCCTGTGGTGAAAATTATCGGGCACCTAATTCCATTTTTTCTTATTTGTTTTCCTGCAGAAATACCGTTGGACTTGTTTTTAAGATGTATGTCCATGATAATAAGATCGGGACTAAATTCAGCAGACTGCTTTACAGCATTTGCTTCATCACTCACTTGCATTACTTCAAAATGCTTTTTCTCCAATACCATTTTTAAAACTTTGGCAATGAGCAATTCATCTTCGGCTATTAATATTTTTTTTATTGGACTCAAGAAATAGGGATATTTATGTTATAAGAAGGTGGTTCTCTTTTTGTTAATTCGATAGAACCATTAAGTTGTTCAATAAAGGTATGAATTAACATAAGTCCTGTTGAAGAAGTATCGTTGAAATCAACCTCATCATGAAATTTTCCGCTGCAATCACAATAGCAAATATTCAGGTTTCCGTTTTCCAACTTGGTTTTCACCGTTAATTTCGCCTTATCTTTTCCTTTAAAAGAATGTTTAAAAGAATTCATCATTAATTCATGAAGCATCAAGCCCACTGATAATGCTTTACTGTGATCAAGTATATAATCATCTCCTTCGAGCTGCAATGTAAAACCCGTATTCACATTTACGTTATTAAAAAGCTCGGTAACATACTCTTTAAGCTTTAAATTATCGAATGAATCGTTACGGTAAAGCATTTCATGTACTAAAGCCGTAGATTTTATCCTTTTACGGCTATCGCTCAAAGCTTCTACTGCAGCCTCATTATCCAGATTCATTTCCTTTAACTGAAGCATGCTGGATACAAGTGCCAGATTGTTCTTGATCCTGTGATGGATCTCTGAAAGCAAAACTTCTCTTTCCTTTAAAGTATTCTTTAATTTCTGTTCGCTTAAAACACGCTCTGTAATATCTCTCGAAAAAATTGAAATTCCGGTTACTTCTTTTTCAAAATTATAAATGGGATGGTAACTTGATTCATTGTAAACATAGCGGCCTGAATTTGTGCCAAAACTCTCGATATCATATACAACTTCACCCTTAAAAACTCTTGCATAAATGGCTTTCAAATGATCGTGTTTATTAGGATCGATAAAATCAAGCACCGACATCCCTATTAAATTCACCTTACCATATCCTTTTCCAACAAGATTTCCGAGAACAGAATTATACTCTGTAAACATAAAATCTCTGTCAATGGAACAGATCATGTCTTTAGTATTATTTATTATGGCATAAATTTTCTCCTGCTTATTATGCAATTCAATATCCCTGAGCTTTTCAGAAGTAATGTCTTTTGAAATAATGAGAATGTTCTCAATTTCTCCAGTGCTCTTTTTTAGCGGAGAAATTGTAAATCGATACCAGGCCTTACCACTTTTATCTGACCTGCGGGCCGTTTCAAGCTCTATAGTCTCTGTTTTTCCGGTTAAAACAATTTGATCTAATGTTTCACGGAAAAAGCCAATGTGTTCCGGATAAATAAACTTGAACACTTCGTCGCCAATAACCTCCTCAGGTTTAAAGCCCTGTTGAACACGATTGGTATACAAAACTTTGAAATTAACAGGATCAATTACACCAATAATGTCGGGAAGGTTTTGTGCCAGCTCTTCAAAATAATCCTTTTGAATTTTGTGTTTTAGAAATGTAGATTCCGATTCCATTTATATAGTGCTAACCAAAAATAGTGAATTTAAACTGATACACAATCCTTATTTAACTTCACATCCCACTTAAATGGAATTAGGTTAGTTAAATTGTGAAGAACAGCCCAAATATTGGATTCAAACAGACTTAATTTGTTGTATATTTACTATGCAAATGCGTAAGCTTTCACATATTATTTATCTTAGTTTGTTTACAAGCTTCTGCCTGGCGCAACCTGCCATTCTCGATCCTTGCTTTACCAGCGGTACTCCCGGCACAAGCTTTGCCTCTACTGCAAACCTTGGAGATGTAGGCGCTAACGCCGATCTTTGTAACTGGACGGGCGCTGCCTGGACCGGCGGTTGGGCGGGAGCTAATTTAACAAAAGTGCCACCAATAAATGCCGCAGGTTGCCGCGCGATCTGGTGTGGAAGTGGTACTGCATGGACCACAGGCGGTGAAGGAATGGGAGTAAAAGTAGCTAGCGGGTTTGTTACCGGAACAACCTACACTTATAATGTTACCTATGTTAGTCACGGTACCGGAAGTACAGGAGCTTTTAATCCGATCATTTATACGAACTCTGCTGCATCTCTGGCAGGCGCAGTAACCTTAGGAAATATGCCCGCGGTTGGTACAGCGTGGACAACCAATAAACTTACCTTTGTAGCAAGTGCTGCTCAAAGCGGACATACCTGGTTAATATTTGGCACATGGTCGAGTTTAAGTTCAGGCTTTATTAATGCTTTTTGCAACACCTGTAATGTGAGTACTCTTCCAATAGAATTAATAAGTTTTGAAGTTGAAGAAAAAGGAAATAAAAAAGTTTTAGCAAAATGGAGTACAGCAAGTGAAACAAACAATGATCATTTTATTTTGCAGCGCTCAAAGAATGCAATTGATTTTACAGATGTATCAGAAATAAAAGGTACAGGTAACAGCAACAACAGGAATAACTATTCATTTGTTGATGAACAGGCTTTTGACGGAACATCATACTACAGATTAAAGCAAATTAATTCAGACAGATCTGACAGCTATTCTCAATTAAAAACAGTTAACTTTTATGGTTATTCGGGAGTTAAATTATACCCAAATCCAACAAACGGATCAATTAATTTACCACCCATGCAAAATGATGCTTTGCTGACTCCTGAAAATGCTGAAATAGAAATTACAGATAACATGGGTGTAGCAATTTTAAAGTTACCCTACTCTAACACCCTTGATATTTCTTCGCTGAATGCAGGTTATTATCACTTGAAGATAAAGATGAACAGCGGTCCTGATTTTTCTTACAAGATCATTAAGCAATAATTCTTAGTAAACTTTGTAGGATCTTATTTCGGGACTTAGAAACTTACTCGATTTAATGGCACAGGTGCTATTCGAAACAACGTAAAACACTTCTGTAGAATTTGTACCATTCACCAAAAAAGTTAAACTGGTTACAGGTGAAGAAAAATTATAGGTCATGCTTTGACCTAGTGCCGCTGCATTAAGCCACCGTAAGGGACTGGCACCTGCCATAACATCGGTTCCGCAGTTATAGGTTGAGTTTCCCAAAGAAGGACAACCAACTATTACCTACGAAACTGTAAGTGTAGGTGCGCTTGTTGCAACATAAGGAAAAGAAGCAATGGGTATGCGAACAGCTGCCATATAATTACCCAAAGTGCAAGCGGTACCTTGCCCGAAAAATTGGTAAGGAAAAAATAATTTGGTAAAATAAAACAGTAACTTAAACTTCATTGTAGGAAATTGTTAAGTAATCATACAAAATTTAGAAGCATAATGCAAATTGCGGCAGGGATTGCAGCGGCGGCCTTATGAAGCTAAACAAATAATGCCTTAGCAGCGAGGAGGCGACCGAAGGAAGCCACCGCAGCGCTTGCCCTGCCGGAGTGCAACGCAGGAGGGCACAGGCATTTTGTTTAGCAAATAAGCCATAGCGGAAAGCCCGATTGCCGCCCAAAACAAAATATCTTAAAAAATTACTAAATTAGTCACACCTAAATTAAGAATATGATAAGCAAACGTAATTTTATAAAATCGCTTTTGGTAACTGCCACTTTACCTTTAACCGTAAAAGCAAAAAGTATTGTAGATGAATTACGCGGCGAATGGACGCGCGAAGAGTTTGATGATTTTTGGTTAAAGATCAGAAACGATTATAAATTAAAACCCGATTACATTAATTTAGAGAACGGCTATTACAGCATGATGAGTGAGCCTGTTTTAGAGGCCTATTTGAAGGATATTCGCATGATCAACCTGGAAGCTTCGTATTACATGCGCACTGTGCAATACGACAACAAACAAAAAAGTAAAGAGCGTTTGGCAGAACTATTAGGTTGCGCAAAAGAAGAGTTAATTATTACTCGCAATACAACAGAGTCTTTAGATACCGTTATTTCGAGTTTCGACTGGAAAGCCGGAGATGAAGCAGTAATGGCCGAACAAGATTATGGCAGTATGCTCGATATGTTCAAGCAACAAGCCAAGCGCTACGGCATGGTAAACAAAATAATTTCCTTACCATTGAATCCAATAACAGACGAAGAAATTGTTGATCTTTATGCAAAAGCAATTACACCAAAAACAAAATTGTTAATGATATGTCATATGATAAACATTACCGGACATATTTTGCCTGTAAAAAAGATCTGCGACATGGCACACAGCAAAGGCGTGGAAGTAATGGTAGACGGTGCTCACAGTGTTGCTCACATTGACTTTAAGATCAGCGATCTGAATTGTGATTATTATGGCAGCAGTTTACACAAATGGCTAGGTGTGCCGCTTGGTGTTGGAATTTTATACGTACGTAAAGAAAAAATAAAACAAGCCTGGCCCTTATATGGAGAATTTGGTTTTGCAGATGATGATATCCGAAAACTAAATCATACCGGCACCATACCTGTAGCCACTGATATTGCTTTAAACCACGCTATTGATTACCACAACAGCATTGGCATTAAACGAAAAGAAGAACGCTTACGCTTTTTACAGAATTACTGGACAAGTAAAGTGCGTGATGTAAAAAAAATATATTTGAACACACCTCAGGATCAGAAACGCTGTTGTGGTATTGCCAATGTGGGTATTGAAGGCGTTGCCCCTGCTGATCTTGCAAAAATATTACTGAGCAAATATAAAATATGGACCGTTGCCATTAACTCAGCCGGTGTTAAAGGCGTTAG
Source organism: Bacteroidia bacterium (assembly GCA_025362575.1). GTDB lineage: Bacteria > Bacteroidota > Bacteroidia > B-17B0 > Aurantibacillaceae > JAHEYG01. The sequence continues at coordinate 28,860 of JANYIQ010000316.1, forward strand.
AATAACTCCTCATCTTTTTACTACTACTGCTGAATTAGATACTTTTGTAAAAGCCTTAAAAGAAATTGCCGCTTAATTTAAAATTTTTGAATAAATAATAATTGTATGTCACCTAATTTAAATTACGAAGTTTATGCTAAGGAAAAAGCATATTTCGCCATTAAAATAGTTGCCGCATTGATCGGTTACTTTTTAATTTACTGGGTAATTGATCAAGCTTTGAATAGTCTGCACCCGTCGGCCTTTTTACCGATGCTGTTCTATATATTGCTTATTATTTTCTATGTGTTCTTTAGATTTGGCATATTAATTGGGTACATAAAAGGAAACTCCATAAAAATAACGAGCAAGCAATTTCCGGAGATACATGAAATAATTCAGAAGCAATGTTTTTTACTTGGACTTAAAAAAACACCTGATGTTTTTATCATGCAAAGCGGTGGTGTGCTGAATGCCTTTGCCACAAGTTGGTTTGGGGCTAACTATGTTGTTATTTATTCAGACATATTAGAAGAAGCTTACGAAAAGAACATTGAAACTGTTGAGTTTGTAATTGGACATGAATTGGGGCACATTAAACGCAAACACATACTTAAAACATTTTTACTATTCCCTTCATTCATAATTCCTTTTCTGGGCATGGCCTACTCCCGCGCTTGCGAATACACTTGTGATAATATTGGTGCAGCTTTGAGTCCGGTTGGTGTAAAGAATGGCTTGGTACTATTAGCAGCAGGAAAAAAATTATGGAAGCGGGTCAACATAGACCGCCTGGTAGAACAAGAAACTACAGAAGATAGTTTTTGGTTTTGGTTTGCCGAAAAGGTTTCTACGCATCCGCGCTTAACCAAACGCATTTCACGTTTTAATGTTCCTAAAAAAATAACAGATGAGGTTGCTAAAGAAAAACCGGTTGTTAAAGAAGTGAAGACCGATCATAATAGTTATTTACCGAAGTAGATCAGATGCCAAAGGTCTTGAAATTAGAATACAGCCTTAATAAAAATGTTTACGATACATTTTTAGATCTCAGAAAATTCGGCGAACTGCATCCTAATATAGTCAAAGTAAATATTATTGGTAACCCCGAAATTAATTGTGTAGAATACGAGATCTTTGAAGAAATAACATTGCTCGGTTTTATACCCATGAAACCCTATTACAAAGCCAAGGTTGTTGAAATTGAAAAGGGAAAACACATTCAATATTTGTCGCAAGTGAAAGGAAATGTTTTTTTAGCAATTAATTTTACATTTTGGCCAAACGATAAAGGCATGCATGTGAAAGAAGATATTGAAATTACAGGAAATGCCGTTGTAGCTTCTATATTAATGGGTGCCATTAAAAAAGCACATACCCAAATTTTTGAAAGTTTACGGAAATAATTAATTTCGGGATTTCCTCAGAGGGAGAAAATAGTAATAGCAAATCGCAAAAAACCTTTCAAAACTCCGTAGGAGCAATATACAAATGGCCAACACGTTTTCCCAAATATATATCCATTGCGTATTCGCAACCAAAGATCGTAATAGTGCCATAAGCAAAACGTGGAAAGACGAACTATATAAATATATTTGTGGCATCGTAAATAATAGCAATCAAAAAGTTTACGCAATTAACGGAGTCTCGAATCACATACACATTCTAATTAGTATCAAACCTAATTGTTTGCTTTCGGATCTTGTAAGAGATATTAAAGCTAGTTCGTCGAAATGGGTAAACACCAAAAGTTTCGTAAAAGGGAAATTTCAATGGCAAGAGGGCTTCGGTTCTTTTTCTGTTTCCCAATCGCAATTAGATAAAGTAATTGCGTATATAGATAATCAAGAAGAACATCACAGGAAGTTACCATTCAAGGAAGAATATTTAGGGTTTTTAAAATCATATAACATTGAATACGATGAAAAATATGTCTTTCAATGGGTAGATGATAGTGTCGCTCCTACGGAGCTTGGATAAGCTCTATTATTTAATTTGCTATTACTATTTAGTTCCTCTGGAGCTAAAATAAACGATGTAAAATTTTCCTCAGCAGGGAAAATAGTAATAGAACCATTAACAATAACCTTTCAAAGCCCCTTATGAGCGAAATAAAAAAGCCGAGAGTTTTACACTCGCGGCTTCTTAAAAAGACTATTTATTTAACCCGCTGGAATTAATTCCCATGCGTTGAATTACATCTGAGCGTTAAGCTTAGCTGCTAAATTTGCTTTAGGCACAGCACCAACTTGTTTGTCTACCACTACACCATTTTTAAAGAATAAAATAGTTGGAATGTTACGAATACCAAAATTGGTACTGATGTTTGGGTTATGGTCAACATTTACCTTACCAATTACCGCTTTATCACCGTATTCATTCGCTAATTCTTCTACAATAGGTCCTACCATGCGGCAAGGACCGCACCACTCTGCCCAAAAATCTACTAATACAGGTTTTGTGCTTTTTAAGACTAACTCATCAAAGTTAGCGTCGTTAATTTCTAGTGCCATAATTATTTTCTCCTTTTTTTTAACCCGTTGGATGCTTATCCTAAGGGTTTTAGTTAAACTTACTTATTATTATCAAATTATATACCAATTTTTTTTGATGCCGTTTTGTCACTTAAGCGGTCTTTTTACCCTTATTTTCAAAATACATACACAAAGCTACGGAAGCTAATACTAAAACAGAACCTGCCAATGAAATAGTATTGCCTGTTTTATAAACAGCCGGTTCAAATTTAAACTCAATTTTGTGCTTCCCGGCCGCTAAAGGCATGCCTCTTAACACGTAATTAACAGCCACATGAGGCATTATAGTGCCATCAACGTATGCATTCCAGCCCATAGGGTAATAGATCTCGGAAAAAACAGCAAACTGAGGGTCTTTTGAATCAGATTCGTAAACCAGATCATTTGCCTTATAGCTTAATAATTTGATGCTGCCATCGCCAGAATAGGCAGGCTCAACCTTAACCTGCTCTTTATACTTAGTTTGCATAATGGCGTCGGTTTTGGTATTAATGTCATAAAGACCAACAATTTCTTTATCTGCATTTTCGGCCAGTTTGAGGTTTTTCACGAACCAGGCATTACCATTAGCCTGCTCATTTTTAAAAGGAATCAGAGTTCTGCCATCTTTTCCGCCCGGCATAATGAAATATTTTGTGTTAAGCATATTCAATGTACCTAAAGAGCTCATTAAAACATTCAATGCAGAATCACTGTCAACCGCTTTATAAAAACCTTCGGCAAGATGCTGAACATCCTTATCAATATGGAAATCGATAAGCTCAGCATATTTTTTTAGTTTGGCTCCGTGATATCCTCCAATTGATTTATGCCAATACGAAGTGCGAGACTCATTAAAAATAGATTCCAAACCTTCACTTAAATTCATCACTCTATAATCCAGCGACTGATCTTTTAAGATCACTTCATCGGCGGGCGATTGTTCGAACTGACCTGCATTCTGACTTTTAGAGATAAATGATTTTTCGTTAAGATAACGGGTGTCAACGGTCCACATATCAACAAGAATGAAAATTCCTAAAGCCGCGAAGAGTAATTCTTTTTTTAATTTTTTATTCAGATATAAATAAATGAAAATTCCTGCCAAAGAAATAAAAATAAGCGAACGCATGGCATCGGAAGCAAATAATTCCTTACGTGCTATGTCGAGTTGTGGAATTAACTCGGTAACGTATTTCTTTATCTGATCTTCAGGACCGCTTCTTGAAAAATTCTGAACCAGTTCTGCTTCTTCATTCTGACCATGAAATGTGTTTACAAGATCTGGTGCAACATAACTTAATGCGCAGAATCCACCGGTTAATGCAAAGGCAATGATCAGGATCTTTTTTAACTCAACTTCCTTTTTGAAGAGGCTTAACTTGATTTTATCCTTTAATGATTTTGCTTTTATCAATTCGTTTACGGCTAGTATTGCCAGGATCGGCAATGTGAATTCAGCAATAACAACTGCCATGGAAACGGCTCTGAACTTATCATAACCAGGGATAAAATCCATGAAGAAGTTTGTGAAGGCCATGAAATTATGTCCCCACGACAGTGCCACACCAAGCATGGTGGCAATGATCAGTGGCCATTTCATTTTATGTTTAATAATGAATAAACCCAATACAGCTAAGAACATAACAATTGCTCCCATGTAAACAGGACCACCTGTTCCGGGTTGTTCACCGAAGTATGAGCCCATGCTTCCTACCTGTTCTTTAAAATCGGGAGAAACTTTTTTTAATGATTTTGGATCAGAAACGCCAATTGGAATGTAAGAAGAACCTCCTTTAAAATCGGGTATCATGAACGTGAAGGTTTCGCCAATACCCTGACTCCATCGTGTGGCGTATCCTCTATCCAAACCGCTTGTTGTATTAGCTGCGTTACTTTTTCCGGCAGAGTTGATCGTTAATTCTGTTTTTCCACGTGTTGAATATTTACCATACTCGGCAGTACACATTAAACTGGCAGCGTTCGGCAACACGCCAATAATGGATGCTGCTATTATGAATACAACTGCCTTACCAAAAGATGCCAATTGTTTTTCCTTGTATGCATAAAATAAATAAGCTAAGCCAACAATTCCAAATACCATAAAACCATAATAGGTGATCTGAACGTGATTAGCATTTAGTTCAAGTGCCATGAACAGAACTGTGAGTGCTGAACCCAGCCAATAGCGGCCTTTAAAGGTTAAGATGATCCCACCAAGTAACGGTGCCAAATAACCAATGGCATTTGCCTTAGAGTTATGACCTGCACCAAGAATAATTATTGAATAGGAAGAGAATCCGTAAGCAATTCCACCTACAATGGCAAGCCAGGGCTCAACATCAAGACATAACAATAAAATAAAGAATCCAAAAAAGTATAAGAACAAATAACCCGATGGATGCGGTAAAAATAATTTGAAAGCCCTGTCAATTGGCGCCATCCAGTTACCGGGATATAAAGTAGAGATCTGATATGCCGGCATGCCACCAAACATGGAGTTTGTCCATAATGGCTCTGAATGCTCTGAATTTCTGAAATCAACAATTTCTTTACTCATACCTTTGTGCTGAGTAATATCGTGCTGATTTAATTCCTTACCGGATAATAAAGGTTTGAAATAAATAAGTGTAATAATAGCGAACAATGCAACGGCTGCAATGTGAGGGTAAAAATTCTTGATTGAAAACTTCATAAAATGAATTGGTATTCACAAATATATTAAAATAAAAAGGCCGAACTCCTTTTGTCCGGCCTTTTTAAGAGCTTTTTATCAAAATTTAAATGTTGAGATCCTTCGCTTCGCTCAGGATAAATTCGACTATGCTTTTCGGTTCGCCACACACATGGCTGCCGAAAATCAAGTCTCATTTACTTAGCCGCTCCAAACACCTTTTTAAGAATGTCGCTTACACGCGCCATGGGATCTTTACGGATCTTTGTTTCCTCATCAGCAACCAATAAGAACAAGCCATTTGCCCCCCTTTTACACACATAATCATTGAGGTCGGGATTTTGCTTCTTAACACCCGGAACTTTGTTGTAGGCAGTAACTAATGGATTCCAGTAACTCGTTACCTTTACCTTAGCGATCGCATCTTTTACAATGGGCATGAATTTTTCAATAAGAGGATTATAGCTGGTCTTTCTTAAATAATTAGTTGCAGCCGTGTCATCTCCTTTTAAAATGGCAAAACCATCACTGATACTCATATTGGTAATTGCGTTAATAAAAACCTGAGCCGCATTTTTAGCAGCTTCTTCTGCTGCACGGTTCAAACTGGTTTCAAACTCTTCGATCTTTTTCTGAAAGCCCATTTTCATAAGCTTATCACGCATGGCTTGTGCTTCGGGTGGCCAGGGAATGAACAAACGCGGGTTTTTATAATATCCATCCAATTTACTGGCGAAAGCCGCAGAGTTATTAGTTCCAACGGTTAAGGCCTCGCGTAAGCCTTTTACAACTTCTTCCTGTGTTAATGCCGGTGCGGCTGTACCGCCTAAACCAACTGATGATTTAGCTTGATCAACCACAGTAGTTGCTGTACTAGTGGCTGCATTTTTTGTGGTGTTCCAGGCATCCTTTAAGGTTTGTGATTCCGAATTAAAACTAAAGGCTAAAACACTAATTATTACGATTATCTTTTTCATTTTATTTATTTTAGGGATACATTTACAAATACAAATATAATACCAAAAAAATTATGCGTGCCGAGATCTTAACAATTGGTGATGAAATATTGATCGGGCAAATTGCCAATACCAACTCGATCTGGATCGCCCGGGAATTAAATTTAATGGGTGTAAAAGTGGTTCACATGGCTTCGGTAAGCGATGATAAAACCGCCATTACCAAGGCTTTTAGCGATGCCGAACAGCGTGCCGACCTGGTATTTATTACCGGCGGTTTAGGCCCTACAAAAGACGATATAACCAAGAAAACGATAGCAGAATATTTTAACCTTATTTTAGAAATTGATGAAGCAGTTCTGGCCCATGTGAAGTCCTTTTTCACAAAACGAGGTCGCGAACTCAGCGAAATTAACCGCCAGCAGGCTTTAGTGCCCAGGGGCTGTACAGTCATTCATAATCAAAACGGAACTGCGCCGGGAATGTGGCTCAAAAAAAATAATACCGTTTTCATTTCCATGCCCGGTGTGCCTTACGAAATGAAAGGAATGATGAGCGACATAATTTTACCGAAAATAAAATCCGAAAATAAATTACCCTTCATCTATCATAAAACGGTTTTAACACAAGGCATCGGCGAAAGCGCTTTGGCAGAATTAATTGAAACATGGGAAGATAAATTAATTGAGAAAAACATTAAACTCGCCTATTTACCTCAGCCCGGCGTAGTGCGCCTGCGGCTGTCCACACACGGAACCGATCTAAACAAGCTTGAAGAGACTGTTGACAATGCAATTGCTCATCTTACAACAATTATATCCAAATACATTTATGGTTTCGAGATTTACGGCGAAGAACCTCCTACTCTTCAAAAAATTGTAAGCGAATTATTGCGTGAACAAAAACAAAGCATTGCTTTAGCCGAGAGTTGTACCGGAGGTTTCATTGCCTCTTTATTTACTGCTATTGCCGGAAGTTCAGACATTTTTAAAGGGGCCATTGTTCCTTATCACAATAACATTAAACACGATCTGCTTAATGTTGACAACACTGTTTTTGAAAAATACGGTGCCGTTAGTAAAGAGTGTGTTACTCAAATGGCAGAGAATATCCGTAAAAAAATGGGTTCCGATTACGGCATCGCTACTTCGGGGGTTGCAGGCCCAGCAGGCGGTACAGCCGAGAAACCTGTGGGTACGGTTTGGGTAGCGGTTTCCTGCAGTGAAAAAACAATTGCTCTTAAATTTACTTTTGGTGATGATCGCGGAAGAAATATTCAGATGACAGCTAATGCTGCCTTGAACATGCTCCGCAAATTAATTCTGAAAGACAACTCTGATTCTTCGCTGATACTTTAAAGATCTAATCCTTCTTAGTTACCAAAGCATAATTCCCGTCTATCTTGAACTGCCAGGTTTTATCGTAAATTTTGGGAAGGTATCGTTTATACAAAAGCATACGGCCGTTTTCGGCATGGCTTTCATTTTCGCCTTCACGGCCAACAGCGTTAAATTCGTAAATACAAACTTTTGGATGCTGATGAATAAAATCTTTAATGATCTCAACAATGGTATTCATTACTTGAAATACTTCGCCTCTGTTGGTGGTAACATACTCTTCACCTTCAAACTCATCATTAATTACTCCGAATACAATAGAGGCGTGTAAAATATTATCCTGTCTTCTTCCAAATCTTACTTCATAGCGCAAACCAGAGGGCGTATTAAAATAATACAAACCCGCACTTTTAATGGGTGGAAACTCTATAGGTAAGATCTTATCGTATGCTTTCATGGATCAACAGACCACAATGTAAAAATTATTTTTATACCAGCACTTCTTTCTTTTTGAAGCGATCGGCTACAACCAGATCTTTGGTGCCTCCTGAGTAGTCATAAAAGCCTTTACCCGACTTAGCGCCCATGTGCCCCGCCATTACCATATTAACCAGTAAAGGACAAGGCGCGTACTTCGGATTGCCGTATCCATCCTGCAACACGCGAAGTATGTTCAAACACACATCTAAGCCAATAAAATCAGCTAACTGCAATGGTCCCATCGGATGTGCCATTCCAAGTTTCATTACGGTATCAATTTCTTCAACACCAGCTTCGCCTTCAAATAAAGTAATGATGGCTTCGTTGATCATTGGCATTAAAATTTTATTTGCCACAAATCCGGGGTAGTCATTTACCTCGACCGGAATTTTATTTAATTTTTTAGAGGTCTCCATGATCAGTTTGCAAACCTCATCGCTTGTAGAATAACCTCTGATCACTTCAATTAATTTCATTACCGGCACCGGATTCATGAAGTGCATTCCAATTACCTTGTCAGCGCGCTTTGTAGCGGCAGCAATTTTTGTAATGGATATAGATGATGTATTGGAAGCTAAAATAGTGGCAGGAGCACATATCTCATCCAGTTGTTTAAATATCTTTAATTTAACTTCAACGTTCTCACTGGCTGCTTCAATAACCAGATCTGCGCCTTCAGCTGCTGTTTTAAGATCGGTAAATGTTTTGATCTTACTTAAAGTATTTGCTTTATCGGCTTCTGTGATACCGCCCTTTGCAACTTGTCTGTCTAAGTTCTTTGAAATGGTAGCAAGCGCTTTTTGCAAAGCCGGCTCACTCACATCAATTAAATTCACTGAATAGCCAAATTGCGCAAAAGTATGTGCAATTCCATTTCCCATTGTTCCACTTCCAATAACTGTAATGTTCTTCATATCTAAAATTATTATAACGGACCGAGCCGATAATTATTTAAAAAATTCAACGTAAATCTAATAGAGAGAAACGGCATTAGCAACATTAAGTTTTTAACTTAAATACATTTCGTTTCAGGTTGAGATCTCTTGCTTTTTAGGGCTAAAAACACCTAAATAAAGGAAACTCAGTCTTATACCTTAAAAATGAAGGTAATAGTCTTTGGTGAGTTCTTTGTATTCTTCGGTATAGGAGTGGCGCTCGTCTTTTTCGATAACCAGAGTTGATTCCGAAAACTCACTTGGTGAAAACTCGAACTGCATTAATTGCCTTTTTTCTTCTTCCTTATCCAGACGTGTTCTTACGCGTAATAATTTTGAAATATGTAATCCTTTTTGTTCTGCCAATTCTCTGAAGGCCTCCGCTTCTTTTTTAGGAAGGATAAGGCAGAATTTTCCTTTGTCGCTTAATATCTTTGCAACGCCATCTATCAGATCAAGGTATGGCAATACATCTGCGTGGCGGGCATGTGAACGATCGCTATCGCTGTTTTTAAAAGAGCCAACAAAGTAAGGTGGGTTAGTAACGATGAGATCGAATTTTTTATCGCAGCTCTTTACAAAATCCTGAAACGATCGATGAAACACTGAGATCTTGTTTTTGAAAACGCTTTCTTCAACATTTATTTCTGCCTGCTCAAAGGCATTCTTTTCAATATCAATGGCGAAAATTTCAGCATTGGATCTTTGTGCGAGCATTAGGGCAATAACGCCTGTACCGGTGCCAATGTCTAATATTTTTGAAGATCCGTTTGGATTGACCCATGCCCCTAATAGTACGGCATCAGTACCTACTTTCATGGCGCACTTGTCTTGCTGAATTACAAATTGCTTAAATGCAAAAGTGGAATTGGACATACATCATTTTTAAGGTTTGGGTTTATTTTATTTTTTTCCGTTTACCTCAAAAACAAATTCTAATGAGTTGCTCTTGTAGCGCTATTACCCAAGGCCTTGCCGTAACCAGGACTTGTATTATAGCGCAAGCTGATCTCAAGACCTCCCTTTAATTTGGAGGCAGGAGATAATTGTGAGAAGTTAATATCGTAAGCTACGCCAAGAGCCCAGGTATCATACTGAATTAATGCAGTAGGGATGATCGCATCTCTTACACGATAATAAGCACCAAAAGAAATAGCACAAGCCTTTTTCAATTTTGTATAGGTTGCCTGATCTTCGATAATGTATTTAAATAAGAAACCCGGAGTGATCTCTTCTGACGGTCCTTGACGCATGTAAACCAAACTTGGTACTAAAGCAATACCTGCAGTTTTGATACCGATATCAGCGTTAAAATAACCGATGTATTTAGTATATAATTTTTCTGAAGCCGTGAAAAAAGAGTTAGCGGGAATTGCAAAGTGATAAGCGGCGATACCTACATCACATTTACTTCCATCCTGAGCACTGATGTAACGCTCACTTTTTGCGTAGTGATAATTTACACCGGCACCTACATCGAAGCTATAAAATGCACTGTGTGGAGTAGCCTCACCTGAAGGACGGCTTGGATCGTACTGGTAAGCCGTTGCATCATACTGATTATCCCAGCGAAGGTTGTCTACATTGATACTTCTGTAAATGGCTCCTGCTTGTAAACCGCCCGAAAATTTAGCAGTACGTGAAACTTTGGTAGTATAATTTAATCCAACACTTGGCATAATAGAACCAAGCTTGGCATCACCCGCCATATCGCGATAAATGCTTGCCCCTATTGCCAGATAACTTTTTCTAAGTTTCAAATGCTTAAAAACCTGCTCAAAGGAAACACCGTATGTAGAATATGCTTTTGCAACACTTCCCCATTGCGAACGGTATCCAAGAATTGCACGTGTATCGTAACTTGTGCAAATTAAGGCTGGGTTAACACCAACCGGAGCTTCCGAATATTGCGAAAAGTGAATATCCTGAGCAACACCTATGGAAGAGGCAGCAACAAAAAGCAAAAGTGTAACTGTTTTTTTAATATGCTTCATATAAAATTTACCTTATTAAAGTAACGTTTCCTTTCAACGAATAGGGTTCATTATCAATTGTTGTACCTGTAAGTCTGAATACAAAAACACCGGTATTCATTAGATCGCCGTTATAAGTGCCATCCCATCCTTTGGTTAAAGGATCGTGAGTTTCCCATACTACTTCTCCCCAACGGTTAAACACCTGGAATATCATATTCTGCAAACAATGACCGCGAACAAACAACAGATCATTGATTCCATCTTTGTTAGGTGAGAATGCATTTGGCACGAACATGTCTCCGCAATCCTTAATTACACAAACATTAACGGTATCGTTGTAATGACATTTTTTACTGTTGTAACCTGTTACGATATATTGTGTGCTAACAGTTGGCGAAACTATAGGACAACAACAGTAAGTACAACTGATAGGACCGGTAGGGATTCCGCTCCAAACATAGGACCCTGCTAAACTTCCTTTAAGGGTAAGTGATTTTCCAAAGCGGATACAAGTATCATTAGGTGCTTTCGTATTCGGCGTATCCACCACAACAATGTATTTGTTCTTCACCACAAAAGATGGTCCGCCATATGGATTTGTAACTGTAAGATCTACAGTATAAGTTCCGGGAACGTTATAACAAATTACAGGGAATGTAGAAGTTGATGTATTTGGTTTACCGCCCGGGAAATTCCAAGATAAAGTTTGAGGATTACCACCTGTAGTAGTGTTAATGAAAGTAATGCAACCTCTTGTACAAATGGTATCATTTTTAGAAGCAGTTGTAAAACTTGCAACCGGTGGATTACAATTTAAAATACGAATAGTTACTGTATCGGCCTTACTGATACAACCCTGCATTCCGGTATAGAATGTAAATAACGAGTATGTGATCGTAGATTGAACAACCGGCACAGAAGGAGCAATAGTAAAGGCTCCCGGAGCAGCAACGCTCGAAGGCCCAAGTACAGTAGCCAAAGAAGTTGTATATGGTGCTATTGAATACGTGAACGCAAAGCCGGGCGGCGCAACCGGAGACGTAAATCCAATTGTAAAGGTTGGATTCGATAATGTTGATGAACAAATTGAATTCGTTATAACTCCCAAAGTATTTGTTTGAAGCGAAATCGTTTGTGTTGGTATAGGTATGACCGTTAGTGTAACAACTTTCGGAAGTGTTAAACAACCTTGTGCCGATTGCCCTACAACCGTATACGAAACAGGATTTACCGTTGGCGAAGCGGTTACGGTTGCTCCGGTATTACTGCTCAATGTAGCGGCCGGTGACCAGGTATACGTTGATGCTCCTGAAGCTGTAAAGTTGGTGGTTGCACCAAAACAAAGATATCCTGTTGTTGGCGTAACTGTTAATATTGGTGCGGCTAAAACGGAAACCGTTACAACCGCCTGACCGGTACATGTTCCTGTTGAACCTAAAACTGTATATGTGGTTGTTACACTTGGTGTAGCAGTGACCAATGGTCCGAATGCAACACTTAAACCTGCAGCTGGTGACCACACATAACTTGCAGCGCCTAATGCGGTGTATGTTATTGGTGTTCCGCCAACACAAGTTGTGCTTGTACCTGCAGGTGTAACTGTTATTGTTAATGGCGGGCCAATAGTAACGTTAATGGAGGTTGTACCCGTGCAGCCGGCAGCATCCATACCAATGAGTGTATAAAATTGATTTGCTAAAGGTGAAGCAACTACAAGAGATCCGGTTGTACTGCTTAAGCCTGTTGAAGGAGACCATGTGTATGACAAACCACCGGTAGCGGTTAAACTTGTGCTACCGCCCGGGCAAATAACTGAACCCGGATTAGCTGTAATACCAATGCTTGGAGCAGGATTAACGCTTACCGTTACCGCGCATGTACCGCTGCAACCTGCAGTTGTACCTGTTACGATCCATGTTCCGGAGGCACTTGGTGTTAAAATAACGGTGCCTCCTGAAGTTGAACTTAAACCGGCAGGGCCACTCCAGTTGTAACTGGTAGCGCCATTTGCAGTTAATGTTGATGTGTTTCCAAGGCAAACTAAATTTGGGTTAGAGCTACAAGCAATAACAGGGTTTGCAACCACGTTAATGGTGTTTGTTACCGTTCCGATGGTTGTACCTGAGGCAACTGTTAATATAATGGAATATGTTCCGGCAGTTGGGTAAGTTATGTTTGTTGAAGCAGCGTTAGGAGCCACAATAACCGGACCGGCCGGAGATGCTGTCCACGTATAACCTGTTGCAACGGTTGTGCCTGTAGAGGCTGTTACGTTGGTATTACCACCAACACAAACACTCGGACTTAACACAAAGCTTGGAGTGAAACTGGCTATTGCAGAAGGGGTAGTCAACTTAACATTGTCAACCGCAAAAGAAGGATCGCCGCCGGCCGCATTATCATTGTTTCTCCAGCGAAAACCAATTTTTACACTGGGATTGTTATTTGCTGAAGCCGGTAAAGGTACCGACATATTAGCCCAAATACCTTGGGCCGTTAATACACTACTGCAAGCAACCAGGGAGCAAGCTGAAGCTGTATTACCACAAGTTGTTTGAGCCGGAGTTGAAATAGTTGCCCAAA
>JANYIQ010000326.1 GCA_025362575.1 Bacteroidia bacterium
CTGCAGATCAAATGGTCGTGTTGTTTGTACTTGTAAGCTTTTTCGAATTGTGCCAGATTTTTACCGAACTGATGTTTGATCACCAAACCCGCATCCAGCAGCAATTCAATATTGTTATAAAGAGTAGCGCGACTCACGCGATACTTTTTGTTCTTCATCATCAAATACAATCCCTCAATGTCAAAATGCCCATCGTGAGAGTATATTTCGTATAAAATGGCAAAACGTTCAGCTGTTTTTCTGTGGCCTTTCTTTTCGAGATACTCGGTAAGTATGGTTTTTACAGCTTCTTTTGTTTCGTCTGACATTTTATTTATTTATTTCCCCGGTGCAGCTTGTCCTTCAACCGAAATTAATTCAACTTCAAATGCTAACCATGAGCTTGGAGGAATACCAGGACGACCGGCTTCTCCATAAGCTAAATTCGGAGGAATAACTAAAGTGATCTTTCCACCCGGTTTCAATAATTGCAATCCTTCTGTCCAACCTGAAATAACTCTGTCTAAAGGGAAAGTAGCAGGCTGACCGCGGTCAACAGAACTGTCAAACTTTGTACCATCTAAAAAAGTTCCAACATAATGAACCGTTACTGTACTGTTTGGTTTTGGCGCCTCGCCTGTTCCCGGAGTTTGAATAATGTATTTTAAACCACTTGGTGTAGTTTGTGCATTAGCATATTTTTCTTTCAATACTTTATCCATTGCTTCGCGCGCTGCTTTTGCTTTAGCTTCGGCTTTAACTGCTATATTACCTTTTTCAAATTCAAAAGTTTTAGCAGCATCAAATGCTTCTGCATCTTTACCTTTACGCAAAATGGTCATATGAAGTATGGTTTGGTCCTGATTAGGACGATCGCCTTGATTACGAGGAGAAGCAACGATAGAATCCACCACTTCAATTCCCTGAACAACTTTACCAAAAATGCTGTAGCTGTATGGTAAAGCATAATCCTGATGCATAATAAAGAACTGACTTCCGTTTGTATTCGGCCCTGCATTTGCCATTGCAAGGGTGCCGCGAAGGTACCCTCTTTTTGCAACCTCTAAACTTTTATCAAGTTCGTCAGGAAATTTGTAACCCGGATCGCCACCACCGGTTCCCTGAGGGCAACCACCCTGGATCATGAATCCCGGAATGACACGGTGAAAGATAAGTCCGTCGTAATACGGAGTACCTGCAGGTTTTGCAGTATTTGTAATTGTTCCTTCGGCAAGACCAACAAAGTTAGATACCGTCATAGGAACTTCTTTAGCTTCAAGCAAAGCATACATTGTTCCTTTTGATGTTTCAATTTTGGCATATAAGCCATCGGGCTGTTTCTCTAAAAATTCTTTATCCATTTTACTTAGTTTTTCTTTTTTTGATTTTTTCTGAGAAAAAGCAGTTGCACTAATCAGTACAAAGGCTGCTAATAAAATTGCTATTCTCTTCATGTTTTTTATTTTTTAATGTTTTTGTTTTTATTCCATCGCAATCCTGAAGCGTGCTTTGCACTGCTTAAAGATTATTTAGATGCAGGGAAAATATCTACGATCTCTAATTCAAACACTAAAGTTGAATATGGAGCAATACCCTGATTACCTTGAGGACCATAAGCTAAATTAGAAGGGATAACGATCTTAGCCTTTGTTCCTTTGCTCATCAGCTGCAAAGCTTCTTCCCAACCCGGAATAACTCTTCCAATTCCTACAACAAAACCAATTGGTTCGCCGCGTTTAAATGAATTATCAAATTCTGTGCCATCCAGCAAAGTACCTGCATAATGCACTGCAATTGAATCGCCCGGTTTAGCCATTGCGCCTTTTCCTTTTTTCTCTTCAATGAAGATCAAACCGGTTGGCGTTGGTTTAGCGGTAATTTTATTATCAGCAATGTGTTTTTCGAAAGCCGGTTGTTCGGCAGCTTGTAAACGTGCTGTTTCCTTAGCCATTTCTTCCTGCTGCATCTTTTGGTTCGCTTCCAATTCAGCTTTATTCTTGATCTCAGTTAACTTGATGATTATGGTTAAATGCTCACCCGGCTTGATATAAGGAGGCAAAGCCTGCATTTTGTTTGTTTTTAAAAAGAAAGAATCAGCACTTAAAATAAAAGCAGCGCTATCTCCTTTTGCAAGCATCATCAAAGCATCTTCAATACTTCCAACAAATGATGATTTAGGTAAAATGAACTTGGTAACTCCGCTTCCATCGCGGCTAACGGCTTTAGAATCTACTAAAACTGAATCGTCAGAATGTCTTTTGATAACATATTTAAATGCCACACCATCACCTTCGTGCGGAGTTACACCCGACTCATCGTGGGTAAAAAATTTATAGTGTAAACCGCTTTCGGCTTTAGTATAGCCTTCATAATCTGAATTTTTACAAGCCGTTAAAGCAAGTACAGCCGCAGCTGTTGTAATTACTAATTTTTTGTTCATGTTTTTTTATTTTACGTCTGTTATTTTTATTTCGTAAAGCAATGGTGTAAAGGGTGGTACAGTACCATTACTGCTCCCGGTTTTACCATATGCAAGGTGCGAAGATAATATTATTTTAACAAATTCACCCTTTTTGAGGCGTCCTATAACACAATTTAACCCTTTTAGGAGCTGGTCGGGGGTGCCATAAACATAAGTGAAGTCGCCATTGGAGTAATCGATCAATTTGCCATCTAAAAAATAGCCTTTGTAAGCGAAAATAACCGTATTTCCCAGCTCTATTTTGGCTTCATTTGTTGACTGAAGTTCGAGCCAGTAAATACCCAGCGAATCGGCCGGATCCTGAATGTTGTTTTTCGTAAAATACTCCTTTATCTGAGCCTGTTCTTCGTTTTGAAAACGGGTGCTTATTGCAGAGAACTCATCAGGGTTTAAAACCTTCTTTAATCTAATATCTGCCTTCACCATGCTGTCGTTCTTACTGAAAAAAGGTATTGAATCGGCATTGAAATAGAGTTTAAAAAAGTCTTTTGTTCTTAGATAATAGGCCATGCTATCCCCCTCCGATAAATTGTAAAGGTGATTTACGAAAGCAGTTGCAGCAACATCGCTTTTAATGTGGAAGAAAAATTTGCCGGCCATATCGTGTTTCGAATCCCAAAAAACAGAATCTTTAAGGGTTTTAAAAACAACATCGAGCCAGATCACATCGCCCGCCTTAGGCTTAGTGCTGCCTTCGGTAAAACTCATGAGCTGATAGTGATAACCGTTCGGTGAAAAAGAAAAACCTTTTATTAACTGAACATCTTTTTTTTTGCGGTTGCACGAAAAAAGTAAAACACAAAAACACAGAATAAAACAGAAAAACTTCTTCATTCTATTTATCATGAATTTGTATATCGTAAACAATTGGTGTTTGCGGCGGAATTTTATTCATGTCGCCAAGCAAGCCATGCGCCAGCTGCGAAGGAATGAGAATGATGGCCTTATCGCCTTTTTTAAGATATAACAAAGCCTTTTGCAGGCCGCTTTCCATGTCTTCAAAACCAACTGCAATGGTTTTAGGACCGTCTTTTTTTGTAGAATAACACTCTGTTCCATCTAAAAGCGAGACCGTGAAATCAAGTGTAATTATTTTTTCGGGATGAAGTGTGTCTCCCAGATCCTTTATGCTGTCGCCTTTGGCAGAAGGTTTGTAAACAAAGTAACGCAAACCCGAATTGGTTTTTACGAAAGGCATTTTATGCATGGCCACGTATGAATCCATGTCGTCGTTCTCTTTTTGTGCTACTGCCTGATTGGCTTTAATGAACTGCTCTTTAATGGCTTTTTCGTTTATGGCGAAATGCTTTTTTTGCTTTGGTTCATCGGTATTGCAGGCCGAAAGCACGGCGATCCCAAAAATTAAAAGTATGTTTTTGTTAAAGATCATTTCAGCAATAAAATTACGTAAAATACTACGAACAACGAAGTCCAAACTCCAAACTAATTACATACTTTTGAGTAATGACAAAGCAGGAGCGCTATACTCATATTTTAAATTATTTTAAAACGCATGTTCCTGTTGCGGAGACCGAATTGCAATATAGTGATCCTTACGAATTGCTTGTAGCGGTAATACTTTCGGCGCAGTGTACTGATAAACGGGTTAATTTAACAACTCCTGCTCTATTCAAGAGTTTTCCAACGGTGGAAGCTCTTGCCGCTTCGAACAGCGACACCATTTTTACCTACATAAGAAGCATATCTTATCCAAACAACAAGGCTAAACACCTGGTGGGCATGGCCAAGATGTTATTAAATGATTTTAGCGGCGTGGTACCTTCGGAAATTGATGAACTGGTTAAATTGCCCGGCGTTGGCCGTAAAACAGCGAATGTAATAGCCTCAGTAGTATACAATAAGGCTGCAATGGCTGTAGATACGCATGTTTTCAGGGTATCGGCGCGACTGGGTTTAACCACTAATGCCAAAACCCCATTGCAAACCGAAATGCAATTAATGAAATATATTCCGGAAGAATTGGTGCCAAGAGCGCATCATTGGTTAATTTTACATGGGCGTTACACCTGTTTGGCGCGTTCGCCCAAATGTGACGAATGTAAGCTGACGGAATGGTGCAAATATTATTCGGGTATTAAAAAGAAAATTATAAAATAGAATTATGGGAAAGAAAATAAAGAAAAAAGTTAGCAGCCGGAAGAAAGCAGTTGCAGTAAAAAAAGTAGCAAAGAAAAAAGTTGGCAGTGGGCAGAAGGCGGTTGCAGTAAAGAAAAAAAATGGCAGTAGGCAGAAGGCTGTTGCAGTAAAGAAAGCAGTAAAGAAAAAGTCGGCTAAACCTTTTGCACCGCACCGCACGGCCTTAAAAGAAGGCATGGTGAGCCAGTATTTTGAGGGTGTTGACCAGAATAACCAACTCATCCGCAGCAGCGATCTTATTGGAAAAACAATAATTCTTTATTTTTACCCAAAAGACGATACCCCGGGTTGTACTGCTGAAAGCTGCAGCTTACGTGATGAGTACAAGTATTTAAGCAATAGCAATTTTGTGGTTATTGGCGTAAGTTCCGACGATGTAAAATCTCATAAAAAGTTTGCAGATAAGTATGAATTGCCTTTTTCGCTTATAGCCGATACTAAAAAAGAGATCATCAGTGCTTTTGATGTTTGGGGTAAAAAGCAGTTGGCAGGCCGTATTTATGACGGAATTGTGCGAACCACCTTTATTATTGACCCTGATGGGGTTATACGCAACATTATCAGTAAAGTAGATACAGAGAACCATGCTCAGCAGGTGTTAAGTTTATAAATTAATTTTTTGCAAATAAAGATAAATTAGTACATTTGCACTCCCAAACCCAAAATAGAGTGATCTATTGTAAGGAACGGGAAACGGATTGGTAGTTCAGCTGGTTAGAATGCCGCCCTGTCACGGCGGAGGTCGCGGGTTCGAGTCCCGTCCAGTCCGCTAGTAAATGATTGAAACCCTTGTGAGACAATAACTTACAAGGGTTTTTGATTTTCGGGGGCCAGTTTCGGGGCCAGTTTTTTGCTATTTTTAAATTGTTAAAAAATGTTAGATTTGAAATGCAGGCTGAAACTGATGATAAAATCGCGACAATACATATTCTATTTAATCTTTGCCCTCACAGCCTTAATCTTTTCTTATTCTTTCAAGTCAAAATCCTCCTCGAATAGCGTCGACAAAAAATACTCTATTGTCCAATTAAAAGGTGATTTTCAGTTTTTCAAGGAAACTCTTCAAAAGAATCACCCAAGACTTTATGAATTCACTTCTAAAAAGGAACTTGACCGAACATTTGACAGTCTTTATGCAAACATTTCCAATGAAATGACGGGGTTGGAGTTCAGGTACCTTTTACTGCCCATCATTGCAAAAATCCATTGTTGCCATACAGATTTACAGTCCTCGGAAGAAATTAACGCCGAATTTCCGGCGATAGCAAAACTTCCCCCTTTCAAATTATATTACAAAGACAATCGGGCTTTTATACGTTATAATTTTAGTTCAAACAATTCCCTAACTCTTGGCAGTGAAGTTATTTCGCTTAACGATATTCCAATTACAACAATAACAAATAATTACTTGCAAAGAGTTTCTTTGGAAGGGATTCACAAAACTGCTGTATATTACAAACTGAATTTTTATGGAGCTACCCTCTATTCAGGAATGCCTAATTATTTTAAAAACGAAACCTATAAAATTGAACTACTTAATTCCGATAAAACAAAAAAAGTAATTAAAGTAGATGCCATTAGCTTCAAAGATTATTGGGCACACATGGCTGATAAAAAAAACGACAAGCATGAATTTAAAAAACTTGATGAAAATACAGCTCTTTTGAAATACCCAAGTTTCAATTATCCAAACGATTCCCTTCGTGATAATTTTATCCCGAATATTTTTAAAACTCTTAAAACGCAAAAAACAAAAAACCTAATAATTGATTTACGTGGAAATTCTGGCGGCCCGGGCGAAAATTCCGCTGAATTCATTAAGTACCTAATGAAAAAAGAATTTATATATTACAGCACAGGCAATGGGTATGAAGAATATAAGAAACTTATTCCACTTCCCAAAGACACGTTTAATGGAAAAATTTACTGCCTTATTGATGGCGGTTGTTTTTCAAGCACCGGACACTTTTTGTCCTTGATAAAATACTATAATCTTGGTATCTTGATCGGTGATGAATGTTCCTCAACATTTTCTTGCAATTCAAACGGTACTCCGTTTATTCTACCAAATACGAAGTTGGTTCTTTTTTGTCCCCAAGGTATCTATGAGACAGCGGTAAAAGGTTTTGAAAGGGCAAAAGGCATTCCTCCAGACTATGAGGTAGAAACTCCGCTCAGCGACTTAATCGCTGGAAATGATACTGTTCTGAAATACACTTTGAAATTAATCAATGACAAAAAATAATTCCTTAGACGACAAGAGTGAAGATATAATTTATCTGATCCGAAAAAAAATATTGGAGGAAGAAACCGAAACGAATAATTATGCTTTACCAAAACTTTTATCAAAAAAAGTTCAGACTTACATGTCAATGCGTGAAGACATGATTCTTTGTTCTAAAACAGTAATCGAATTACTGAAACTTATAAATGATGGGAATATTGAACCACATATACTAACCGCACTCTGGACTTCAATGCTTGTTTGTTATTCAAAATGTTTTACTGACGCTTCATTTGCAAAAAAAACAAAGGGTGAAATAAAAAATTTCGTTGATCCATCTCGAAAAGATTTATTAGAAATTCACGAAAAAATAATGAAAGTTAGGCATACATTTATTGCTCATCGTGGAGATACCGATAATGAGCAGGCAATTGTTTATTTGAAACTTCCTAAAAACAAAGTTCATGCTATTAAAACCGAATATAATATAAAATCACTAAGAGCAAACAATTTTGGGCCACAAAACTTAGAATTGTGCAAAGAATTATTTGCTTGCGTTTTATCTTCTATAGAGAAAAAACTTTACAAAGAATTTGAAAAATTGAATGACCATATTTTTACAAAACATACTGCTGAAGATTTACATAAATGGCTTATCAAATAACTGTAAAGCGGACATCAGTAAAAAACTATAGACATTAACTATTAAAGATATTCCGTATCTTTAATATTCATTTAAAACTTAATAAAAATGGGAAGGCCAGCAAAAGCAAAAGGGTCAGCAGATTATGAAGCAGGTATAAAGATACTTTATAAATTTTCTAAAAAGATAGCAAAAAATGACCCGAAGCTTCTATTAGAATTAGCTAAAATTAATAAAAACAAGAAGAAAAAATAAATTATTATTCAAACACATCAAAACCATTTAAAATTGAGATGAAATAGATAATTAATCTTATGAGTGAATCAAAAAATAAAAGTCAGAAGGTGACGCGTGAAACTTACGCAAAAGCCGTATTAGTGTATGAGAACAAAAGTGATATTGTAACTTTTAGTGGAAAACACACATTCAAAGTTTTAATTACTGTAGGTCTTGCAGAGTTTGGAGACTTTTATATTAAAATAGTATTTAATAATCTTAATGAAACAGAATTGTTATTATTAAGAGATATTTATAAAGAATTTGTTGTTGAATTTACTTCTGATTTAATTAAAAACGAAAAATACCCAGTAACCCATATTATCGTAACCGAAGCTACCTTTGACAGTAATGGTTCTGTAATATTTGAGGGGCTATCAGATTAGATGGGAAAAAAGACTAAGATTAAGAATGCGTTTAAGAAGGAAAAGTCTGGTCAAGCCTTTGAAAAACTTATGACAGTAATTGCTTCTGCATTTTATCCAGATTCAAAAGTTAAACATAATATACAACTTCGAGAAAGGTGTGGTGTCAATCGCCAAATTGATGTTTCGATAGAAGGTAGGAAGAACATAATCATAGAATGTAAAGACCACCAAACAACTAAAGTTAATATGGGTGAAATTGGAACGTTTGCCGATTTATGCTTAAAAACTAATTCGGAAGGAATTTTTGTTTCAAGAAAAGGTTTTCAAAAAGGAGCGATAACAAAAGCAAATGAAGACGGTATTAAAATGTATACGCTAGACACAGTAGATACCCAGAATTTTAAAAACATATTTCATTTTCCAGAAGTAAGTGTATTTAATCATAAAATTAATTATGATGGCTGGGGCCTTACCTTATCTCCAGAATATATGCATTTGATCCCGTTTACACCAGACGATGAATTTATATATACTGATAATGGAACAAAACATAAGTTAGCTGTTTTCATAGAACGTCTTTTCGCGGAATCAGTTCTTAAAATACAGTTACAACTTTTTTTACCACTTATTCAAAGATATGCACCGGGTAATGAAAAGGACATATTAGATAAAGAACATAATGAGGGCATGGTTTGTGAAATAGAGTTTCCTCACTATATTTATTTTAATAAACAGAAATTAAGAGTCTATACAATAACAATCGGTTATACTCTTATTTTATCATTAAAACATAAAGAGAGAGACATCTATCATCAAAAAGACTTAAAACAAAATGTTATCTCAGAAATAATAACTACTGTGATGCATTTAGACAATAAACCACATACTTTGACTGTTGTTAGTTCTCCAAATAATCGAGAATTAAAAGTATCATTAGTACCAAATTATCTTTCTTCTGAAATCATAGAGTTGGAAGACCTTGGGGAGCTTAAAAAACCTTTATAATGAAGAGTTAACAAAACATTAACATATGAACAATTTTTCTTTAGTTGACACGTTATAACAGTATGGATTGAAGTCCATTACAATGAAACTTGATTTTTATTCCGAAATAACCTAACTTCAATAAAAATGTAGAATGAAAAAATCAATTTTAATCATTACTTTTTTATTTACTTTAATTATTTCAAGTAATGGTCAGATCATCAACACTTTTGCCGGAATTGGTACTTGCTGTGTTGGCCCTAACGGAGACGGTGGTTCGGCTACAAATGCCCAATTATCCTTGCCTGAGGCAACAGCTACTGATGCATTAGGCAACGTGTTTATTGTTGATATAGCTAATAGTCAAATTCGAAAAGTAAGTCCTTCAGGTATAATTTCAACCTTTGCAGGAACTGGTTTAGCGGGTTATGGCGGAGACGGTGGAGCGGCTAATCTCGCACAATTAAATTATCCTCGTGGAGTCGCTGTTGATGCATCTGGTAATGTTTTCATTACAGATGCGGGTAACAATCGGGTTCGAAAAGTAAATACGGCAGGAGTTATTTCAACTTATGCTGGTACAGGAGTTAGTGGATATACTGGGAATGGTGGCCTTGCAGTCAACGCACAATTAAGTGGTCTAATGGGAATAACAATCGACATATTAGGTAATATGTATATCGTTGAAACAGGAAGGGTGAGAAAAATAAATACAGCCGGAGTTATTTCGGCATTTGCAGGAGTGGGTTCTTGGAGTTATGGTGGAGATGGGGGGCCTGCTATTAACGCACAATTTAACCTACCCTGGGGAATTGCCGTTGATTTATTTGGCAATGTATATATAGGAGAAGCATATAATAACAGAATCCGAAAAATAGATACATCGGGCATTATTTCTACTTTTGCGGGAACAGGTGTTTCGGGATAC
Source organism: Bacteroidia bacterium (assembly GCA_025362575.1). GTDB lineage: Bacteria > Bacteroidota > Bacteroidia > B-17B0 > Aurantibacillaceae > JAHEYG01. The sequence goes on from JANYIQ010000326.1 coordinate 10,042, forward strand.
ATCGGTGATGGTGGTGCAGCAATTAATGCACAGTTAGCTTCCCCATGCGGAGTAGCTGTTGATGCATTAGGTAATGTTTTCGTTGCTGATTATAATAATAGCCGAGTCCGGAAAATAAATACGGCGGGAATAATTTCAACATTTGCCGGAACAGGCGTTAATGGTTTCAGTGGAGATGGCGGCCTTTCTACTAATGCACAGTTATACGCCCCCCGAGGAGTGCAGGTTGACGCCTCCGGCAATCTATTTATTGCTGATGAAACTAATGGCCGCGTTCGAAAAGTAACTTGCCCCGCTCCAATGATCACTGCAACTTCTCCATCTCCTGCTTGCTCAGGCAATATGGGTTGTTTATCAGCAAGTGGGGCTTCAACTTATCTTTGGACAGGGCCTTGTGGCTTCAGTTCTAACCAGCAATCGCCTTGCTTTCCATTTTACACTTTTTGTAGTTGTAATTATACAGTAACAGGCACAGATGCCAATGGTTGTAAAAATACTGCAACGGTTTGCTTAAATGTAAATACATTACCAACATTAACTGCAACAACATCCGACTCTTTATTATGTTCAGGGCAAACTGCAACATTAGCTGTAAGCGGTGCTAATACGTATACATGGAATACCGGTGGTTATGGAACAAGTATTGTTGTTACTCCAACAACAACAACAAATTATATTGTTAATGGAACAGACGCAAACGGTTGCACTAACAATGCTTTAGTAACTCAAAGTGTTTCGATTTGCACAACTGTTTCGGAATTCTCAAGTTTGAATTCAAGGGTAACAATTTATCCTAATCCAAGCACCGGTATATTTAATCTAGAATTAAATGAAACTACTCAAATTATTATTACAAATGTTTTAGGGCAAGAAATTTTGAATGAAAAATTGCCTGTTGGAAAACAAAGTATAGATATTCAAAGTCAACCTGCTGGAATTTATTTTTATAAGTTAATTGCAGAAAAAAAATATTCCGGTAAATTAATTAAACAGTAAGTTAAACTTTTTTATTGTGACTTGATATTGACCGATCTTCAGATTATTTTATTTGCTCACTCATTGCACAATTTTTCTTGCAGACCGAAGTATTAACCAATATTAATTGAGTTAAAAAAATGTTTTATTAATGTTTGAGCTAACAATGACTGCACTTTGATTAAGAAATGACTAAGAAATAATAAAGGATTTTTTGCCCACTTATCAAAACATTTTCAGTCAAACTCTTATCAATTACCAATAGATTTAAGCGAACTCCTAAATCCTTCTATGGTCTTTTGTCTTGTTTTAAGCAGATTGTTTATTGCTTCAGGAATTTCTAAACCACCTCCTTTATTTTTAAACCATCTTTTTATAGTTGATCTGCTCTTTCCGCTTAATCTTGCTATGGCCGCAATATCTCCAAATTTTAAACTAGCAAGCATTTTTTGTCTTTCGTCTTTGGTAATATTTGTTTTCATAACAGTTTTTTAATCCTTAACAACTTTTGATACTAATCGGTTTAGCCGGACAAGATTTCTACAGGCGCTAGAACAGTACATACTGTCTTTTTTTCTGGCCCAATAAGGCGAAGAACAGTATTTGCATAGCAAATTGTATTCGATATGGCTTTTGGCTTTATTCCGGCCATAGCTATTTGGTATTAATACTCTTCTTATTTTAACCGAATCCATAATAAACCCTCATTATTAAATCTCATTCTTGATTCATTCCATTTTGCTTCCTTTTTGCTTTATGATTGCTTTTCATTCGTTTTTAGCTTGTATTATTACAAGATATATTGGCATGTATTACAAGTTAAAATATCTCTCCTCATACTTTCTCTGAAAGTTGCTTACAGAATCAAAAGGATGGCCATTCTTGATCATTTTCTCACAATAAGCATAAAGATGGGCCTTTGTACGAAAATTCTGCTTTGTAACGTCTAAATAATCATCTTTTGAAAATGTTGCTTTCGCTTTAGGTAATAAATATTTTACGTCTTCGCCTTTGGCGATACAATCATAAAAACGGCTTAAAAAATTTATGATCCCTCCCTTTATAAAAAATTCGTGATAAAATACTTTATCTGAAATGCAACTGGCATCAATAAGATAATCATTTTTTGTCATTGTAATTAATACACGAGAATTAGCCTTATTTAATAGCTCACCTTGTCGCATATAGATTGTAATGAATTTACCTTTTTCAAAATAAGCCTGAGAGTATAGCATTATTATTTTCTTCATTAATAACTCCGTTTTATTTCTCGCCTCATCATGACCGGAAGCCTTACTATAACCGGTTATTTCTGTAACCTTTGCACTATAGTTTTTAGGATGGTTAAGATCTAATTTAATGATCCACCAATAAGTGCTGTACATTTTGTCTGAATTGAATTGTTTTTTTTCCATTGTATTTTTTGTTTAATTGTTAATAATTCCATTTTTAATTTTCGGCCCTAACTATATTTAGTGAACTAAGCAAACATCTGTAAACTCTTGTTTTAGTTACATTTTCAAGGGACACCTCCTAACTGAGTAACAGGAAAAAATCGCAAAAAATTTCAAAATATTTTTAGGGGGGTTCTCTTTCAGCTCTTCAAAAAAATATATTTTTCGGAAAAGGAGATATAAAATTCTTGTCAAGGCCTTGACAAGGTGGTGCTATGTCGGCTTAACTGCTCTAAGTCTTTTTTTGTTTGTACTTATCTTTTAATTCAATACACTCCATTAACTCTCTCTTTTTAAAGAAAACTCTTGAATTAATACGATGGTATGGGATTTTACCGGTCTTCATCCAGTCGGTAATGGTAACTAAGGAAACTGAAAACAACTTAGCTACGTCAACTCGCTTTAGTAATACAACATCTTCCATTGGAGCCGGTTGTTTTATTAAGGCTCTTTCGATGCACCTGTTAATGATCATCTCTAATTCATTAACTTGTAACTGTACTACTAGTGAATTTTCCATTTGACAAAGTTTTTAATTCTTTGCCCAAAGGTGGGAAGTTAGGTTAAGTGAAAAAAGGGACTGTATGATTTCCTGTATAAAATAAATTAAGCCAGGAAAAGTAAAATTTCAAGGCTTTCTCACTAATAAAAAGAAAATCAATTGTTTAGCTATTCAATTGGATCAATCAAATTCTCTGTTTTTTTAGGGGGGTTAGTTCGGTCAAGTTGGTTTTGTATACTGGAAACTGTAGATTCTTCAAAACAATTATAAGATGATTTTAAATGCTGTGCAATTTCTTCACTCGTGTTTCCCAAAAAAGGTATTCCATCTTTTGTTAACTTCCTTTTCATTTTCTGAAAGGCATCAATCAAAACATTGTTAGGTCCATTCCATATTAGCTCACGGTTCTGCCCATTAAGTTTTTTGTCTTCCAACTCAGTTAAATAAATATCATAATATACTTCATGTTGTTGTTTTAGAAAGACAACTAATTCATCGAGAATATCTGAGTAAAAATTATAACCGTTGAGCCTTTGTACTGGACTTGTATTTAGAAAGTAATTTTCCTCACCTTTTAATTTTGAAAGTAAAAAAGATTTGATATCATGATTAAGGAATTTTAGCTTGTCTTCTGTAGGCTCAATTTTATTAATAATCTCGTAAAATTCCTTTTTATATTCAAAGTATTTTTCATCAAGTTCAACTTGCGCTTTACGAAGCTTAATATGTGCTTCTTTTTTTGCTTCTTTCATTTCTTCAGTCATAATTATGCGATTTTTAAATTAAACTTCTCATTCCAAAACTTAGATAATAATTGAGCATTTTGCTCTTGAGATATTTTCAAATATCTCATAAATGCCTTTTCTGTCCTATGCCCTGTTATTTTCATTATTGAGATTGTGGGAAAGCCCTGTAAATAAAGATTCGTAGCAAAACTACGTCTGGCCGTATGGGTTGTAATTAATTCATATTTCTCAACAAAGGTTTTTACTCGCATTTGCCCTTTGTTCTGAGTTATTTCAATTGTTTCATTCAGTTTGGCTTTTTCTCCAATCTCTTTCAAGTACTCATTCGTCTTTTGGTTGGAGATGGCTTCCGGCAAAGAACCATTGTATTTATTTAAAATATAATAAACCAAAGGGCTAACCGGCACCATAACCATTTCGCTTGTTTTTTGTGTTCGAATCTTGATCATATTATTATTTATATTCTCAGATTTCAGTTGTGACAGATCAGAAAACCTTAAACCGGTATAGCAACCCACAATAAATAAATCTCTTACCCTTTCCAATCTTTCGTCGCCTTCAAGTGATAAATTGTATATAGTTTCAATTTCGGCTTCCGACAAATAGATCGTTTCAGTTTCTTCAGTTACAACTTTGAAGCGTTTACTTCTGAAATCCATTCTTGTATTAATTCCTCTTTCCGTGGCTTCATTTAAAAAGGTCTTTAAGGTTTTAATGATCTTAGCAATTGTATTGGTGCTAAAGCTTTTTTCTTTTATCAAGTAGTGAGAAAATTGGTTGTAAAAATCTAATGTGATAGTATCAAAGTCGATTTTTACCCGAGAAAAGGCCTCATATGCTCTTAAATGATTTTTTGCATTGTTGTATATCTGAATGGTCGATTTTGTTCTCAAACTCGTTACAGAGGTGATATAACGCTCAATAAATGAAAATAAATCAGACTTATTAATTTTACCCTTGAAATTTTGATCTAATTTCTCTTTTAAATATTCCGGTGTAATAGTTTCATTATTGAGGGTGGCTGTTCTGTATATTCGTTTTAAATCGTCAGAAAGCTTTTCCAGAATGGAATTAATCTCCAAACAACCGGTAACGGTTCTTTTAACCCTTTGCGCGTTTTCATTCCACTCTGAGGGTTTTACACTTTCGCCGGTAGGGTATTTTATCCGCTTACCATCAAAACTCCAACGCAAAAGAATATTGGTTTCCTTTTGTGATTTCGGGTTCCTTAAATTAAAATTTACTTTCTGCATTTTTACTTGTATATTTATGGGCCAGTTTGGGGGCCAGTTTTTGATTAATTGTAGTTAATGCTTGTTTGCATAGACACTACAATTATAATAACAAAATCCTGAATAATAACAAGTTGAGTTAAGATAAAGCAAGAGGAATTAAGATAGGATAAGAGCCGTCCAGTCCGCAAAAAGCCTCAGAGAGATCTGGGGTTTTTTTGTTTTTTGAGACAGTTTGAGTTTGAATATCTCATTTTGTTAATCCTAATTTTCTACAAAATGCCACAAAAAAAAGCTCTCATATTATTTGCATTTATTTTTTTTATCTGCGCCTGCTCAAGTAAGGTTGAAAAGAGTACGGATATAGATAAAGAACCTATTGTTATTGCTCAGCTCAAAGATTCATTAATTCCTATTTGTAATGACTCGGTAAAAAACGAAGCTCAAACTTATGAGGAGTCTTACAACAAAGCCTTAACACTCTGGCAAATTCCCCTGGAAGAATCAGATGTAGAAACAAGTTTTGGCAAAGCGCATGTAATTGCATGTGGTCCTGCAAACGCAGAGGTGCTGGTTTTACTGCACGGCATGAACGCAAGCTCTACCATGTGGTATCCAAACATTAAAGCACTTTCTGAGCATTACAGAGTGTATGCGATCGATTTTCTTTTAGAGCCCGGGAAATCTGATTACCGCGGAGAGGTAAATAAAACTTCTGAGGTAGTGAAGTGGTACTATGAGATCTTTAATCAACTTAAACTCAAAAAATTCAGTTTAATAGGCGCTTCCCGGGGAGGCTGGCTGGCGATAAACATTGCATTGCATTCAAGAAGCAGCATCAATAAAATAGTGCTGTTGAGTCCCGCACAAACCTTTATCTGGATAAGGCCCGGAAGCGACATACTATTTAATATCTCCTACTCTTTCTTTCCAAAACGAAAAAAACTTAGAAGTGTTTTAGAGACCATGACATTTGATGTTGATAAGATAAGTCAGGTGTATATTAATCAATATTATCTGGCTACCAAAAAAGCAAGCATTAACAAGTGCTTTTTAGAAATGACCCCTTTCTCCGTTAAAGAACTAAAGTCGCTAAAGATGCCGGTTTTACTAATGATCGGAGATCAAGACATCATAAATTCAGAGAAAAGTTTAGACATTGCTAAACGATCTTTCTCAGATCTTAAACTGTTTACTATTAAAAATGCCGGGCATTTTTTGTCTGTGGATCAACCTGAAGTTGTAAATGAAAAGATACTTGATTTCTTAAAAAGAAAAAACAAATAGCGAGCAATGTCACTGCAATTTTGATTGTAACAGCGTTCCAGACACAAAATAATAGTACGGAATCCTCAAAAACTCTTAAGCCAGTTTAAAATGCTTATTAACGAAAGCATGTTGCTGGTTTTCGGTCATTTTATCGGCGTGTTCAACGGCTATCTTTTTATTTTCGAAATGACGATCGGTTTTGATAAGGTTGAGTAATTCGTCTTTTGCGGTAGTTGGTCCAAAAACAACGATCTCATGATAATCCTTAATGGCATCGGCAATTTCCTTATAGTATTTTGCCTGCATATGCTGCTCTTTATTATGCATAAGGTTTTCGTTCTTGTGCAAAGCATTTTCCTTTACGTCTTTGTTAAATTCAGACTTAATACTATTTGTTACAATTGTATTATTCTTTGGTTCCATAATATGGGCTACTGAATGATCCATCCAAATGCCAATGTATTTCTTTGTTTCCATATTTTATAGTTTTTAATGAGTGTACCTGCACACCTTACAAAGTAAACTCATTAAAAAAGAGAATTTAATGAGCTAAGTCATAACTTGAACTGTTCTTCATCATTAATGCAATTGAACCTGAGGGTTTTTAGCTGCAAAAATCAGTCTTTCTGCAGTTTATTAAGACTTCTCTCAATGTACTTCTCCGACGTTATTAAAGCCCTTTGAATACGCCTGGCATAAGTAATGCTGTCGATGATCTCTTTTTGTTTTTCTTCAATTTCGAACTTTTGTAATTCGGTTTCGCGGTTCTTGATCTCGATGAGGAGTTTTTGCTTGCGTGTAATGTTCAATGATCTGAAAACAAAAATAGCAAAGGCCAAAACCAGAATCAAGCCCGCAATTACAGCGCCGATCACAATTTTTTGCTTACGGTTCTTTTCATCGGCCACCGCTTGCTGTTTATCGAGTTCGCTTTTATGTTCTGCCTCGGCTACCGCTTCCTTTTTCTCATATTCATATTGCATTTGCTTTTTTACCGCAGCTTTTTGAGTTTCCTGATTGTTAACACTGTCGCGCATTTTTATTTCGAGTTCATACATTTCATATGCCTCTTTGTATTTATTTTGTTTTTGGTAGATCAACTTAAGCATTGCTGATGATGACAAAATATTCTCAGGAGATCCTAGTTCTTTTGAGTAATTAAAGCTCCGATCGGCATATTTAAGAGCTTCGGCAACACGCCCACCTTTAAATAAAGCAAAAGCGATGTTACTCAAACAAAATGTAACCGCACGTTTATTTTGTAGTTCTTCCATTATTTTTAATGATCTGTTATAGTACAAAAGCGCATTTTCAATGTCGTTTTCAGATTTATAGATCAAGCCTATATTGCTTGAGGCACTTGCTATCCCGCTTTTATCTTTCAGTTTATCGTAAAGACTTAGGGCCTTGATAAAATACGCCAAAGATCTTTTAAGAGTGGCTCGGGTTTTGTAGATCACGCCGAGATTGTTCAACGAATTTGCAATGCCCGCCTGATCCTTTATTTCTTCACTTATCTTTAAGGCTTTGTGCTGAAACTCGGCAGCCTTAGCAGTATCAAGCTGATCAAAGTAAACTAAGGCGATGTTGTTAAG
>JANYIQ010000022.1 GCA_025362575.1 Bacteroidia bacterium
CACGCATTTGTTTTTTAGCGATCTCGTGATTAGGATGGTCTGTAAAGCCCGGCCAGTATACTTTTTCGATCTTCGGATGCGTTTTTAAGTATTCGGCAACCTTTCGACCGTTATAACAATGTCTTTCCATGCGTAAATGCAAGGTTTTAATACCTCGCATCACCAAAAAACAATCCATTGGTCCGGGATTGGCACCACAGCTGTTCAATATGAAATATAACTGATCAAACAATTTGTCATCATTGGTAATTAATGCACCCATTACCACATCACTGTGTCCGCCTAAATATTTTGTTACCGAATGCATAACAATATCCGCTCCCAGCGCCAATGGATTCTGCAAATACGGAGAGGCAAAGGTATTATCCACAGCCAATATCAGCTTGTTGGCTTTCGCGATCTCTGCACAGGCAGCAATGTCAATGATCTGCATTGTAGGATTGGTAGGCGTTTCGGCCCAGATCATTTTTGTATTCGCATTAAGGTATTTCTTAATGTTGTTAGTATCTGTAAGGTTAATGAAATGGAATTTTATTCCATAATTCTCGAATATCTTGGTAAACATGCGGTAAGAGCCGCCGTAAAGATCATCACCTGTAATAACTTCATCGCCCGGACGTAATAATTTCATCACTGCATCGGTAGCACCCATACCACTGCTGAAACAAAGGCAATGTTTACCGTTCTCAAGGGCCGCAATGTTCTTCTGCAAAGCATCACGGGTAGGGTTTTTACCACGCGCATAGCCGTACCCCTTGTTTTTGCCGGGAGATTCCTGCACATAGGTGCTGGTTTGAAAAATAGGGGTCATGATGGCTCCGGTACTTGGATCCGGGTCAGCACCCGCATGTATCGCCTTTGTGCCAAATTTATATTTAGAATAATCACTCATTTTTGTGGGTTTTAGACCCCAAATTTATAAAGAAACTATTTAATACTTAGGACTTTTATTTGAACAATTAATTTGGTAACTTTATGGGACATTGAAAGGGTATATCTACATATTAGCCTTAATGCTTGTTTTCGCCTCCTGTAAAAAGAAATCGGTTCCCGCCGATTCGGTGGATGTGGGCAAAGATTATTATCCAACTGCTATTGGGAATTATGTGGTTTACGATGCCGACAGCATGGTTTACGATGAGTTTACCCATTTGCCAAAAAAATACAAGTATCAGATAAAGGAGAAAATCGAAGGGGAATTCACGGATTCGGATGGTAAACCGGCCTTAAGACTTATCAGATACATCAAAAAATTCGATTCTCTTAAAACCTATGCTCAAATACCATGGACCGTTAAGGATGCCTGGCAAGTGAATATTTCTAATACGAATGTAGAAGTAGTGGAGGAAAATATTCGCTTTTCGAAATTAATTTTCCCGGTTAAAGAATCTGCTACCTGGAATGGAAATGCTAAAAACACTATTGGCGAGTGGACCTATTCTTATTCATACATGGATAAAGCGGAAAGTATTAACGGAAACAGTTTTGACAAAGTATTAATGGTGAAGCAAAAAGATTACAGAACGTTGATCTCTTATCAATATTATATAGAAAAATACGTTCGAGGCGTTGGCCTTGTATACCGTGAAATTCAGGATCTGTATTCGGGTTCTGTTGTTGTTGGCGTACCGGTTGAAAACCGCATTGAAAAAGGAACCATTTACAAATTAAAAATAATCTCTTATGGCACTGAATAAAAAAAACACCTTTTCCATATTACTTGCAATGTTCTTTTGTTTGTCGTACCACGGCGAAGCGCAGGTCTTTAAATACTGGGTAATGTTCAAGAATAAAACAGGTACTCCATATTCTGTATCAACCCCAAGCGCATATTTATCGCCTAAATCAATTGCTCGCCGAGTTAATCAAGGTATTGCCGTTAATAGTACCGATCTTCCGGTAACGCCAAGTTATGTAGCGCAAATTGACGCGGTTCCATCAACAACTGTTTTATACCGTTCTAAATGGTTGAATGGAGTTGTGGTATTGACAAATTCTGTTTCTATGACCACCATTAATTCATTTTCTTTTGTTAGCACTTCTACCAAAACAAATAAATTTAAGATAGATCTTCCCATGGTTAATGAGAGCCTTTTACCTGCGCCCGATGCCAATAAAACTTCGGGTATAACGGCCTTTAACTACGGACAATCTGACTGGCAGCAAAAAATGTTGCAGGTTGATTGCATGCACAATCAGGGCTTTAGGGGTCAAGGTATGACCATTGCGATCATTGATGCCGGTTTTAATCAAGCGAATGTCAATCCCATTTTTGATAGTTTATTCATGGAAGGACGTTTACTTGGTACCCGAGATTTTGTAATGGGCGATACCATGGTGTTTGAAGATAATGTTCATGGCGCAAACTGTCTGAGTACAATGGCGGCCAATAAACCGGGTACTATTGTGGGTACTGCTCCAAAAGCAAAATACTGGTTGTTGCGAAGTGAAGATGCCGCTACTGAAACTTTGAGCGAAGAATATAATTGGATCAGAGCTGTTGAGTTTGCAGATAGTGTTGGTGTGGATATTACCACAACTTCTTTAGGATATACTGTTTTTGATTCGGGTTTGAATGATCACGTTTACGCAACCGATCTTAATGGGAAAACTGCGCCAATGAGTATTGCCGCTAACATGGCTGCCCGTAAAGGAATAGTTGTTTTGAACTCGGCAGGAAATTCCGGTTCAAGTTCATGGTTTTACATTGGCGTGCCAGCCGATGCGGATAGCATTATTGCTGTTGGAGCAGTGGATAGTTTATATAATGTAGCAAGTTTCAGTTCAAACGGACCAACAGCCGACGGAAGAATTAAACCTGATCTTTCAGCGCGTGGTTCAAAGGCTTTCGTTTGCAGTCCGCCCGGTACTTGTGGTTTCGGAAACGGCACGTCTTATTCAACTCCTATTTTAGCAGGTGCTGTTGCTTGTTTGTGGCAGTCGAAACCTTTTGCTAAAAACATGCAGATCATTTCTTCTCTAAAAAGTTCAGCTACTAATAGTGCAACACCTAATAACACGGTTGGATGGGGTGTTCCTAAAATATGCAGTGCGAAGATCATTTTAGGAATGAATGAAGTCTCATCAGCATCCGATCAGGTTCGTTTTTTTCCGAATCCATTTAATAGTGAATTGAATATTCAGTTATTGAATGATGTTTCCTCCGTTAAAATAAAGATCATAGATGTTTTAGGAAAAGAAGTGTATTCAGAGAACCATGAGAATACAACCGGATTCATTAATGTAAAGGAATTATCTAAACTTAACGAAGGATTTTACATCATTAACATTTCAGGTAAAGATATTAATATCAGTAAAAAAATCATAAAAGAATAAGATGAAAAAAATTGCACTCTTCATATTGTTTTCAATCGCTTCAATTCAGTTTTCGGAAGCGCAAACGTTCAAATACTGGGTTTCCTTTAAAAATAAAACAGGAACCCCTTATTCTGTTTCTACACCTTCAGCATTCTTATCTCCAAAATCAATTGCAAGAAGAACAGCACAAGGTATTGCTGTAAACGTGACCGATCTTCCTGTAACACCTTCTTATGTGGCACAAATTGATGCGGTGCCGTCTACTACTATAATGTACCGATCAAAATGGTTGAACGGAGTTGTTGTGCTTACCAATGCTGCCGCTATCACAACCATAAACTCATTTACCTTTGTAGCATCAACATTAAAAGCCAATAAAATAAAAGTTTCGGTTCCTCAGGTTGAACAAAATGTTTCTGCACCACCTTCAGGAAATAAAACATCAACTGTAACGGCCTTTAACTACGGCCCGTCAAACTGGCAACAAAAAATGATGCAAACGGATTGTTTGCATAATCAGGGTTATCGCGGACAAGGCATGACCATTGCGGTTATGGATATTGGATTTTATGATGTGCAGAATAATCCGGTGTTCGATAGTTTAAGAATTGAAAATAGAATTTTAGGCACTTATGATTTTGTTAATGGTGATACTTTGGTATTTGAAGATCCTTCTGAGCTTCACGGAGGCTGGTGTTTATCTACCATGGCGGGAAACATCCCCGGAAAAATAGTGGGTACTGCACCGAAAGCAAAATACTGGTTATTGAAAACAGAAGATGGCGCAACAGAATCGATAACAGAAGAATATAACTGGGTGCGTGCCGTAGAATTTGCGGATAGCGTTGGCGCTGATATTACTTCTACATCTTTAGTTTATTACCAGTTCGATGGTGGATTGAACGATCATGTTTACGCTACAGATCTTAACGGAAAAAAAGCACCCATGAGCATTGCTGCAAACATGGCTGCGAGAAAAGGAATGATCGTATTGAACGGTGCCGGAAACGAAGGTGGAAGTGCTTGGTATTATATTTGTGTTCCTGCCGATGCCGACAGCATTATTGCAGTTGCAGCGGTTGATAGTTTAGGCGCTCATGCCGGATTCAGCTCTTATGGTCCGAGTACCGATGGAAGAATTAAACCTGATCTTTCTGCAAGAGGTGCCAATGCTTATGTTTGCGGTCCGGGTGTAAATTGTTTTTATGGCAACGGAACATCTTTTGCAACTCCTGTCTTGGCAGGAGCAACGGCATGTTTGTGGCAATATAAAAGTTTTGCCAAGAACATGCAGATCATTACTGCCATGAAAAATTCAGCAACCAATACCTCTTCGCCAAATAATTCGATAGGCTGGGGGGTGCCTCAAATGTGCAGTGCAGCCCTTGCATTGGGAGGTGTTGGCGTGAAAGAAATAGCAACAAATGTGAATTATAATATTTATCCGAATCCTTGCAGCGACAATATCAATATCGATCTGGGAACAAATGAATCGGTATGCATTAAAATAACAGATGCATTAGGAAAAAAAGTATTTGAACAAAATTATGGTTCACCTTCAAAGGTGCTTAACATAAAGGAAGTTTCAGCTTTAGCTAATGGATTTTATGTAATGGAGCTTGTATTTCCTGATCATTCGGTTAGTCAGAAATTCTCAAAAAATAATTAATAAATGTTCTCACAATGAAAAAAATTATTTTCAGTTTAATTATCATTAATGTTTTGTCACTTGAAACATTTTCTCAAAATAAATATTGGGTAATGTTCAAAGATAAAGTAGGAACGCCTTATTCAGTTTCCACACCATCAGCTTACTTAAATTCTCAATCTATTGCAAGAAGAACCAGGCAGGGAATCGCAATTAGTAACTCTGATTTGCCGGTTACACCATCGTATGTTACTCAAATCGCTGCAGTACCGGGAGCAACTGTACTATATCGCAGTAAATGGCTTAATGGTGTGGTTGTAAAGGCAAGCGCTACAGCTACTGCGGCCATCGCTACTTTTACTTTTGTTAATAATACAATGCCTGTTAACAGATATAAAGTTACTTTAGGGCCGACAGTAGATATTCCGGGAAATAATTCTATTACAGAAAAACAAGTTGCAACCACAGGTTATAATTACGGAATGACTAATACCCAGGTGACAATGTTACAAGCAGACTGTATGCATAGTTTAGGATATCGTGGGCAACTCATGAATATTGCCGTTATGGATATTGGTTTTTACAACGTTCAAAATTTACAAATATTCGATAGTTTAAGATTGGAGGGGCGTATCTTAGGAACACGTGATTTTGTAAATGGAGATAACCAAGTGTATGAAGACCCAATTGAAGGGCATGGCACTATGTGTCTGTCAACAATGGCTGCTAATATGCCGGGTACAATGATCGGTACTGCCCCGAAAGCAAATTATTGGCTATTGAAAACCGAAGATGGTTATTCAGAAACTATAAGCGAAGAATATAATTGGGTACGCGCGGTAGAATTTGCTGATAGTGTTGGAGTAGATATTTGTACAACCTCTTTAGGCTACAACACTTTTGATGGAAACTTAAATAATCACACTTATGTGACTGACCTTAATGGGAAAATAGCTCCAATGAGTATTGCTGCTAATATGGCTGCTCGCAAAGGAATAATAGTTTTGAGTGCTGCAGGAAATGAGGGGAGTGGTCCATGGCATTATATAACTGTGCCTGCCGATGCTGATAGTATCATTGCTGTGGGAGCTGTAAATAGTTCTTATGTAAAAGCTCCGTTCAGTGGATTTGGTCCTAGTGCTGACGGAAGAATTAAACCTGATCTTTGTGCCTTAGGACTAGGTGCTACCGTCTATGATCCGAATGGATTTGTTAATACAGGCGGTAATGGCACTTCATTTGCAACTCCTATTTTAGCGGGTGCAGTAGCTTGTTTATGGCAGTATTCATTTTTCACAAAGAATATGCAGGTCATTTCTGCTTTGAAAAGTTCGGCAACAAATAGCACTACGCCTGACAATAATGTTGGTTGGGGTGTTCCTAAATTATGCGTTGCAATGGGTGCTCTCTCTTCAGTTCATGAATTAAATGGTAATTCGGGAGAGGTGACCATTTATCCAAATCCATTTAATTCTGAGATAAAAATAAAATTATCAGATCCTTGTTCCTTGGTTAATGTTGTTATAAGTGATGTATCAGGAAAAATAGTTCATTCAGAAAAAATTGAGAACCCTTCAGAAATGATCTCTATTTATCAATTAAATGAAGTAGAAAAAGGAATGTATTTTATTTCAATATCGTCACCTGAATTCAATATCAATAAAAAAATAGTGAAACAATAGTTGTATGCCCAACGCACAAAAAAAATCTGCACTTAATAAATTAATTATTGTTGCTGCCCTTGGTTACTTTGTAGATATCTACGATCTGGTATTGTTCAGCGTTGAGCGTAAAGACAGCTTAATGGATCTTTTGGGGCCAAATGCCACTCCCGAAAACTTGAAGAACATCGGCATCAATTTATTGAACTGGCAAATGGGCGGTATGCTTGTAGGTGGTTTATTCTGGGGCATGCTTGGCGATAAAAAAGGAAGGCTCTCTGTTCTTTTTGGTTCCATCATACTTTATTCGTTGGCAAACATTTTAAACGGAATGGTTACCAATGTGGAGATGTATGCACTCTTAAGATTTGTCTCGGGTTTTGGTTTGGCAGGTGAGTTAGGAGCGGGAATTACCCTGGTGAGCGAATCGATGAGTAAGGAGCGACGAGGCATTGGTACCATGATAGTTGCAACAGTGGGTGTTTTTGGCGCTGTAGTGGCAGGTTTTATGGGAGATGTGATCACCAACTGGCGTTATAGTTTTTATTTAGGAGGGGCCATGGGCCTTGTACTTTTAGTTTTGCGAATTGGTGTTTTTGAATCAGGTATGTTCGAAGATGTTAAGAAAAGCAACATCAATAAAGGAAATTTTTTCGATCTGTTCAAGAATAGAAAACGTGCTTTGCAATATTTAAGTATCATCATGATCGCTGTGCCGGTTTGGTATGTGATGGGAATTCTGATCACATTTGCTCCCGAGATATTTGCATCACTTGGCGTGACCGATTTTAAACCCAATGCAGGGAAGTCTATTATGTGGGCGTATTTAGGCATTACAGTTGGTGATGTAGCAAGTGGATTGATCTCGCAGCTTTTAAAGAGCAGAAAAAAAGCCTTGGCAATATTTTTAGTGTTGACGGGGCTCTCCGTTTTTCTGTATTTTAAATACGCCATTATTTCAGAGACCTATTATTATACCATCATAACCATTGTTGGTTTTGCAACCGGTTATTGGGCCGTATTCATGAGTACCGCGGCCGAATTATTCGGAACAAACATAAGAGCAACAGCAACTACAACGGCGCCAAATTTTGTTAGAGGTTCTGTTATCTTATTGAGTTTAAGTTTTCGTTATTTTGAAACGGTTTTTAAGAATGAAGATGGCAAGCCCGATTCTCAAACCGCTGCAATAGCGGTAGGAATTGTTGTTGCAGTATTAGCAACCCTGGCCTGGCTTAATTTAAAAGAAACATTTCATAAAGATCTTAATTATACCGAGTAATGAATAAGCCAACCGTAATAATTGGTGCCTCGCCAAACGTCGACCGATACAGCTATCGCGCCACTTTAAGTTTAAAGCAGCATGGTAACGATGTGTTTCCTGTTGGTTTAAGAGCAGGTAAGATCGGTGATACAACTATTATTACCGATAAACCTGAATTAAAGAACATTGATACCGTAACACTTTATGTTGGACCGGATAACCAAAAAGCATGGACCGATTATATTTTAAGTCTGCACCCAAAGCGCATCATATTTAATCCCGGTGCCGAGAATACCGAATTTTTTAATGAGGCCAGTGCAAAAGGCATTGAATGCATTGAAGCTTGTACTTTGGTAATGCTCTCCATAGGAAATTATTGATATGAACTTTAAACTAAAAGCCTTTAAAGAACTTACTGTAGAAGAACTATACGATCTTTTGCAATTGCGCTGCGATGTTTTTATTGTAGAACAGAATTGTCCGTACCACGACCTTGATGATAAAGACAAAAAGGTTCTGCATTTGCTAGGGTATGTTGGTGCTGATCTGGCGGCTTATGCGAGAATATTGCCTCAGGGCATTTCTTATAAAGAAGCAGCCATTGGCAGAGTAGTGGTAAGCAAAAAACACCGCGGAAAAGATTATGGTAAAGCTTTGATGAATGAAGCCATTAAATGCACTTTAAATGAATTTAATACCAACGAAATTGTGATCTCAGCACAATTGTACCTCGAAAAATTTTATACTGAATTGGGTTTTGTAAAAGAAGGAGAGGTTTATCCTGAAGACGATATTCCGCATATTAAGATGAGACTTATAAAATAAGATTGATCAAATTATTTGATAGTATAGTTAAGAGAACGAATGGTAAAATTACATACCATTTAATTAGCTATTTTTTAGTTGTTGTTTTGATCATTATGGCAGCGATCGTTTTTTTGTAAAAACCCTATTTCGTGTAAACAAAGGTCTTTAGTTCAATTTTCACAATGTCGTTTCCGTTTAAAATAACGCTATAGCTTTTAGTGGTGCCTTTGGCATTGTCGTCGGTAAACAGAACGGAACTTTCGTTAGGAACGAATCTCCATTTATTAAGCGCTCTTAATGTATCATAATCTTCGGATGGGTTAAAAAAGCCATAGTAGGTCTTATTACCATAAAATACCTTAGTAATGGTATCGTTTTTGGTAGCCGCAGAAGATTCGATGAATAATGAGATCTCTTCAATTGTCATTAGTCTAAAGATAGTGAATTAACCCTTAGAATAACGATTAGTTAAGAAATAATGGAAAAGCCCGTTATTACATCCAGGCAGACAGAATACCACCCATAATACCCATGGTGACCATCCAGTAGCCAACATTAATAGCAATATATTTGAAGCCTTTTCCTTCAAATAAGGCATTGGTTGTTAAAACAGGCATGGCCATCATAAAACCTCCTATAAAACCGTGCAGAGCACCATGTTTAAAGGTACGGTAGCTGGTTCCCAAAAGGTCCATAATGGTTTTATATAAAGCACCCATTTCTGTACTTGCGTCATCAATAGGTTGTTTAAAGAACAATGAGGTTACGTGAAACTGGTGAATAACCATGAATTGCATACCAAATGCTAAAAGAAAGGCCATTACAAAAGAAACACTGAAAACCACTGCCATATTGGTTTGCTTTCCCTTTTCAGGGGTCATACCACTAGCGTGCATCCAGGCTGTTCCTAATACTTTAGGGTTATACCATATAAAGCCTATAACCATTGGTACCAGGGCTGCTACTAAAACTGCTATGATATTTATATGCATAAAATAAGGTTTAAATTTTAATCAAATATAGAGGTTTTGGCAGAGCAGGTATTACGAGAAGGTTATTTTTAGAAGAGAGTTTTTAACATTGTTGTGTTTGATTCTGTAAACGCTTTTGAAAGAACAGACCCTTCGGAAGGAGGCAGGCCTCAGGATGACAAAAGCGTTGTGCTATTTCAAAAAGCTCCCGTCCACAATAAACAACTTACATCCATTTAGACTGGTTGAACTATGAGGATTCTCTTTATCATCGGTGGTTTGATAACTCATTCCTTTTTTAAGAATATGGGTGCTTCCATCTTTTAACTGAGTGGTCATTTCACCTTCAATGCAATAAATGAGGTGTCCTTTGTCGCACCAATGATCGGCTTTGTAACCGGCCCCATATTCAACCATGCGAATTCTGATGCCATCAAATTGTAAGGTTTGCCAGTAAGCCGTGCCTGTTTCGCCTTTGTGTTCGGTCTTGGGCACATCTTGCCAGTTTGTAATTTGAAAGGGTATCATTTAATTCAATTCTAATTTCATCATGATGTCGGTTTGCATATCATTTCCCAATTTAAAAATATGCTTATCAAAAATTTTAAAACCATTTTTCTCATAAAAGCGAATGGCTCTTGGATTTTCTTCCCACACAGCCAACCAAACATAGTTGACCTTTAAATTGCGGGCTATCTCCATTGCTTTCTCAAATAAGATCTGTCCAACCTGTTTCCCAATAAAAGTTCGCACAACGTACACGCGTTCAATCTCTAAGCAATCGGCATTCTTTATTTCGGTTTGCGCGGCATTTACATTTACTTTTAAATACCCAATGGCTTTTCCTTCTGAACTTGCCAGGTAGAATTGCGAATCTGAGTTATTTAATTCTGCTGTCAAGGTAGCTAAGCTCAAATTCTCTTCTACATAATGCCGTATGTTATCTTTTGTATTAACCGAAGCAAAAGTTTCAATGAAAGTTTGACGGCTTATTTGCTGCAAACGCTCGGCATCGGCCGGTCCGATCGCTATGATCTCAGGTTTTACCGCACTCACAATTTTACCGCAATTAATGTTACGTCATCTACCTGATCAAAATTTCCTTTCCAATCGTCGAAAGCTTTAGCAAGCAACTGATGTTGTTCATCCATTGATTTTTCGTGTATGCTCAACAAGAATTCTTCAAGCGGTTTGTATTTGAATTTTTTACCTTTTGGTCCGCCAAACTGATCAGCATAACCATCGGTCAACAAGTAAAAAATAGTTCCTTTTACATAAGGAAGGCTATGGCTTGTAAAAGGTTGCGGATTGTCGGTTTTACCGATGGGTTGTTTTGTAGCTTTTATTGAATGAAGTTCTGAATTGCTTATGAACCAGAGTGGATTATTAGCTCCGCTCCATGCAATTGATTGCTTTTTATGATCTACACTTAATAATGAAATGTCCATTCCGTCTTTTACCTCACCTTCACTTTTTTCAAAAGTTTCGAGAACCAATTCGCGGGTCTTATCTAAAATTTTTCCGGGATCCAATAATTTAAATTCTTTAATGGCTCTGTTCAGCGCGTTTGAGCATACCACACTAACCATTGCTCCGGGCACACCATGACCTGTTGAGTCAGCCGCAGCAAAAAAAGTAACATCACCAACATGTTCCATCCAATAAAAATCGCCGGCAATGATATCTTTAGGATTATAATACACAAAGCTCTCCGGAAAATATTGCCGTACCAATTTAACCGGTGGCAAAATAGCATCCTGCAAACGTTTGGCGTAGGTAATACTGTCGGTAATTTCTTTATTCTTTTCGTCTACCAATTCTTTCTGATGCTCCACTTCTTTTTTCTGAGCAGTAATAATTCGGTTCTTCTTTTTATTTACTTGTAAGTTTCTGAATACAACTACCACCAACACAAGCACCAATGCAAAACCAATTGTAAAGGCATAACGAATGGTTTTCTGACGTTTCAATTCCTCTTCCTTACGGGCTTGCTCAGCTAAGTAGGTCACTTCTTTTGCTTTTTGTTCGGCTTTTAAACCATCTTCTTTTGCTTTGTATTCAATAGCTGCAAATTGTTTCACTTGCGATTCATTACCTATGGAATCCTTCATAGCAATAAAAAGGTACAGCATTTTGAGGGCTTTAGCAGGTTCGTTCTTCAATTCATATATGCCGGCCAGTAATTTGGCTGAATTTTTTAAGCTTTCAAGGGTCTTTGTTTCCTTTGACAGCTCCACTGATCTTTCTGCTGCTATTTGAGCATCTTTATAATTACCTTCATGATACAGGTTTTCTCCGATCAACTCATACGTAATAGCCTGATGGTTTTTATTTCCTGTTTCATTACTTATTTCCACGGCTTTTTGCAAGATTTCAAGTGCTTTTTTGTAGTCGCCCTCTACCTGATATAATTCACCTTCACTACTTAATATAAATGCCATTTTATCTTTATTTCCTATTTGCTCTGCAATAGGCAAGGCTTTATTAAAACATTCAATGGCTTTTTTGTGATCATTTTTTAGATAATAGGTCATACCCATGCTGCTTAAACTATTGCATTGCTGTAACTGCAAACCTGTTTCAACAGCAATGGCATAAGCCTCTTCA
>JANYIQ010000081.1 GCA_025362575.1 Bacteroidia bacterium
AGTTTTTCTTCCGCAAGAGGTAAGTCAAAAAATAAATAGCATCATGCTTTTCAGTTCACTAAAGATCACGCAAAACTAACGGGTGTTCTTCTCTGTACGTCTCCGTTTTGTTTCTGGACAGCTTCCCGTTTGCATAAGCCAACTTTGAACACCTAAAGTTCTGGAGTGGCCAAATTAGCCTCGCTCATAACTTTAAGTAATTGATTATCAATTAATTAAATAATTTTATCTATCTTTAAAGCGAGAGAAAATGAGCGAGAATTTAAAAAAAATCGAAGAAAAAAAATTAAACAATTTCATTCCAGATCAAGATGATCTAACGGTTGAAAAATTAAGAGAATTGTTAGCGCGACCAACAATGAGTGAAGAAGAAGCCAAAGAAATAATTTTAGGAATAAGCACGCTGGTAGATATAATAATAGATTATCAATACGAACAAGAGCAAAAAGAAAACAACGATCAAGAATTTAATTTAAAACAAGCAGCATGAACGCAGAACATCAAAATTTTCTTAGCCAGACTTTTGGGAGAAAAAGCAAGGCAAAAATTAGAAAGGTAGATTCAAAACTTGCGGTTAAGTACACGCGGGTTTCAGGAGGCAAACAAATGGAAAATGATTCTCTTGAAAATCAAGAGAAGGCCATTAATGAATATGCAGAAAGAGGCGGCCTGCAAATCGTTGCTACTTTCGGGCATACGCACGAGAGCGCAAAAACCGACGACAGGAAGGAATTTCAAAGGATGATTGATTTTTGCCGCCGTAGCAACGGTAAGATCAGCACCATACTTGTATATAAAATGACAAGGTTTAGTCGATCTGGAGGCAAAGCAATCACTATGGCAGAAGAATTAAGGAATAAACATGGTATTCATATCATTGCTGTTTCCGAACAGGTAGATACAAGCAGTTCATCTGGTATTGTAATGCAGGATATGCAATTAGTGTTTGCCAAATGGGATAATGCTCAACGAAAAGAGATCACCCAGATGGGAATGAAATCCAAATATGAAAAAGGAGAATGGTTAACACAACTTCCTCCGGGTTACGATGTAGTAACCGTAAATAAAGAGAGGAAAATTTTGATAAATGCCGAAGGCAAAAAAATTCAAAAGGCTTGGCGATGGAAATTAGAAGGAATGAGAAATGAAGACATTTCAGCGAAGCTCGCTAAAATGGGTTTATTTATGTATCCTCAAAAAATTCATAAAATATTCAAAAATCCTTTTTACTGCGGATTAATTGCACATGGTATTCTTGATGGGAAAGTTGTTGAAGGTAAACATGAAGCAATGGTAAGTAAAGAAGATTTTTTTAAGATCAATGAAATCAGACAAAGCTCAACTCGCTTTGGCATCCAGCACAAAAAAGAAAATGAGAATATGCCATTAAAGGTTTTTGTAAAATGTTCAGCCTGCGGAGAAGGAATGACAGGTTATATAGTTAAAAAGAAAAACTTGTATTATTATAAATGCAGAAAAGAAGGATGTAATTGTAACAAAAGTGCAAAAGACATGCACAAGCTATTTTTAGAAAAGCTAAATCCTTACACAATAAAAAATGACCTTTCACCGGCAATAGCATTCAAATATGAAATTGCTTACTTGAAAAGGAATAAGGAAAACATAGCTCAAAAAAATCAATATGAAAACAGACTAAAAGAGATCGGAGAAGGTTTGGATAATTTAGATGACAAGCACTACATCAAAAATGAAATGACGAAGGAAAAATTCGATGCCTTAACCGGAAAATTGAACACCGAGAAAATGAAAATTATTAAGCTTTTAGACGATTGTTCGGTTTCGACTTCTAACCTTGCTCAAAAAATTATTCAAGCAAGTCAAATAAGCCGCAAACTCACTGAATTCTGGCAGTCTGGAGGGTATGATAAAAAAACAAGGTTGCAAAAACTGGTGTTTCCAGATGGAATTGCCTTTAATAAGAAAACAGGGGCACTTCTAACTCCAAAAATAAATCAAGAAATCGTCGAAATCGCCCGTCTGTCGGGCGATTTGGCTATAAATAAAAAGGGACTTAACACTCCACAAAGTGCTAAATCCCTCGTCGCGGAGAAAGAGGGATTCGAACCCTCGTTACCTTGCGGTAAACACGCTTTCCAAGCGTGCTCGATCGGCCACTCTGACATCTCTCCAAATTGGGCTACAAAAGTAAGATAATTTTCACATTTTAGGCTTTATTGGCACCACATTTTAAGCCGATGTTGTAAAATATAAATTAACCTACCATATTTACATCATAAAACACAAACAAACTATGAGTAAAATAGCAGTATTAGGAACCGGAAATGTTGGAAACGTTATTGGTTCTAAATTAATTCAATTAGGCCACGAGGTAATGATGGGCTCAAGAACAGCAACAAACGAAAAAGCAAGCAACTGGGCTAAAAGTTCAGGAGCTAAAGCTTGCCACGGTACATTCACCGATGCTGCTAAATTCGGCGAGATCATTTTTAATTGTGTTTCAGGTATCGGAACGATGGATGCCTTAAAGCAAGCAGGTGTCGAAAATTTAAAAGGAAAAATCATCATTGATCTTGCCAATACACTTGATTTTTCAAAAGGCATGCCTCCTACTCTTACCATTGTAAATAACGATTCGCTTGGTGAAACCATTCAGAGAACTTATCCGGATGCAAAAGTGGTAAAAACATTAAATACCATGAACTGCAATTTAATGATGGACCCTTCACTGGTTCCGGGTGATCATAATATCTTTGTTTGCGGAAATGATGCAGATGCAAAAGCAAAAGTAAACGCACTTCTTAATACAATTGGTTGGAAAACCAGCAACATCATTGATCTTGGAGATATTTCCAACTCCAGAGGAACTGAACAGCTACTTCCAATATGGATAAGACTTTACGGAAAATTCGGACATCCTAATTTCAACTTTAATGTTGTGATGGGCCCTTCACCAAAAAAATAGATCAGTCTTTAATAACCTTTAAACTGGTTCTTCTGTTCTTGGCTTTACCAGCATCTGTGGCGTTATCTGCTATTGGCTGAGTTTGTCCGTAACCTTTTGCGCTCACCCTGCCCGCTTCAATGCCTTTTGATTCGAGATATTTCTTAACGGATCCTGCTCTGTCTTGCGATAACTTCAAATTCTCGTCTGCCTTACCAACATCGTCGGTGTGGCCCTGTATCTCAACTTCCATTGTATTCTTAATTTTCAAAACTTCAACAAGATCATTTAGCGCTTTAAATGAATTTGGTTTTAAAATTGATTTCCCTGAATCGAAATAAACATTTTCAAGAATAAAATCCTTTGGAGGATCTATCTTAATTCCTACTTCATAGGTTGCTTCCTTATCAGCAGGCACGCTCATTTTAGTATAATCCATATCAGCCGTAAAATTCTTATACCGCAAGCTATAGATCGCATTCACGGGAATCAACACTTCAAATTTTCCTTTAGCATCGGTATTCACTTTAAAAACTTCCTTTGTTTTGTCGTTACTGAACATGATTATTTCTTTGGCAAGAAGTTTTCCTTTGAAATTAGTTACCGTGCCGGTTAATAAAGCCAGTTTATCGGTTGGTTTAAGTGTTTGAGAAAAGCTTATCTTTACAACAAACAGCAATGCAGAAAGCAGAATTATTTTTTTCATGAAATCGGTTTATTGTATAATGAATAATATTAAGAAAGTTACAAAAATAAAGCAGAGATCTTACAGCTCTTCGCGGTTTATTTATTCCTTTCTTTTAGCCTTGGTTCTCAGTTCATGTTCAACCGCCTATTTAACCTTAAAGTCCAACCCCGAAGGCGCCGTGGTGTACATCGTGCCTAAAAACATCTGGGATATGGATACAGTTAAATACAGCATCCCGGCAAACATAAATGATTACGTCATTAAAGATGGAACAACACCTTTATACACACTTCAGATCAGACAAGATCATTATGTTGTTGTATTCGTTACCAAAACCAGTAAAAAGTATGTAAAAATTGATCTTAACAAAGCCTATCGCAAAAAAAGATCAAAAATTGTGGAGGTAAGTCTTTAATTTCATCTTTATCAAACATTATCCGCCGCTATCCAGGCAGTACTCCAGGCATTCTGAAAATTGAATCCTCCGGTAATTCCATCGATATCAAGTACCTCACCGCAAAAAAATAAATTCGGAACAATTTTACTCTGCATGGTCTTAAAATCAATTTCTTTTAAGTTCACACCGCCACTGGTAACAAATTCATCTTTAAAAGTTGTTTTTCCTTTCATTTGATAAGCATCGCTCGTAAGCAATTGCGCCAATTTATTTTGTTGCTTCTTACCTAATTCTATCCACGGTTTTTGAAATGCGATATCTGCCTTATTCAAAAAATATTCCCATAAACGTTTTGGAAGATCGAATAATGGTGTATTCACCATGAACGTTTTTGAATTTGCATGCTCATTAAAAACAGCCTTAACTTTTTCTTCATTCATGTCTCCGGTCCAATTTACAATTATGCCCGCATTATAATCCAGATCATGAAAATCTTTTGCAGCGAAAGCTGATAGTTTCAGAACAGCCGGCCCGCTAAGCCCCCAGTGGGTTATTAATACCGGACCAGAATACTGATGTTTTGTTTTCTCAACGCGAACCGTTGCATTTTGAACACTCAATCCCATTAACTCTTTAATATTACCTGCCTTACCGCTAAGCTGGCTCTCCGGTAAATTAATGGTAAACAAACTCGGAATGAGTTGTGAAATAGTGTGCCCGGTATCTTTTATGAATTTATAGTTCTTAATAGCATTATGTCCGCCGGAACTGCAAATAACTGCATCGGCTAAATAGGTTTGCTTAGAGGTTTTAACTTCGATCTTTTTATTTTCCAAAAAAGTAAGAGACAAAACTTCTTCCTGAGTACAGATCTCAATGTTTCGTTTCTCGGCTTGCCGCAAAAAACAGTTGATGATGGTTTCTGAATCATCTGTCTCAGGAAACATGCGATCATCTCTTTCTGTTTTCAACTCAATGCCTTTATTTTTAAACCACGCGATCGTATCTTCCACATCAAATTGTGAGAACACCTGTTTTAATTCTTTATTGCCTCTTGGATAATTTTTAACCAGTTCGTTCACATCAAAACAATGGTTGGTCACATTGCATCTTCCGCCGCCCGAAATTCTCACTTTTGAAAGAAGTTTATCGCTTTTTTCGAGTATGATCACGCGATAGCCCGGATGCTTCTCGGCCACGTTGATCGCTGCAAAAAAACCTGCAGCTCCTCCTCCGATAACTATAATTAGCTTGTTTTTCAATTTATTACAAAGATGCGCATTATTGTTTTTTAACTAACATACTATCTGAAAATTATTTACATTTACTATACATTTTAATAAGAAAAATATGGGATTGTTTGATAAAATTAAGGGCGAATTCATTGATATCATTGAGTGGACCGATAACACTTCGGATACGATCATCTGGAAATTTCCGCGTTACCAGAACGAAATAAAAATGGGTGCAAAGCTTACCGTTCGCGAAAGCCAGGTTGCTGTTTTCATGAATGAAGGTACCATTGCCGATGTGTTTCAACCCGGCATGTATGAATTAAACACTCAGAACATTCCTATCATGAGTACCTTGAAAGGATGGAAATTCGGATTTAATAGTCCTTTTAAAGCTGATGTGTTTTTTGTAAACACCAAACAATTCAATAATCAAAAATGGGGGACTAAAAATCCCATCATGGTTCGTGATGCAGAATTTGGTCCTGTTCGTTTACGTGCATTCGGGTCTTTTGCTTTTAAAGTTATTGATGCGAAGTTATTTCTAAAAGAAATTGCAGGAACTAACGGAGAATTTACAGTTGATGAGATCAATGAACAAATGCGCAACATAGCTGTTTCGCGTGGTATGGATGCCATTGCCGAAAGTAAAATTCCGGTACTTGATCTTGCCAGTAATTTTGATGAAGTATCGAAATTGATCACTGATAAAATTAAACCAGAGTTCAATGAGATCGGTTTAAATCTTACTAAATTTTTAATTGAAAATATTTCTTTACCTCCTGAAGTAGAAGCTGCATTGGATAAACGCAGCAGTATGGGCATTATTGGTAATTTAGGAGCGTACACGCAATTTCAGGCCGCTAATGCCATGGAAGACGCTGCGAAAAACCCGAATGGCGGAATTATGGGTGCAGGAATGGGTGCAGGCTTAGGTTTTGGTATGATGAATCAGATGGGCAATGCATTTCAAAATAATCAGATCAATCCTCAAACAGGAACCAACACACCTCCTCCACCGCCAATTGTACAATTTTTTGTGGCAGTAAACGGTGCACAAACAGGACCTTTTAATTTACAACAGTTGCAAACTATGGCAACGCAAGGTCAGTTAACAAAACAAAGCTTGGTATGGAAAGCCGGAATGGCAGGATGGCTGGGAGCCGAGACACAACCTGAATTAGCAGGCCTGTTCAATAATGTACCTCCTCCAATTGGATAATTTTATAAACTATTAGAAGAAAGAAGTCCCGCTAAGATATTATCGGGACTTTTTTTGTAGTTTTATTAGAGAATTGCAATTTGAAAAAAGTCTACTTCATATTAATTATCTCCACTTCTTTGAGATCATTCTCTCAATTATCTATTTGGGTGGATAACAAATATGGATTCAAAATGGCGGGAAAATCAGATCAATTTGGATATTATAATGGTTCCAATCAAACTAATTATGCAGGAACCTCTTCAACCAAATATTGTTTTGGAAATGGATATCAAGGAACTATTGGACTTAAGTATCCAATAATAAGGAATTTCTGCGTTGAATTAGGTGCAGGATATCTTTTAGGTGAATCCAGTAAGGCGTCAGATGATTATACAAATGGATATAATCCTTCAACAAACTATATTTATAACACTGAAGTATCTGCAAGTATGATGCGATATATGATCGGTTTTTCAAATACTGGTTCAAACAAAGTTTCAGTCACAGCAAAAGGAGGGCTATTATTGACAAATGGAAAAGTTAAGGTTAAGAATAAAAGTGAAATTACAAGTTCAAACTTAGCCACAGATCCAAATATTCCTACCCAAACAATTCTTATAACAACAACTAATACATCAGAACAAATCTTTGAATATTACGGTGGTGTTTCTTTTGGATTTTATTGTGGTGCCGGCGTTAATTATCAAATAACTTCAAATCTTTCAGCATCCTTGCTGCTGGATGTATTTGTTCAAGGGTTTTCGCCCAAAAAATCAACTATGACAAAATATATTTACAATGGAAATAACGTTCTAGACAATGCGCCTATTTCTGCGAAAGAAAGAGAGTTTGTTAAAGATCCACCCGCGCCTGCATACAATGCCCAACAAGACCCTAACTCACCAACACAATTACAAAAATTCTCAATGCCATTAAGCAGCTTTGGGCCTTCAATAAGAATAGCTTACACTTTTGGAGAAAAAATTAGCACGGAAACACCTTCTGCCGCTTCAAAATAAACATCAAAAAATACATCCACAAAAAAGCCCGTCACGATTATTCGCAACGGGCTTTTTCTTTTAGTTTGTTCTATTTATTCAACAACTATTTTGTATTGCGCTTTACCGGATTTGCCAGTTAAACTCAATACATAAATTCCTTTAGCGAAAACAGAAACATCAATGGTTTTGATGCCAACAGTTCTATTTGTTCTATCTGAATAAACAGATTGACCAATAACATTTATCAAATTAACTTCTACATCTTCGTTAGCAGTAGCAAAATCAATATTTAAAATACCATGTGCAGGATTCGGATAAACCATCACATTGTTTTTCAAACTATTTTCTTTGATACCGATGATACGGTTGTTTTGAATATTACTTCTTGATTTTCCGATCTTAGCAGCAGTAGTTTTTAAAGTAGCGTTACAGCTGTAACCAAGATCAGCTTCTACACGCCAGTCTGCTGTGTTTTGATAAGAAAGATAATTAGGATCGTTCAACGTAAATTGATTTCCGGTGGTAATGCCAATAGCTGTGAAAACAGTTGAAACACTTGGGTTCGGACAAACCATTAAACTATATGTTTGAACAGGATTAGTTGGGAAAACGGTACCTTCAACAGAATAGTTATTTATCCAGTAAAACACTCCACCACTATGAATAAAGTAAACCGTGTTATGCCATAAACTTTTCGGACCGTATTTACCGCAGGTATCGCGGATCTGTAATTTATAACGATACGTTGAAATGTTTGGATCTCCGTTAGCAGGACCAATACTTCTTGCTGTATCTTTAAACATGCTCAATGCTGTTTTAGAAACTGCACCGATCTGTCGGTAAACGTTTGTAGAAACCTGACGATAAATGATCATGGAATCTAACATCGGATATAAAGTTTTATCCCAGTAGATCTCATTGTATTTATTTAAGCTGTCTACAGTAACCATACAAATATCAGGCTTAGGAACACTTGGAACAATAACATAACCAACGGCTAAATTTGAACATCCGGTAGATGTGCCACCAACAGTATAAGCTGTTGTTGTTGATGGCGTGATCGCAATACTTGCAGTGTTAGCTCCTGTACTCCATGTATAGGTTGTAGCGCCACTTGCAACTAATACTGCATTGTTACCACTGCAACTTGTAATGGTAGAAGTTGAATTAACGTTTGGCACCGCATTAATGGTTATCGTTTTTGAAATGGCAGATCCGCCGCCAAAACTGTTATTTGAAACCATTGTTATGGTCTTTGTTCCTATTGTATTATAAACCACTACCGGATTTTGTGCGGTAGAACTTCCCGGATTACCTCCAGGCATGATCCAGCCCCAAGCGTTAGCGCCATTCGATGAATTGTCCATTAACTGAATAGGCTGACCTGTACAACCGATAAGAGGTGAAGTAAAATTGGAAACTGGTAATTTCTGAGAATATAGATACATATTATCCACTTTAAGATCAGACCCTGCATAAATACCTAATACCGGATTTAATGAAGAATCAAAACTAAAATTTATAGTATCAGGAGCGGTTGCTGTACTGAAAGAAATTGCGACCCGTTTGTATGAGGCCGAAATGCCCAGAGGAGTATAAAAGCCTGCAATTTGAACACTATTTTTCTTCAGATTAATGAAAATCCGTCCATTATCAGAAGGATGAGCCGGCAAATATTTATAATAGAAAATAAGTGAATCATTCATGAGTGTATATGGACTACCCATATTCACACTCATTGGACCGCCAACATTTTGTCCTGTTTTAACACCGCCTGATCTTGTACCACCACCACCAAATGCAGCGTTTTCAGTTTGCAGTTCAATGGCGTAGGTTCCTGTATAAGCATCAGTTGTTCTTTGTATAGAACCATTCGAAAACCAATTATTAAGATTTTCATCTTGTAATGTTGTCCAATTCTCAAAACTTCCATTTAAACCTGCCGGTTGAGATGTTACACCTGTGAAACTCATGCTATCTAATTGTAACATGTTTCCCGGTATACCAAAATTAGAAAATGCCGCGCTTGATGCAGCAGCAATTACACAAGTATCAGGCACAACCGGTAAAGCAGGACTAAATACAAAATTTGCGAGAGTATAAGCAGTTTGAGAAGCGGTTATCTTATAAAAATAAGTTCCAACTGTTGTTCCGGCTTTCTTAAATGTAGCCAAAACAAAAGCGGTATCGGGGGCAATGATATTACTTTTGTAATAAAAGCGCATTCCTGTTGGTTTCTTATTATATGGCAATCCACCTTGAGCCGGACTTTTTCCGGGATCACCATTTGCAAAAAAAGCGAATACAGGAACTGTACCCGATAAAGCAGTTGTTAACTTGATGGCGTATGTTCCGTGATAAGCATCCGTAGTTTTTGTAGCATTGATGCCTGCGACGATACCTCCATTCATTTCATTGAAGTTAGAGGTCATCATTCCGGTTGGATTTTCATAAGTACTAATGGTCCAGCTTTCAAAACCTCCATTAGGAAGAGATTGAGCAAAGGAATTAGCGATAATAAATAAAGAAAAAAGGCTGATCAAATGTTTTTTCATGTTTTTGTTTTTGGATTACTAAAAGTAACAAAAATACCCGAACCGGCAAATTAGAATTTTAATAAGATGTTAAATCTATCTTCTTAGTTTTTACCCATATATGAAAAATTAAAATTAAATTTATAGCTTAATCTAAACTCAAAATTGAGCTTAAAACGCCTCATATTTCTTTTTACTCTTTTGGTCAGCGCAGGCCTTGGTATTGCTCAAAAAGGCAACTATTTTCTCCATAATTACCTGCCGGCTCAGTACAGCGCTTCGGATCAAAATCGCTGCATTTTACAAGACACCTACGGCCGGATCTTTGTTGCGAATAACGATGGAGTTCTTATCAACAACGGGTCGGAATGGGAGATCCGTAAACTTCCTTTCTTATGTTTATCACTTGCAAAAGACGAAAATGAAGAGGTATTTATAGCAGGCGACGGGCATTTCGGAAAACTATCGCAATACAAGAACGGAAACTACAAATTTGTTGGTCTAGATACATTACTGCCTGAAAAAGAAAGAGACCTTGGCAAATTCTGGACCATCATTACTTTAAAGGGACACGTTTATTTTTGCAGCAATCAAAAGATCTTAGATTACAATTATAAAACCGTTAGATCCATTCTTCCCGGTGATGAAGGTTTTCATACTTTTTTTAAAGTAGAAGATCATTTGATAACTCGCGAAAAAGGAAAAGGATTAAAGATCCTGTCCGTAAATAATGAATTTACTTTAGTTAAGGGTGGAGAGATTTTTGCTGATAATGATAATCCTGTAAGAGGGATCATCAAAGGTGATAAGTGCCATTACATTGTTACTCCACAGGGAATTTACGAATTTGACTTCAACAAAAGCCTTCCCGAATTAACAACGCTTAAAAAGATCAACACTCCTATAGATAAATGGCTTAACGAAAAAACAGTTTATTGCGCTTCCAACATTGGAAATAACAATTTTGCTTTTGGTTCTGTAAATGGCGGTGTGGTTATCACCGACAAAAAATTCAATGCTGTTAAATACATTAACGCAGACAATGAGCTTCAGGATGATGGTGTAAACTATATCTATAACGATAATCAAGGGCACATTTGGCTTGCACTGGCTAAAGGAATCAGTCTGATCGAGTTTAACAGTCCTATCACAAAATTCACTAAAACAGATGGGATAATAGGCACCATTGAAGCCTGCATATTTTACAACCACACTCCTTTTTTAGCAACCGACAAAGGAATTTTAAAATACAATGCTGCTACTTTAAAATTCGAGCAAACCAATATTACAGAAGCTGCCTGGTGCCTCACCGAGGCAAATGGTGAACTATTGGCAGGCACGAAAACCGGAGTGTACATTTTAGACAAAGGTACTTTCAAACTCATTTACGAAACACCAGGTGCTGCACATTGTATCTTCAATCATCCCACTATTAACAATTTAATATATGTAGGAACCGAGATAGGTTACGCTACAGGAAATTTAAAGAACAAAACATTTACACCTTTAAATGAGTTCTTTGAACTGGGTTCTGACATTCGTTTCATAGTATCCGATAAAGACCACTATATTTATTTTTGTTCTTCAGATAATGGACTATATGTGAAGGCTCCGGATAGTGATAGTTTGCAGCATCTTGATCCTTTAAAGAATTATCCAAGTCTTGAATACAACTCATTATTTCAATATGGTAACGATGTTCAGATAACAACAGATACCGGTTTTTTTCAGATCAGGAGAATAGAAAAGAACTTTGAAATAACACCAAATCCTGAATACAGTTTTTTTGCAAACCGTTATGCCATTATTAATGCAATAAGTGTAAATGGAAATGTTTGGTTAACAGCCAAATCAAAATTCGACAGTAAAGGAACTGAAATGATATTGTGCCTTGAGAAAAAGAACAATGTCTTTGCAATTAAACCCATGCAGCTTTCGCGTATCAAAGAGTCGAACACGAAATCGTTCTGCTATAATGATTCACTGGTGTATATAGGCACCAACAACGGTTTGTACTGCTATGATGTGAATTTAGAACACAATAGATTTGGTTTGAATACTTTTGTGAACAGCATTCTTTTTGGAAAAGATTCCTCCAATTATTTTTACAACATCCATCCTCAAACCATTTTAGATCCCATACAATTAAAATACATCAACAATTCTGTTGAGATCAAATTAGGAGCTTCTGATTACATAGATAAAAATGCCCTGCTCTTTTCTTACTATTTGCAAGGACGTGACACGGCCTATGGCGCGTTTGTAAGCAATAAGATCATAAAATACGACTATCTATATGAAGGTGACTATGTTTTTCATGTAAGATCTAAGAACATTTTAGGAGTTGAAGGACAGGAAATAAAAATTTCATTTACCGTTTTGCCGCCTTGGTACAGAACCATATGGGCTTACAGCATCTATGTTCTTGTGTTTTTAGGCTTAGTTGCTCTAATTATTAAACTTTACTCCAAACGTTTGATCGAACAAAATTTGAAGCTCGAAAACATCATTACCGAAAGAACCAAAGAGATCAATACTCAAAAACTGGAGATCGAGCACAAGAATCAGGAGATCACAGATAGTATCAACTACGCTAAGGGTATTCAGGATTCGATCTTACCGAGTTTGAATGAAATTAAAAAGGTATGGGCGGATCTTTTCATTTTCTTTCAGCCGAAAGATATTGTAAGCGGAGATTTTTATTGGTTCAAACCACTTAATGCCGATGAGTTTTTAATTGCTGCTGCCGATTGCACGGGGCATGGGGTTCCGGGTGGATTTATGAGCATGATCTGCTCCGATAAGCTTCATGATGCTGCACGCGAGACTAAGATACCAAGCGATATTTTATTCAAAGCCAATAACAGCATTAAAGAAACTTTACGTCAGCAAAACGAGGGAAAAAGTAAAGATGGAATGGAAATTTGTTTGATCAAAGTAAATATAAAAACCCGAGAAGTACTTTATTCAGGCGCTAATCGCCAGCTTTGGATCATAGACAGTAAAACCAATGAGCTTAGTGAAATCAAACCAACTAAAGCGAGTATTGCCAGTTTTACAGCGTTTAATTTTAAATACGAACTAAACACCTTGCAATTGAACAAAGGCGATATACTTTTCATAACTAGCGACGGTTATCCTGATCAGTTTGGTGGGCCGAACGGAAAAAAATACATGAGCAAAACCTTCAAGAATTTCTTAGTTGCTAATTCTAATTTGCCTTTTCAACAGCAAGAACGCAGAATAAAAGAGAATATAAATACCTGGATGAGTGGTTACGAACAGGTTGATGATCTTTTGGTTATTGGTATCAAACTTTAAAAAGTTTTTTTCTGGATCTTTTGATGAACTTCATTTACCTGCATGATCGCAGCAGAACCATACCATAATAAATAATCGGCGCCAAAAGTTTTGCTATAACTGCAGGATCCGTCTCCACGAGCTTTTTGGTATCCTCTATCGAACTCGAATCAAAAATAAAAATACCACGGTATTTAAGATCATTTTTTTCAAAAGGACCGGCAACAACCAGTTTCTTCTCATCGGCAAGACGCTTAATGTTCTTCATGTGGCCTCCAAAAATACTATCTTGTTTAGGCGAAGATAGAACGCTGCCTGTTTTTAAAAGCACCATCACATACATTTTCATGCCGCGCTCATCGGCTTTTAAACTTTTAGCTAAAGTTGAATCGTAGTTTTTGTTCGGGCTTTGCGCATTGTAAGTGTTTTTAAACGCAATGATTAAACCAAGGGTTAAAGTTAAACGGAAAAATAATTTCATAATATGGTTTTGTTGTAAAGCAAATATAATAACACCGCCCGAATTAAGTTCGCAGGATCCAATTAATTTACTGAAAAGGGATCCAAGGGGCTAAACGAATTCATTCGGGCGGTGCAGATATTAATGTATTTATCAGCTCTTATTTGGTGTCTATTGTCAGATTTGCCATTGACTCACCATTAATTTTAAAGGTATAGTTTGGTGTAGCTTTTTTGATCAGGTTAATTGCTTTATCTTCTTTATTTAAAGCTAAAGTTTCTTTTTCTTCGGCATTGCTCATGGTTCCCCATTTTGCCTCGATGGTAGGCATTGCATTGGCTTCTTCACGTATCTCTTTCGCCATTTTTATGCATTTTTCGGCATCTGCAATCAAATTTCTGGCGTTACCTGATGTATTTCTATCGCCACTGTAGTTGTTTATTAATGTGTTAAAGATCGTTTTATTTTGCACGAATTTTTCATAGGTCATTTTTGCTGATAATTCTGAAGCTGCAATTTCTTTTAATTCGTATAATCTGTAAAGGTAATTAGCCTCTTTGTTCAATTCGGTTTTAGTTAGGCCATTCGATGTTTTAGCGGCGCCATTTAATTTTTGTGATTTTGAATTAAGGTCGTAAGCATCTTGCAAAAGATCATCAAGACTTTCTACTTTAGGAAAGTAAGGAGTAGCTGCATACGCAATAAAACCTGAATTTATATTGTTTTGCAAAGATCTTGGTTCAAGAAGACCAATTGCTTGATCTTGCATGCTTAAAGCAAGATTCTCTTTTTCTTCGGCATTGCTCATTGTTCCGTATTCTCCTTGTATGGTTGGCATGGCATAAGCCTCTTCACGCATCTCTATGGCCATTTTCATCGTTTGTCCGGCTTCATCTGATAAAGTAGAAGCATTTTTATAAACATTAGTGTTTCCTTTGAATTGACTTAACAAGAAGTTGATTTTTTCTTTGCTTTGAGAGAACTTGGTGAAAGCCATTTTTGAAAGCAATTCAGATGATTCAATTTGTTTTAAGAGATAAAGTCTTTGAAGATCTTTAGCTTCAAGCAATAATTCGGATCTTACCAAACCCTGCGAATTATTGGCAGCGTTGCGGAGTTTTGCCGATTTATTATAAAGATCTTTGGCTTGGTTTTGCAATTCAGCTAGGCCGAATGTTGATGTTGATCTTCTGATCTTGCCGTTACTTTCGAGGTAATAAGTCTCAAGAGAATGAGAGGCCAGTGTGGTGTTTGTTTTTGGGGTTTTGTTTGAACGAAGCGAATTATTTTTATGAAGTACCAACTTCAGTTTTTTTGGTCCAGGGTCATTTTGCTTTGACCCTGCTATTTTAGTTTCTTTTTTTGGGCCATTATCTGAAATAACCTAGCCACCTTGTGTTTGGTCTTTTACCATTACCTGAATGATAACTGCCAACAATGCTGAGTAAATAATTGTTGCTTTCATAGCTGAAAAGTTTTAAATACATTAATAATATCTGCATGTTATATGATTTTTAAATTTTTAATTACTGAACTATTTTGTTTTTTCTTTTTTTTGACCAGCCCGCAGTATCCTTGATACTATTGGGTTTCGGGTATGTTGAGTTTAATTACTTTTTTATACGAGAGCATTTTGAATTAGTTCGGAAATACAATAAAAAAATATTTTAATTTTATTTCAAAATAGATCACGATTCATGCAACCATTTTTTGAAGAGTCTATTTTCATTGGAAGACTAAGAACGCAAACGATCGCATGTTTTCATTTGTTGAGAAAACAATTTCATTCGGATCTCTAAACGCATTTAAAAAAACAGTTCTTTTTGAAGATCCATGTTTATTCGGGACTTGTATAAAACAAAAAACCCTCTTCAGAAATACTGAAGAGGGTTTTTGAAATTATTTAAAGACGCTGAAGATGTTCAGCGAAATTTTATTTTACTGAATTAACTACAGCTTTAAAAGCTTCAGGATGATTCATTGCTAAGTCTGCTAACACCTTACGGTTTAAGTCAAGACCTTTTGCATGCATCTTACCCATAAATTCAGAATAACTCATACCGTGTTCGCGAACACCGGCATTTATACGCTGGATCCACAAACCACGCATGGTGCGTTTTTTGTTCTTACGATCACGGTAAGCATACTGTAAACCTTTTTCTAATGTGTTTTTTGCAATGGTCCATACGTTACCTCTTGCACCCCAATAACCTTTTGTAAGGTTTAGGATCTTTTTTCTGCGAGCCCTGCTGGCTTCATGATTGACACTTCTTGGCATTTCTTTTTTTTGGTTTTGGGTATCAGCGCCCTTCGACTTCTCTCAGGAACTTATTTTACTGATATCCGGGTTAAACACTAATTTAATTAACCGAACGATACTACTTAATCGGACCTGCCTGCCGGTAGGCAGGTTATTTACCTAAGCAAAGTAAACGTTTTACGTTACTTAAGTCTTCTTTACTTACAATTGCCATCTTACCAAGAGCGCGTTTGCGGTCTTTTTCCTTTTTAGTTAAGATGTGGTTCTTGTAAGCCTTCTTCCTTTTAATCTTCCCGCTTCCAGTAAAAGCAAAACGCTTTTTTGCACTGGAATTTGTTTTCATTTTTGGCATTTTACTTTTTGTTTTTATTTATTGTTCCTAATTTTTCTCTTTATCAGTCTGGGCGGAGCCGAAGACTACTTTCTTCTCGGTGCTAACACCATCAACATTTTCTTTCCTTCCAATACCGGCAGCTGTTCTGCTTTACCCCACTCTTCCAAATCGGAAGCAAAACGCAATAACAAAATTTCACCCTGTACCTTAAACACGATCTCTCGTCCTCTGAACATTACAAAAGCTTTCACCTTGCAACCATCCTTCAAAAAATTCATAGCATGATTCTTTTTAAAATTGTAATCATGCTCATCCGTGTGCGGACCAAAACGTATATCTTTTACTACAACTTTAGCGGCTTTAGCTTTAATTTCTTTAGCCTTCTTTTTTTGCTCGTATAAAAATTTACCATAATCAACTACCTTACAAACTGGCGGGTCAATATTTGGTGCAATTTCAACAAGATCTAATCCTGCAGCGCGTGCAATCTCTAACGCTTTTTCAACCGGGTAAACTCCCGCCTCAATACCTTCTCCAACCACACGAACCTGAGTAGCTGTGATCCTTTCATTAATTTTATGAAGCTCTTCTTTTACGCCTGGTCTTTTGAACCCTGCCTTTAAGCCTCTTGGTTGTCTTGGTTTCTCAAAGGGCTTAGCGCCTGGAGTTGTTGTTCCTGCAGGCTTGTTCCCTTGATAAGTTGGTTTTTTAAAAACGTTAATAATTACCTCCGCTTTTTAATTAGTTATTCTGTTTACTTTTAAAATCGTTCTCTATAGTACTGTTGATCAGTGTTCCAAACTCTTCAATAGACATCATGCCTATATCGCCTTTGCCATGTTCACGAACTGAAACTTTACCTTCGGCCTCTTCCTTCTCTCCCACGATCAGCATAAATGGAATTTTATTGATCTCATTATCCCTGATCTTCTTGCCTATCTTCTCGTTCCTATCGTCAACAAGGCCGCGAATATCGGAATTATTTAGCAATTCTAAAACTTTTTTAGCGTAATCGTTGTATTTTTCGCTGATCGGTAAAACGGCCACCTGGTCGGGTGTTAACCATAGCGGGAAATTACCTCCGCAATGCTCGATCAAAACGGCTATGAACCGCTCCAATGAACCAAATGGCGCTCTGTGGATCATAACCGGACGATGCTTCATATTGTCGCTTCCGGTATACTCCAGCTCGAACCTTTCCGGCAGGTTATAATCTACCTGAATGGTACCCAATTGCCACTTTCTGCCTAATGCATCCTTAACCATAAAATCGAGCTTTGGCCCGTAAAATGCGGCTTCCCCTAGTTCTACAACGGTTCTTAAACCCTTTTCGGCAGCTGATTCAATGATAGCCTGCTCTGCAAGAGCCCAATTTTCGTCGCTTCCTATGTATTTTGCCTTATTTTCAGGGTCACGAAGCGATATTTGCGCTGTATAGTCCTTAAAATCAAGGGCGTTGAATACGTGTAATACCAGATCAATTACTTTGCAAAACTCCTGTTTTACCTGGTCGGGACGAACAAATAAGTGTGCATCATCCTGTGTAAAGCCACGAACACGGGTTAAACCATGTAATTCGCCATGCTGCTCGTAACGGTAAACAGTTCCGAATTCAGCATAACGTATAGGCAGATCTTTGTAAGATTTTGGTGATGATTTATAGATCTCGCAGTGATGCGGACAATTCATAGGTTTTAAGAAAAATTGCTCGCCTTCTTGCGGAGTATTGATGGGTTGAAACGAATCGGCTCCGTATTTTTCGTAATGACCTGAACAAACATAAAGTTCTTTCAAAGCAATATGAGGAGTAACAACCGGTAAATACCCCGATTTAGTTTGAGCCTTTTGCATGAACTGGATCAAACGCTCGCGGAGCATGGCACCTTTTGGTAACCATAAGGGTAAGCCCATTCCTACTTTCTCTGAAAAAGTAAAAAGCTCTAATTCTTTTCCGAGTTTACGGTGATCGCGCTTCTTGGCTTCTTCCAACATCACTAAATATTCTTTCAACTCTTTATCTTTTGGGAAAGTGATTCCGTAAACACGAGTTAACTGTTTATTTTTTTCGTCACCGCGCCAGTAGGCACCTGCAACGCGTAATAATTTTACAGCCTTAATGAAACCGGTATTAGGAATATGCGGACCACGACACAGATCAGTGAAATTACCTTGAGTATAGAAAGTAATACTTCCGTCGGCAAGACCATCAATTAATTCCAATTTATATGGATCACCTTTTTCAGTGAAATATTTTATGGCGTCTGCTTTAGAAACATCTTTACGAACGTACTCGTTGTTCTGACGGGCTAGTTCGATCATTTTTGTTTCGATTGCTTCCAAATTATCCAATGAAAACGTTTTATCACCGAAATCGATATCGTAATAAAAACCATTTTCAACCGGCGGACCAATTGCAAATTTTGCGTTTGGAAAAACAGTTTCAATGGCTTCGGCCATTAAATGGGCAGATGAATGCCAGAGGGTAGCTTTACCTTCGGTATCATTCCATGTTAATAAACTCAAAGTTGAGTCGTTGTTTATCGGGCGGCTGGCATCCCAGACCTCACCATTTACTTTAGCCGATAAAACGTTGCGTGCTAAACCTTCGCTAATGCTCAGTGCTACTTGCATTGAGGTGGTTCCTTTTGGGTATTCGCGAACGGAACCATCCGGTAGAGTTATTTTGATCATAATGTTTCCCACTTACAACGTGGGTTTTTAAATTTGAGTGGTAAAGATAATAAAAAATTACGAAGTAAAATTTACGAGGTCTGATTTTTTGAAAGTCTCTTAAGTCCCTTCTTTCCCTTAAGTCTCTTTTGTCTCCACACAACCACTTATCCAATAAACCACGCCACTTACAAATAAGGAAAAACTATTATATTTACTTAACGTAATATTGACTAACCAAAACTAATGAACATGAAAAAACTTTTACCCCTCGTATTGCTTTTTATAGTAAAAGGCTTGCTTTCTCAAAATGGTTTTACTACTTATTCTGCAACTATTCCTACAGGAGGAATTAATCCCGGTGGTGAAAATGCCTTGTTAATAGATAATGCCGGAAATAAATGGATAGGTTATAGTAATGGTACAGCTTCTTCAGCAGCCATATTAGCCTACTATAATAATTTAAGTGCTGTGTGGACCTTTTACAACAAAACGAATACCCCTGCGCTACCCAATGGGAGTGTTAAAGTGTTTTGTACCGATAATGCCAATAATATTTGGATAGGTACAACAGGCGGGCTCGTTAAATTTGATGGTACCAGTTTTACTTTATATACCACCACTAATGGTTTACCAACAAATATTATAAATTCTTTAGAGAGCATTAATAATATGCTTTATATTGGAACTCCTCTCGGCCTTTCCCGTTACGATGGAACAACTTTTACCAATTACAATCCTGGGAACACTCTTTTTCCTTTCAATAATATTTCAGCCATAAAAATTGAAAACGCAAACACAATTTGGGCCGGTTCAGCTAATAATTTGGTGAAATTTTATATCAACTCAACATTTACAAGCACTTCTTATACTACCTCTACTATGACCTCCACAGCTAGTACGATCGGTTCAATTTATATTGACGGGTTGGGAAACAAATGGTTGGGCACAGCAGTTGCCCCGGTAAAATTTGACAATACAAATTTCAACTATTTCACAAGCATGTATCCGAATTTCACAGGTATAAATAGTTTTAACCCAAGTGATATTTGCAAGGGCCCAAATAATGGCGTTCTTTATGTAGCATCATATTCTGGCCCCTCATTTACCTATCCAGGTTGTCTTGTTGAATTAATGCCCGGTGGTGTATCCAACTTATATTATCCGCCAAGCTCAATGGCAATTGGAAAATATATTGAGAATGATGGTACCGGTAAAATTTTTATTTCAACTAATGGCAATGCAACAGTTGGAACAAGCTCTCCTAAGATGTATTCCTTCAATAAAAATCTTTACAACCCTTTCGGACAAGGCCCGGGAGGTGGAGTAAACAGCAATAATTATAAATATTTAGACATTAACAGGGTTACAGCCGGAATCATGAATCGTGGAGATATGTGGTGGGATATTGGTGGGAACGGTGGACCAAGTTATGAGGTTCCAAATGGCAACCCGCCGGGCTACGGTGTTCACTCAGGCTTTGCAGCAGCTTTATGGATCGGCGGTTTAGATGCTTCAGGAAATCTACATACTTCGGCACAAACATATCGTCAAACCGGAAGTGATTTTTGGCCCGGACCATTAGATACAATAAGCGGAACAACTGATACAGCGCATGTGATTCAATATGATAAGATCTGGAAAGTGAGTTATCTCGACATCAATACTTTTATTACCCAATTTAATCTTGGTAATGTTCCAACATCTTACACGCCCACTCCCGATATTTTAAACTGGC
>JANYIQ010000032.1 GCA_025362575.1 Bacteroidia bacterium
TAACAAAAAGAAAAGAAAAAACACCAACGATGTTTATTCTTGTAATGATTATGCTTCATTATTTCCCAAGATTTCAAAAAGGGCCTCAGACAAGTGACTGGTTAGAGAAAATCACCAATAGACAACCAATAACATTTGAACAATTTATTGACGACTATAAAAAAGCACTTACCCAATGACAATAAGCACTGGCTATAACAATTGATATAGGAATCCGACATCTATGAAAAACATAATCATTTTAATTAGCCTTCTCGGACTTACATCATGCGGAATTTACAGGCAAAATGTGGTAAATGTTCCTATTATTAAACAAAAAGGGCAAGCGCAACTGAGTGGACATGCCTCATTTATTGGCTTTGATGGGCAAATAAGTTATGCTGCAACAAAACAGATCGCCTTAATTGCAAATTATAGCGACATTGGAACAAAAAAAGTTACTTACTCTTCTGACAATTACCAAATTGATAAACATTATTTTTGGGAGGCTGGTGTAGGTTATTATAAAAAGACTTCCAAGCATCTTTATATTGATTTTTTTATATTAGGTGGTAACGGCTTGACTTCTCATTTTGTTCAAGGACTTGATACTGCAAAAAAATTAACTACTTTTTATAGACGAGCGTTTTATAATCGCTTTTGCTTTCAAGCGGACTTCGGCAGAGTTCGTAATAAATTTGAATATGCTTTTACTCCACGTTTAATGGTTGTGAATTATTCTAATGTAACTGATTCCGAAGTTAAGACATACCAGAGCCTTCCAAATACATATCTCTACTCCGACTTCTCGTTTACTCTCCGATACAATTTATTGAAAGTTCTTAAGATTTCAAGCCAAATTAATGCAACAATTCCTATTACAGGATATAAGGATTCATATTATGAATTCTTTCCGTTTAATTGTAG
Organism: Bacteroidia bacterium; assembly: GCA_025362575.1. Taxonomy (GTDB): domain Bacteria; phylum Bacteroidota; class Bacteroidia; order B-17B0; family Aurantibacillaceae; genus JAHEYG01. The sequence goes on from JANYIQ010000032.1 coordinate 907, forward strand.
CCTTGGCATTATTTTGAACTTAAACTTTTGTAAAAGACATGACAATGAAACACAGAAATAAGGTATTAAATATATGGACAATGCTAAAGTTGATTTAAGCACTTGGCATAACAGCAAGCATAATTTTTTTGGTGTTAGCGCTCAAATGCTATATTTGGACAAGCAAAAAACGGCCAATGCAAGTGGAGAAACAAAAGAGTTTGAAGTTGCTGAAGGCTCGCAGGTGCTTCAGGCCAAAATAGACTGGTGTACAAGTAACCCGCTTAATTTTACCATCGTTGAAAACGAGATAAAAGAGTTTGAATTGAGCAGTTTTGCAAAGCATAATCCTTTAGGAACTTTAGCTGCCATTTATTACATAAGCATTGGAAAAAATAATTATCTCAACTTAAAGGCTAAAAATGGTTGAAAGGAAATTCTATAACGCTTTAAACTAATTTTATTTTACAAACAAAGGGATCAGTTCATTTAAGTGTCCAATGCTTTCGGCAGTTTCGTGCTTAAAATTTGTACCGTAACAATTATAATAAATGGCCCTCCACCCTGCTCCAATGGCACCTTCAATATCACTTACTAAATTGTCGCCTATCATTACACTTTCCTTAGCATTTGTACCGGCCAATGTTTCAGCCAAACGAAAGATCTCAACATGAGGTTTATTTAAACCGTATTCTTCCGAAATAATGATCTGAGAAAAATAATTCCGCAAACCGCAATTATCAATTTTAATGTTCTGCACTTCAAAAAACCCGTTGGTTATAATGTGCAGTTCGTGTTGGGTGCCCAATTGTTCAAGGGTTTCAATGCAACCCGGCTTCAGGGCTTTGGTATATGGCGAATGTTTTACATAGTCTTCGGCCATAGCCTTACTCATAATGATATCATCATAACCAAAAAAAAGAAAAGCATCATAAAAACGTTTATAACGTAATTCGGCTTTTTCAATTTTCTTAAAATAATACAAATGCCAGAGCTCGTCGTTTATCTTATGATACACTTTGTAAAAACTTTCGAAATCGGTATTTAGTTTTTTTGCGAGATCGTATTCAGCATACAAATTACTTAATACCGAACCTGAGTTGGTATCAAAATCCCAAAGCGTATTATCGAGATCAAAGAATAAATGCATTTATAGATATTGCTGTAACGAATCGTAAAAGAAATAGTAAATGGCATAAAGTGCCACTTCCCATAATACAATGGCAATGCTTAAAGCAATGATAACCTTACTTTTTTTCTTGTAAAAACGTTCTCCTAAAAAAGCGCCTAAAGGAACAGACAATAAAATTGGTGTAAAAAAAGCGATGCCCGCCAAACCAAAACGCCTTTTAATTTTTATGATACGGCGATTGGCTCTTGTAAATACCTTGGCTTTTTTGTGATCAGCAAAATATTTTTCTTTAAAGCCTTTCCACCATTTAATGATGCCGGCACTTAAATAAGTATAAAACACGGTTCCAAAAACACCGCCGGAAACAGTAACTATAAAAACCTTAACGAAATGAAATTTGAAAACATAAATGGCAGCCGGCATGCCCATTTTTGCAAAAAACAACCCACTCAACAAAAAGGCAGAAACAATTTTCCAGAACTCCAGCATATAACTTTCAAAGATTGACTTATGGCCATTAAAAAGCAAATAAACTTTTGTTAATTCAGCATTTTCAACCGAGGGCTAATTTGAGTAGACGAATTTATTGAATTTCGTGTCTAAATCAATTTTAGCCCCATTTTAAGCCCTTTTTTATGAAGAATCGAATGTTAATTCATTTGTGTTTTAATTGTACCGAATCGTTAATTTTATTACCTTTAGCCCCCAGCTAACTAAACTAAATTGTATGTCAACACACACTGCAAATGCAGCTGCCACCCATAACGAAAGTATGTTCGAGGCAGTATTGGCCCGCCTTGATATCGCAGCCAAATTAATGAACCTTTCCGATGATGTTTCTTTGATCTTAAGAAACCCCTTAAAACAGGTAAAAGTAAGTTTACCGGTTATGATGGATAATGGTAAAATTCAGGTTTTTGAAGGATACCGGGTGGTTCACTCTGTTGCTATTGGTCCTTCTAAAGGAGGTATTCGCTACGCAATGGATGTTAACCAGGATGAAGTAATGGCATTAGCTGCCTGGATGAGTTTTAAATGCGCAGTAGCAAATTTACCTTACGGTGGTGCTAAAGGCGGTATTAAATGTGATCCCCGCGCCATGAGCGTTGGAGAGCTGGAGCGTTTAACCCGCGCTTATGCAAAATCAATGAAAGATGTTTTTGGTGTTAATAAAGATATTCCTGCTCCTGATATGGGTACCAGCGGTCGCGAGATGGCATGGATCCTTGATGAGTATAATAAAATGATGGGAGAAGACCTACCCGGTGTTATTACAGGAAAGCCTATTGCCATTGGCGGTTCATTAGGCCGTGATGCAGCAACAGGTCGCGGTGTTATGGTAAACACAATGGCAGCGCTTAAACGCATGGGTAAAAAACCAGGCGAAGTAACTGCGGTAGTACAAGGTTTTGGTAACGTAGGTTCACACTCTGCTCGCTTGTTATCGGAGCAAGGTGTTAAGATCGTTGGTATTGGTGATCATACAGCTTCTTTTTACAATGAAAAAGGTATTGATATTAAAGCAGCATTGGATTTTGTTGCGAAAAATAATCGCGTGTTAAAAGGCTTTAAAGGAGCAACTGAAATTGCATCCGACGATCTTTTAACTTCTAAATGTGATGTATTGGTTCCTGCAGCTTTGCAGAACGTAATTACAGAAGATGTTGCTTCTAAAATTCAGGCTAAACTGGTTGTGGAAGGTGCAAACGGACCAACCATGCCCGAAGCAGATCATATTTTCAAAGAAAGAAACATTATCGTTGTTCCAGATATCTTAGCGAACAGCGGTGGTGTAACAGTTTCCTATTTCGAGTGGGTGCAAAATAAAGCAGGTTATTACTGGTCGGAAGATGAAGTGAATACCAAGCACGATGAGAAAATGGAACTGGCTTTTGCTAATGTTTGGAATAATGCCGAACAGTTCAAAACCACCATGCGCATAGCGGCTTACATTACCGCTCTTCAAAAAATTGAGCAAGGCGTTAAGTTGAAAGGTCACTATTAATCATTGATTTTCAGGCAATTAACATGAATGTGTTTAAAATACATTTGTAAAAGCCTGCCTTTCACTTTTTTAATTTAAAAATTCCTTTAATTTTGTTTAACCAAAACTTAATACTTTGGAAATAATGATTGTTATCAGTTTTCTTATAGTTGCTTATTTATTAGGCTCTTTTCCAACAGCTGTTTGGATAGGAAAAGCCTTTTATAATATTGACGTTAGAGAATTCGGTAGCGGTAATGCCGGAGCAACAAATACATTCAGGGTTTTAGGTCGTAAAGCAGGTGTGCCTGTTTTAATTATCGATATTTTAAAAGGAGCATTAGCTGTTTCACTTTCTTACTTTTCGGGATTTGAAGCAGGTTCAACCGATTTTATCACTCTTCAAATGGGTTTAGGAATTGCCGCTTTAATAGGTCATATCTTCCCTATCTTTGCCGGTTTCAGAGGCGGTAAAGGTGTTGCTACACTTTTGGGTGTTGTAGTTTGCGTTAATCCTCTTGCCTGTTCAATTGCTTTACTTGTATTTTTAGCTGTATTATTTTTAAGCCGTTATGTTTCGGTTAGTTCAATGGCAGCTGGGGTAAGTTTCCCGATCATTCTTAATGTGTTCATGCACAATCAAAATACGGTTTTAATGGTGTTCTCTGTATTAGTTTCTGTTGTATTGATCATTACACACCGTAACAATATTACACGTTTACTGAACAAACAAGAAACCCGCATTAGGATCTTTAATAACAATTCGCAAGCCTAATGAAATTCGTAACTAAATATTGGTATTACATTAAACTCTATCCATAGGGCTGTAATTGTATTATACATAATTACCATTTAACCGGCCCTAAAGCCGGTTTTTTTTTTGCCCTAAACTTTCAAACTTTAAAC
>JANYIQ010000089.1 GCA_025362575.1 Bacteroidia bacterium
CTAAAGTGTGGGGAGGTGGGACAATTGGAGAGCGGGCAAAAAAGTGTTTCGATAACTTTTCTAAAGATCAAGTTATTGCTATTGTCTCATATTTGCATTGGAGATTATCACGAGATGAATATAATTGTACTATAGAACAGGCTATGAAAAATTATTGGTTACCGAGAGAAAAAAACATTAGCTAACACGGGTATTGCGGTAGTGGGCGGACAGTGCGAATAAAAGCATTTGGCCCCATTGGTATAGAGATGTTTTACACAACGCACAGATCAGCCGTGCGACCTCTATCATTCTTGCTGCGTGAGCGTCCAGATAGCTATCGGGAGCAGCGAATACCCCACGGGCTGAGGTACGAAGCCGAGGAGTATAAGCGTAAAGCGCGACCTCCTAAAGCGTGCGAGGCACGAGCTCTGCTTTAGGGAGGGCACGCCCAAAACAATATATCTTTAAATCCCCTTATTATCGTACCTTTGCCGTATTATGCAAGGCATTCAAAAAGTACTCGATAATTTTAATATCAAAGAATTAAATCCAATGCAATTGGCTTCGATAGAGGCTGCAAAAAAGCATAACGATATTATTCTATTATCGCCAACTGGCTCGGGTAAAACCCTCGGGTTTTTAATTCCGGTATTGAATTATTTAAGAAAAGAAAAAGAAGGCGTTCAGGTTTTAATTATTGTGCCTTCTCGCGAACTGGCTTTACAAATAGAACAGGTGTTCAAACAAATGAGCACCGGTTACAAAATAAACTGTTGCTACGGCGGACATGCCACAAAAATCGAGAAAAATAATTTTGAGCACCCAGCTGCTGTAATTGTTGGTACTCCGGGCCGCATAGCCTACCACATTCGTCGCGAAAGTTTTGATGTGAATAACGTTAACACCATTGTGCTTGACGAATTTGATAAGGCTTTGGAATTTGGTTTTCAAACCGACATGAGTTTTATAATTGGCGAATTAAGAAATGTAAAACACCGCATTTTAACTTCAGCTACTAAAATGCCCGATGTTCCCGCCTTTACAGGAATAAAGAAACCCATTGAACTTAATTTTTTACCGCACGAATTAGAAAGATCACCCGACTTAAAATTAAAATACATTAAATCGGTTAGCCGCGATAAACTGGATGCCTTGATAGGCCTGATCTGCAAGCTTGGCGATAAATCAACGCTTGTATTTTGCAATCACCGTGATTCTGTTGAACGCATTAGTGAAGTACTTTGGAAAAAAGGAATTGCCAACGGTATTTTTCATGGCGGCATGGATCAGGATGACAGAGAAAGAGCTTTGATAAAATTCAGAAACGGAAGTCATTATGTTTTAGTAACAACCGATCTTGCATCACGCGGTTTAGATATACCTGAGATCGAAGTGATCATTCATTATCAGTTACCGCTTACGCAAGAATCTTTCATTCACCGCAATGGCCGAACCGCTCGTATGAATGCAAAAGGTGTTGCGTATTTATTGCTTTCGGAAGCGGATACATTGCCTGAATTTATTACTGAAGCGCCTTCGCCAGAAGGGTTACCAACAAAGAACACTTTGCCTCAACCAGCGCCATTTACCACCGTTTACATTGGTGCAGGTAAAAAAGATAAGGTCAACAAAACCGATATCGTGGGGATGCTACTGAAAAAAGGAGAACTTAATAAAGATGATCTTGGATTGATAGAAGTACTTGATCATACTTCTTATGTTGCTGTAGCCCGTGAAAAGGCAGAAGAGGTGATAAAACGCATTAAGAACGAAAAGATCAAGAATAAAAAAATTAAGATCGAGATATCTAAATAGCTTTTTATTTCTCGCAGAGTGGCGTGGAGTTAAGGCGCAGAGTTTAAGCCTTTGTCGGTGTTATCACCGACAAAAGTATAATTGCTGTTGGTGATAACACCAACAGAGGCAAAAATTGCTATTGGTGATAACACCAACAGCGGCAAAAGTACTTGATCATACTTCTTATGTTGCTGTAGCCCGCGAAAAGGCAGAAGAGGTGATAAAGCGCATTAAGAACGAAAAGATCAAGAATAAAAAAATCAAGATCGAGATATCTAAATAACTTTTTTATTTTTCGCAGAGTTAAGATGCAGAGTTTCGCAGAAAGTTAAGCCTTTGTCGGTGTTATCACCGACAAAAGTATAATTGCTTTTGGTGATAACACCAACAGAGGCAAAAAAGATAAAAAAGACCTCCGAGAAAAAATGACCAATTAGGATTCTTTTTCCTTTGGTCTTGGTGTTTTTACATTCTCTTTCTTATCGATCTTAGTTTGAGAGATCTTCCCGTCTTTAATTATAAATTCATAATGTATATCGGTTAGGAAAATGAAAGGCTGATCCATGTCTTCATCGCCAACCTGGTGCCAATCTATAATGAATGTTCCATCGGCATTTAATTTACCTGTTGCTGTGATCTCAGACGAAACAGGAGGATCTCCAAAAGAAGAGTACTCACCTAAATAATAAGATTGGCTTACATTGCCTTTGTAAATAATGCTGAACTGCAGTGTTTGCTGAACAGAGTAGGGACAAGCTTCGTAAGAAGAATTGGTAAATGCCCATAAAGCCAAAGTAGTATTGCTGTCTAAAACCGTTTTTTGAATGGCATAACAATTCGAGAATTTAGTTTGACCGATATCTAATTTTTCGATCCAGGTATTATAGGTGCCGCCGGCTTTAATGGAATCTATTTTGTAAAATTCATGGAGATCATAATCGTTGCTGCCTTCTTGTCCGTTGGTGAACCAATTTACCGCTAAGGTTTTGATCTCTTTGGTACCAAGAGAATCATCGGTATTGAATTTATTGAACAATGCAGTATCTGCAATTATTGGGAAATTATTTATGGTTTTAAATTTTTGTAGGGTCTTTTGTAAGGGTGTTAATTCAACACCGGCCGAAACGCTTTCTGCAACGGGTTTATCGCCGGAGCATGCTGCTAAAAAAATGGTACAGCTAACTAAAAAGAGGTATTTGATTTTCATAACATAAATTTAGAACAAAAATTAGATATCTTTACCTAATGAAAAAGAAATTCACTTTAAAAAATATTGGAATTGCATTGATCGTAATTTTAGTTGTTTCTCAATTTATCAGAATTGATAAAACGAATCCGCCTTCGGAAGCGGCAAACGATTTTATTACGATCACCAAGCCAAGCGAAGAGATTGCCGGCATTTTAAAGGCATCTTGTTACGATTGCCACAGTCACCAAACGGTTTACCCTTGGTACACCAATATTGCTCCTGTTTCGTGGTGGATAAAGAATCATGTGAATGAAGGAAGTCACCATTTGAATTTTTCGTTATGGGGAACATACAAGAGCCGCAGAATGGATCACAAACTCGAGGAATGTGTTGAAATGGTGGAAGAGGGCGAAATGCCAATGAGTTCCTACACTTTAATTCATGGTAATGCTAAATTGAGCAAAGAACAGCAAACCGCACTTGTAAGCTGGTTCAATTCTTTACGCACGCACGAGAGTGATAAGCCTGAGGAAGGGAAGTAGAATTTAAGAAAGAATTACTTTCTTGGTTTAAAATGTTTTTTTCCGCCGCTATGGTTGCGATTTCCGCCGCCTTTATTTCCGCTACCGCCTTTAAAAGGCTTTTTACCATCCATTTTTTTATTAGCTTCGGGGTCGTAAGCAGGGCCTTCGCCCAACTCGGCAGGAATTGGCATTTTGGTAACTTCGTAACCCATTAGATCTTCGATACGAGAGAACTTTCCTTGATCGCGCTGGTTAACAAAGGTAATGGCCACGCCGGCTTTTGAAGCACGCGCTGTACGGCCAATGCGGAGAATATAATCTTCGGGATCGCCGGGAGCATCAAAATTTACAACCAAACTAATTCCATCAACATCAATACCACGCGATAAAATATCGGTGCCAATTAAAATGCGGATCTTTTTGCTTTTAAATTCACGCATAATTTCTTCGCGCTCGGGTTGTTCAAGATCGGAGTGAAATGCTTTGATGTTTGTTTCAATGGCTTTTAAACTTTTTTCTAAAGCCTTTACATTTTCTTTAGTAGCCGAAAAAATAATAACCGATTGATAATCGGGGTTCTTTAAAACTTCTTTAAGAATGCCTTCTTTTTGTTTGTCGTGCACCACGTAAGCTTGCTGTACAATGCCAGCAGCGGGTTTGCTAATGGCAATATTTATTGATTCGGGCTCATTTAAAATTTGATTAGCAAGCAAGCGCATTTTTGGCGGCATGGTAGCCGAAAATAAAATGGTTTGTCGTTTTTTAGGCAAATAGTTAATGATGGTTTTTATATCGTCGAAAAAACCCATGTCGAGCATGCGATCGGCTTCATCTAAAATTAAATGTTGTAAGTGCTCAAAATTTATGTCGCCGGCTTGCAATAAAGCAATTAGTCGTCCGGGCGTTGCAATTACTATATCCACACCTTCTTTAAGTGCACGTTTTTGTTTTTCCCAGGTAATGCCATCGTTACCGCCGTAAATGGCAATAGAGCCAATGCCACAAAAATAACCCATGCCATCTACCTGCTGATCTATCTGAAGAGCAAGTTCTCGGGTAGGGGCAATGATCAAAGTATTGAGGTGACGCTTTTCGGCGTGTAAAATATGATTCATTACGGGTAATAGGTATGCAGCGGTTTTGCCGGTACCGGTTTGCGCGCAGGCAATAAGATCTTTGTTGTTGGTAAGAACGGGAATAGCCTGTTCTTGAATAGGAGTAGGCTGTTTGTAGCCCATGCTAAAAAGGCCTTCTAAAAGTGTGTCGTCGAAATTAAAATCGTTGAATGTCAAGGTAAAATAGTTTGGTTCAATTAAAAAGCTAAGATACGCTTTTTAATGCTCATTATTGCTTTTTTTCGTGTTTATGAAGCCTGTTCAGGGTTTTCTCAATATAACTCTCGTTGGTCATTAAAGCGGTTTGTATGCGTTTGGCGTAGCGAATGCTCCCGATTATTTCTTTTTGTTTTTCTTCTACAATGTGTTTTTGAAGAATAATGAGTTTATTGGCATTTTGTTTTTGTTTATAGCCTCTTAAAATAAAAAGTGCCAGTAATGCAACTAATGCAAATCCGGCAATAAAATAGTTTCGTTCTTTTTCTTTTTGTTTTAATTCTTCCTTTGCAATTACATCTTTTTTATCCTGTTCAGCTTTCATTAATAGTTCTTTCTTTTCATAATCGTATTGCATTTGTTTTTTAATTGAGGCCTTCTGAGTTTTTTGGTTGTTTGTACTGTCAGCCATTTTTATTTCTAATTCATACATTTCGAATACTTTTTGATAATTATTCTTGTGAATGTATATGTTCTTAAGAATGGCTGCGGAGTTTCTGATGTTATTTGGGTAACCTAATTCTTTTGCTAATGAAAGGCTTTTGTTGCCATACTCGAGAGCTTTATTTACTTCTCCTTTTTTGAGTAGTGTTTTCGCAATGCTATTAAGAGAGTATGCAATTCCTTCTTTATCCTGTATCTGTTCGCGGATTTTTAAACTTCTCTGGTCGTAAGCCAGGGCCTGTTTTAGATCACCCATTTTATCGTAGAGTAGTCCAATACTGTTCAATGATATTGCAACCCCATAAGCGTCGTTTATCTGCTCTTGAATTTTCAGACTTTTTTGATAATACTCTAAAGATAACTCTAATTTATTCTGAGCTTTGTATATGCCCCCAATTTCATCCAAAGAGTTGGCGATGCCGGTTTGGTCGTTAATTCTTTCTCGTATCTTCAAACTTTTTAAAAAGTATTCTAAAGCTTTTTCAGTATTCTTTTGTACAACATAAACGTTGCCTATACTGGTTAGTGAAATAGCGATCCCTTTCTCTGAAAGGTTTTCTTCATTTACTTTGAGGGATGCATGTAAATATTCTAAAGCCTTTTCAATATTGCCTTCACTGCTGTACACTAAACCAATGTTATTAAAAGCGTATCCCAGCCCGATCTTATCCTGGATCTCTTGCAGTATTTTCAAGCTTTTCTCAAAATATTCTAAGGCTTTGGGAATATTTCCTTCGTTATTGAACATGGTTCCAATTTCGTTGTATGAGTTCGCTATTCCAGATCTGTCATTGATGTTTTGTCTGATGACCAAACTTTTTTTAAAGTATTCCAGTGCTTTAGCGTTATTGCCAAACTGCTGTTCACCATATCCAATATTATTAAAAGCATTAGCGACTTGCCTTAGGTAGAAATTTTTTAATGATGTGTTTGATGTAGTTTCCGAATTCTTTTTAGCTAAGGTTAATAATTGATCATTATACGCTTGCCAATCTTGATCAGAGGCTTTTTCAATTAATTCATTTAAAATAACACAACGGGTTGTATCGTGTTTGGCAGCGTTTAGAGCCTGTTTTAAAGAATCGAGAGGGTTTAATTGACAAAAGGCTGCTGATGCGAAGTAAATGAAGGCAAGAAGAATAAAATATTTTTTAGACTCTTTCATTTAACTTTTTAAACGATTTAAAGTTGTGTTGATATAGGTTTCGTTACTCATTATTGCAGTTTGAATGCGTTTGGCATAACGAATGCTGTCCAAGATCTCTTTTTGTTTTTCTTCGATAAGGTGTTTTTGTTCACGCGTTGTTTTTAATGAACGTGAAACAAAGGCTGCGAAAACAATTACCAGTATTAAACCAAACAGAACCGAAGCAATTATGATCTGCTGAAAACGGTCTTTCTCTTCTGCAATAGCATGTTCTTTTGCCTGCTGTTCTTTAATGATCGCTTCTTTTTTCTCAAATTCGTAATTAAGTTGATTTTTTATACTCGCTTTTCGCGTACCTTCGTTAATGATACTATCTCGGTAAATAATAAATTGTTTAAAATGTTCAAAGGCCCCCTTAAAATTACCTTTTACAGAATCTAACTGAAAAAGCAAGCGCTCACAGTTCTTTAGATTTTCAGGGAATCCAAGTTTTTTTGAGATCACTAAAGCACTATCTAAAAGCAAACGGGCTGTCTCATATTTTTTCTGATTCATATAGATCGTTCCCAAAGAATTCAATGAATAGGCTATGCCCTTTTTGTCACTAATTTCAGTTTCTACCTTTAAACTTTTTGTGTAGTACTCTAATGCCTTTACAATATCTCCTTTGGCGCTGTATATGTCACCAACGTTCTTAAATGTGTAACCAAGTCCCTGTTTGTCGCCGATCTCTTCTTTTAGTTTTATACTTTTAGAATAATAGTAAAGTGCCTTTTGATGATTGCCTTCTTTGAAGCAAATAGAACCAATATTATTAAGCGAATTGGCGATCCCTGCTTTATCATTAATTGCCTCTTCCAGCAATAAGCTTTTCAGGTAATAGCGTACCGCAGTTTTATT
>JANYIQ010000097.1 GCA_025362575.1 Bacteroidia bacterium
CATGCCAAAAGCCGAACGTGAAGCCCGCGCCAAAGAAGTTCTTGAACAGGTTGGTCTCGCCAACCGAATGAATCATAAACCAAACGAACTTTCGGGTGGACAACGTCAGCGTGTTGCCATTGCCCGTGCCCTAGTCAATAAGCCTGCCATTATATTAGCCGATGAGCCAACCGGTAACCTAGACAGTAAAACCTCCGTTGAGATCATGGGGCTTTTCGAAGAAATTCATAAGAACGGGAATACGATCATTCTTGTTACCCACGAAGAGGACATTGCCCTGCACGCCCACCGCATCGTGCGATTGAAAGATGGTTTGGTAGAAAGCGACAAACAAAATAACGCGGTTATTACCTATAAGTCGCGAATGGAATCTTTCAATTAATTTCATTCCTCCATTAAACCTTTGCCTTTCTTGAGCATCCAATATAAAATTAGAGATTCACGAATGCCAAAATTTTAATCATGAATAAAACAGGTAAAATAGTAGTTTGCGGTATTATCACCCTTTTAAGTTTTCAGCTTTTAACAAGTTGCAAAAAAAAGAAACCCGAAAAAGACGAAGAAACAATTTCCGCATCGGATAATTCCCTTGCGTCTTCTGTTTCCAACGACATGATAAGCATAAGCGATGAAGCCGGTAAAACAAAAACGGTGAGCAGTTTTAAAACGCTTGAAAATAATTCCATTCTCAGCAGCTGTGCAACATTAAAATTTGACACGATCAATCCTTTGAACCCCGATACCATTACTGTTAAATTCGGAAGCAGCAACTGCACCTGCAATGATGGCCGAACGCGCCGGGGCGATCTCATTATTACCTACACCGGTAAATACCACGATTCTTTAACCGTAATTACAATAAGCCCGCAAAATTATTTTGTAAATGATAATTCTGTGTCGGGCTCAAAATCCATAAAAAATAAAGGGCACAATTCTTCAGGACATTTAGTTTATGAAATTAATGCCAGCTTGCAGATCACAAAAGCTTCCGGTGGTAATACCATAATATGGAACTGCAAGCGTGAAAGAGAATGGATGAGTGGTGAAGCAACTTTGGTGTGGTATGATGATACTTATTCTATTACCGGAACAGCCAATGGCTCTGCCTCGAACGGAAGCAGTTTTAGCTCAACAATAACGGTTCCATTGGTTCGCATCATGACACCAAGTTGCCGCCGTCATTTTGTATCCGGTACAATAGTTCATACACCAAGCAGCAAACCCACTCGCACCATCGATTTTGGAGCAGGTGCCTGCGACGACCAGGCCACCGTGACCATTAACGGCACGGTCTACAATATAACCTTACCTTGAATTAACAGTTCCTTTATATAAAGCTGTTGCGATAATTCGTAACAGCTTTTTTATTAAAGCCTTTTCCGCTCCGTGGAATTTGCCTAAATTCGCAGTACTGATGCGCGGTTTATTCTTCATACTATTTGTGATCTCTTTTAAATTGATCCTGGCACAGGCGCCGGTTGGTGATACCTGCTTAAATGTTCCATTGGTTTCGGTACACATAAGCGGACAAATGCCATACGGAGATCTGCAAAACCGGTTCGGAAATAATTTAGCCATCGGTGGGAATTTCTTATTTAAGCATAGAAAAACCTGGGTGCTCGGATTAGACGGTTCATATTTTTTCAGTAAAAGCGTAAAAGAAAATGTGCTGAGTAATCTCAAAAATTCTGACGGTTTTGTAATTGATAATGAAGGTTTCCCGGCCGACCTTCGCGTATTTGAAAGAGGTTTTAATGCCTACGTTGTGGTTGGAAAGGTATTTCCGAAATTAGGTCATAATCCAAATTCCGGATTAATAACCAATTTTGGTTTTGGATATTTGCAGCACAAAATAAAGCTTTATGATGCCCAGCAAAAAATTGCCGCTGTTAAAGGAGATCTGAAAAAAGGTTATGACAGATTGAGCGGTGGTTATGCCATGGAACAGTTTATCGGCTATTTGTTTTTAAGTGATAATCGTTTGATCAATTTCATCGCCGGATTTGAATTTCATGAAGCCATTACAAAAAGCTACAGAGGCTTTAATTACGATACAGGTTTAGCCGACACAAAGACCCGTTTCGATTATTTGATTGGCTTTAGATTTGGCTGGGTTTTGCCATTGTATAAAAGAGGACCTCAGAAGTTCTATTATAACTAAGAATGGTTTTATACAATACTGCAATATCTTTTTATTTTTTTGCTCTTCGCATTGCTTCCCTATTTAACCATAAAGCCCAATTACTGATCAACGGTCAGAAAAACTGGAAAACCAATTTTGAGTCAGCAATAAAAACCTTTAACGGTGCCTCTGTCATATGGGTACATTGCGCTTCGGTCGGCGAGTTTGAGCAGGGCCGCCCCTTAATTGAAGGTCTAAGATCAAACTATCCAAAACACAAGATCCTTCTCACTTTCTTTTCTCCATCAGGATATGAACTACACAAAAACTACAACCTTGCAGACCTGGTAATGTACCTCCCCTTTGATTCAAAAAGTAATGCGCGGCACTTCATAAACTGTAGTAATCTTAAGACCGTTATATTCGTGAAATATGAATTCTGGCTTCATTATTTGTGGGAGCTAAATTCAAAAAAAATTCCGACCTATTTGGTCTCGGCGATCATAAGAGAACATCAGCCTTTTTTTAAATGGTACGGCAAAGCCTTCGTTAAGGCCCTTCATAATTATAAGACCATTTTTGTGCAGGATGAGAATTCGCTTCTTCTCCTTAAAAAATTAAATGCAGTTAATGGCATGACCTGCGGCGATACCAGAATTGACAGGGTTTTATCAATAAGAACAAAAGCCCTCGAATTGGATCGGGTGAAAGAATTTTCAGGCAGCTGTAAAATTATTATTGCAGGCAGCACCTGGCCGGAAGATGAAGCACTTTTATTGAACGCATTTGTTCATTTAAAAGAAAAACATAAGGACCTGAAATTGATCATTGTGCCACATGAGGTAAATGAAAAAAATATTGTGCATTTGGAAAAAGAAATTGAGTCACAAAAAAATAAGATCAATTATTCGCTTTACACTTCTTCAGGATCTTGTGAAGGTTCAGATCTTTTAATAGTGAATACTGTAGGTCTGCTTTCATCACTTTACAGATATGGTCACATGGCCTATGTGGGCGGGGGCTTTGGCAATGGGATACACAACATTCTTGAACCTGCTGTTTTTGGTTCACCGATGATTTTTGGGCCAAATCATCAAAAATTCAACGAAGCTCAGGATCTTTTGAAACTCGGCGCGGCAACCGAGATCACTGATGGATCAGGCCTTCTGAATGCTTTCAGTAAATTCCTTGACAACCCCCCTATTCTTCAAGATTCTTCACAAACTTGCTTAAATTATGTAAACGCCAACCAGGGGGCCAGCGAAAAAATACTTAAGCAAATTACAATTAACTATAGTGCTGATTTATAGCGCTTTAAATTAAAAATTAATCCATCTTTAAATTTGATTAATTCGTTAAATTTTATTTACTTGCATTGTTTTTTAAATAACCAATTAAGTAATATTATCGATGAATTTTAAAAAGTATATGTTCAATCCTAAATTTGTGGCGATAGCCATCACAGCTTTGGTATTAGCTTCATGCAATGGAGATAAGCCAAAAGAAGATGAAAATAACAACGATTCAATTTTAGATACCGACACTGCAAAAACTGCGGTATTAAACGTGGGTGGAGAATTGTTCAGCGTTCCATCACCAATTCAAACCGCTATCCTGATCCAGAAATCGGGAGTTGCTTATGATAAAGCAATTTTAAACGTACCTAAAAGTGCAAGTGGTTATCCGAAAGATTATGAAAGAGCTTTGAATCTTGGTATTTACGGTGCTGATCTTGGTTATGTAAGTATGTATAATCAAACTCAGGATGCTATTGGTTATTTAGCTGCCGTAAAGCAGTTAGCTGATAAATTAGGGGTTTCGGCTGCATTCGACGGAAAAACAATGAAGCGTATTGAAACAAATATCTCTAATAAGGATAGTATGTTGGTGTTAGTTGGTCTTGCTTACCGCGCCAGTGATGCTTACCTTAAAACAAACAAGCGTAATGAAGTTAGCAGCCTGATCTTAGCTGGTGGCTGGATCGAGAGTATGCACTTCTCTGTTACTGCTTATAATAAGAAAGCAGATGACGGTATCAAATACCGTATTGCTGAGCAAAAACAAGCCCTAAGCAGCATTGTGAAATTAATAAAGTCTCACAACATGCCGGATGCCGATGCACTGAACCAACAATTATCTGAGCTTGAAAAAATTTACGAAGGCATTCAGTTCAAATATACTTTTGTTGAACCTGTTACAGACTCTATTAAGAAGATGACATACATCAACAGCAGCAATGAAGTAAATGTTACCGCAGAGCAGATTCAGGC
>JANYIQ010000141.1 GCA_025362575.1 Bacteroidia bacterium
AAGTTTTTCTATAACTTCAGACTTAGGATCCTGCAATTCTTTATGCGTCAACGTTACCGGTTGTTGAACTTGAGAAATAGAATTACTGATAGCGGCAGTCGAATTTAGTTTTATTTCTTGGTAGTCTAAGTAAGCTTTGTCTTTAAGTAAGCGAAATAAATCTTGTGTAATGGTTTTGGAAAAAGGCAAATACCAACTGCTCATTGTCTTGCTCCAACGCATTTGGGTGGCCGATCTTAATAATTGATGGACTTCTTCATTTCTATCAAAAATAATTTGAACCACCTCTTTTTCATTGTGAATTGAAGGTTTTAATTTAACAACAGGCAAAGTACTCATAGAGCAAATTTAAATCCGAAATGAGCAAACTCTTGCTATAAATTATAGCAATTTAATTTTTCTGAACATTCAGAAGGCAATATTGACTGTAAATCAATACCGTCTTCAATTACTAGCTCCTGGGTTTCTAGTGCGGTAAAGGAAAAGAACGTGCCAATTGTGTTCATTTTATAAGGTATTGGAATACATTGTGAAATATTTACTATCTTTAAATAAATAAACCACGTTCTTAAAGCTTATGTCACCAATTGGTCACCCGAAAAACAAAAAACCCCTCAATACTTTGATTATCAAGGGGTTTATTTCTACTTATGTAGCCCGTACGGGCAAAATTCATTTGTTCAATTTTGGGCAAATATAGGCATTTATGATATTTCTACGGATAATGAATTAAATGTTATTTTCCATGGTAAATGAGGTGTTTGAATGTACTCGACCAAATTGTTGATAGTCAATATACTATAAGACATTAATGCAATTTATTCGACCTACGGTGTAGTTTGAAATACATCTGCTCAGTACTCTTTATCCCAGCTATCTTGAGTAACTAGAACGAATGGTCTTTTTACAATGATTTCATCCGATCCACGTGGTAAATTTGCATCAGCAAACACCTTGGTAAATCTTGTTATTTCTTCAGCAAATAAATCAAAAAATTGAGTTTCATAATAATGCTTCCAAAATTTCTCTTGTTTGGTTTCACCATCATTAGTTACTAAACCTTCCGTTAAGTATTTATTCCCGTATGCCTTTAAATCGAGAAGACCTCCATCATAATATTTTAATCTATGCTTTTCCATGAAGATTTTACATTTCACAGAATCTCGGAGTGTATCTGAATAATCTGATGTGCTATACTTCAAAAGTATCTCCCCGTTTTCTATTTTACGCACGATTAATTTCGAATAAATCCCGTTGACAAACTCAGCTAAATACTCATTTCCACCAATCATCATTTTCCAACTGCCTTTAAACAATCCATCTTCACCAATTTCGCCATCGATACCTTTTCCAAATAGAATTTTACCTATCAAAACATTTTGTTTAAAATTAGCTTTCACAATAATTTCTGAGGGTTTTCCATCAATATTATTTTTAGCATGGTAAATAAATTCACCCGTTCTTAGACCTTTTTGGTAATTACCAATTCTTGTACCTGAATAAATGTAATATTTGTTTGATTCTGATTTACTATCCCATTTAACCTCCCAAATACCGTTTTTTAAATTATCTTTAAACTGCCCCGATGTGATGTGTTTACAAGACCATTCTTCTAGTGAAGTTTTAGCTGTATTTGTGTAAGTGAAATTTCCGCTGAAAATTCTTTCTAAATCATTATTCTCATAATATTGGTAGATTGCTTTTCCATTTTCATAGTCACCATTATAGATTTTTGTGATCTGCGCATTTGACCTATTAAGTGACAACAATATTACAGCACATCCGAAAAAAAACTTCATATCTTTAATCTATTATTTTCTTAGGTAAATCTGCCTCTACATGAAAGTGCTTTATGATCGCCAAATCGTTCTTATTTGTTTGGGGATTCCATTGTACAGCACCTTCAAATTCGGGAAAATTGTCTGCCTTCTTCTCATTGTTTTTGTAATGAAGGGCATGCAAATTCAAAGGGTTATCATTTCCTCCAAGTGAAACTGGATATTTGTGATCAATAGTCCAGCAGTAATCGCTGTCCGTCTTGTTATAATCCTCGAATTTAAGCTTCGCACCACAACCATCGAATCGGAATATATTTGGATCTTCATTTGGAAAAGGATATAAAGCCTCCCAAGCTCTCTTAATCTGTGTTTCGCTGAAATTCGCCATTGTTTTTATTTTAAAGGTATCAAAAAAACCTATTCAATTGGACTAAAAGTTGTTCAAATTAATCAGATTGTTCCTTAATTTTATTCTGAGCAATGATTACCATTGGGATTGTAACACCAGTGATTTTGATGTGATTTTATCCCCTTTGTGGGAATAGTCCAAAGGAATTACTTAAAAAAAAACAATTTCAGAGGAGAATTCAATTTGATTTACTAACGTACTGACCATATCCTACAAAAAAGTTCACTATCTATTATTCTTGGCTAATTAAAAAAAGCCTCTGTAACTTGTTAGTTATCAGAGGCCTATCTTTTGTTTGGTAGCCCGTACGGGAATCGAACCCGTGTTTCGTCCGTGAAAGGGACGCGTCCTAACCCCTAGACGAACGGGCCATTCTTGACTACCGGAGCTTAACGCTTAGGCAGTTTTCTCAAATGGAGTGCAAAAATACTAATTTTTTTATAAAAACAAACATTTTAAAACCTTTTTGGAAGCCCAATTTCGACTTAAAATCCGTCCGGCGTATATCTGTCTCTAGGCGAATTCAGATTTGCTATAGAATGTATTCTTAATTTCGCATTCGGGTTTATGACTAAACTGTATTTTATACTACTACTGGTGTTTGGATACACAGTTGCATTCTCTCAAAATGCAGGAAGCATTCGCGGAACTATCATCGAAAAAAAAGGCCCGGTTGAGTTTGCAAATATTGTTGTATACTCCGCAAAAGACAGCCTTAAGGTTGTGAAAATTTTCAGTACAGACAGTACCGGACAATTTTATTTTGAAGGCCTTATTCCGAATAATTATCTTTTAAAAATAAAAATGATCGGTTATTTGCCCCTTCGTCTTGCCTTTCAAATCGATTCGACAAATAAAAACATTGATCTTCAAAAGTTAGAATTAAAAACAGACGGTAAACTTTTGAGTGCTGTTGAAATTACCACACACAAAGATCTTATTAAAAAAACACCTCAAGGATTCATCATCAATGCCGCCGACAATTTAACTCAATCGGGCGGAACAGCCACCGACCTGTTAAAGAACACACCAACTGTTGTTGTTGATGCTGATGGAGGAATTACTTTGAGGGGAAAAAGTCCGCTGATATTAATTAACGGGCGTAATTCAAGCATTGGCTCTACCGATAAAATACCGGCAAGCAGCATTGAAAGTATTGAGATCATTAATAATCCATCGGCGCAATATGATGCAGATGCAGAAGGCGGGATCATAAACATAAAGTTGAAAAAAAACAGTGGGAAGGGCACTAACGGCTCTGCTGTAATTGGTGCCGGATATGGTGCTAAGGGAAGAGTTAACAGCTCTTTTAACATTAATCATCATACTTCTAAATGGAATGTTGGATTAACTTATGATAATAGATACGCCGATCGCACGCGGCATCTTGAATCTAACAGAACCAATTTTGATCTGCCCAATCAATATTATTTGATCCAAAAAAGAAACGACGATAGGCTTGAGCTGACTCACAATTTAAAACTCAATCTTGATTTTTCGCCTAACAAAAAAAACAGCTTCGGGTTGGAAGTGCTTGGCAATATTGACGGGCAGAACAATGATGAATCACTTAACACACTGATCAATACACAAACTGACAGTTTTGCAAGCAAAAATTTACGTAGATCGATAGAGATCGGCAGAGAAAAAGTTGCTGAAATTGCATTGAATTATGATCGCAAATTCAATGATCCAAGGAAATATTTAAAGGTAAATTTAAGTTCCTCGTTCAACCAAGACAATGAGAAAACTGATATAACCACACAATCTTTAAGTGAAAACAATAGCGACATTGGCTCAGCGTATCTTCAAAGAACATATAATTACCAGAATTCAAATGTGAGCAACCTCAAATTAGATTTCGCACAACCCATAAGCAAAAGAGGCACTTTAGAAACAGGCTACAAAGGCATTTCGCGATACACCAATGCAGATTTTCAAAGCCAGTACTTCGTAAATAACACCTATGTTGCGAACCCATTAACCAGTAACATTTTTAATTTTCAGGAGCAGGTTCATGCGGCATACCTTCAGTACAGGGGCTTTACGGGCAACGAAGATTCTGCAAAATGGAGATATGATATTGGGATACGCGGAGAAGAGGTTTTAAATCATGGAAAAGGTGTGAACAACAATATTGATGTTAGACGTCAGTATTTTAATTATTTTCCTTCAGCAAATCTGGCTTACTATTTGAACAGCAATGATTTTTTAAAATTAAGCATTGGCCGAAGGATCAATCGCCCGGGATTAGGAGCTCTCAATCCTTTTGTAGACATTACAGATTCACTAAATCCACACAGCGGAAACCCCTATTTGAAACCTGAATTAATTAATTCGGCTGAGATCGGTTATAATAAGGAAATGAAAAAAATATCTTTTTCTGCTTCCTTGTTCTATCGTTATGCAACAAATATTATCCGGCAATATGTTTTTCTTGATAATAATGGAGTGGCCTTGAGCAAGCCAATGAATTTTGGAAACGCCACAACCTACGGACTGGAAGCAATTGCTTCTGTTTTTCCGGCAAAGTTCTGGAGCATGAATGTGAGTGCTTCTTGCTATCAGCAAAATATAGATGGTACGAACATAAACCCTGAGATCTCGAATAATGTATTTAGCTGGTACGGAAAATTAATTAATAATTTTACGCTTTGGAAGGGCGGCAAATTACAAGTCATTGCTAATTATAACTCACCAATTGGTTCACCTCAGGGTCAAAAAATAGCGATCTACTTTGCTGACTTTGGTTTTCAGCAACAATTATTCAAGGGGAAAGCAAGATTAGGACTTGTTTTAACGGATGCATTTAATACTCAGAGGAACGGTTATACCTCCAAGGCATCTAACTTCAGCAATTACCGGTATTCTAAATTAGATACAAGGGCCATATTAATGACCTTTGCCTATTCATTCGGAACTTCATTTAAAGAGGACCTTATGGAAAATAAATATTCTAACGAATAATTCGGTTTCCAATAAGGCTAAAGTTTCGACTTAATACTATTTTCAAAGGTTAAAAACAACATTAAGCTCTATTAACAAGGCATTTCATAACATGTCAGTACATTCTATAAAAAAACATAGGATAAACATCATACTTTTCTGTAAGTTTATACCACAAAAATCGTCTATCTTTAGGCCTTTATTAAAATTAAACTATGATCATTTTATATTTCTTCCTGGCTCACTGGTTTCTGTCTTTGTTCTGCCAAACATTTTTCTTGCACCGTTACGGCGCACATAAAATGTTTTCAATGAATCCTTTTTGGGAACGTTTTTTTTATCTGCTTACTTTCATAACCCAAGGCTCGTCTTTTTTAAATCCGAGAGCTTACGCCATTTTGCATCGCATGCACCACGCTTACAGCGATACGGAAAAGGACCCGCACTCTCCAATGTTCTTTAAAGACATCTGGCACATGACCATGCATACAAAAGATATTTATCTGAACTATGCAAAACACAATGTAGAGCCTGAGGAACAATTCAGAGGCGGTTACCCTGAATGGAAATTACTGGATAAGATTAGTGACAGCTGGTTTGTTAGAATTGGATTTGCATTATTGTACGTTTGGTTCTACGTAGAATTTGCAACTTCTCCATGGCAGTATTTATTGTTACCGATCCATTTTTTCATGGGCCCTGTGCATGGTGCTATTGTAAACTGGTGCGGACACAAATACGGATACAGCAATTACGATAATCATGATCACAGCAGAAATTCATTACCGATTGATTTTTTAATGCTTGGTGAATTATTTCAGAACAATCATCATAAATTACCGGATGATGTGAATTTTGCTCAGAAAAAATTTGAACTGGACCCGAGTTTTTTGATCATACGAGTGCTCGATTGGGTTCATGTTATTAAACTGAAAAAGGAAATTTAAAAGAATGAGTTCATACATCACACTTCCATTGATCTCCTGGGCAGCGGTTGGACTTGTAATGATCGTTATCTGGGTTTGGGCAACGCGAATCAAAAATGCCGGTGTAGTAGATATTTTTTGGGCATTTAATTTCACAATTATTTCATTACTAATTTGGCTTTTAGCAGATGGCTATGAGGCTCGAAAGAATATTGTATGTCTCCTGGGAGGCTTATGGAGCCTTCGTTTAGGAATATACCTCCTGATCCGCGTAGGTTCACATTTAGGAGAAGAAGAAGGCCGCTACAAACAATTAAGACAAGAATGGGCGCCAAACACCAACTTCAAATTCTTTGTATTCTTTCAAATGCAAGCCTTGTCGAATGTGTTTTTAGCGATCCCATTTTTTATCATTGCCCTTAACCCTGCTCCGCAATTATCGATATTAGAGTATATGGGTGCCGGCTTATGGTTCATCGCCATTTGCGGAGAGGGTTTGTCTGACCTGCAGTTAAAACAATTCAAAAAAAATCCTGCAAATAAAGGTAAAGTTTGTCAAAACGGATTATGGAACTATTCACGCCATCCCAATTACTTTTTTCAATTCATGATCTGGGTTTCGGTATTGATATTCGCCTTGGCTAGTCCTTATGGTTGGATCGCTATAGTCTGCCCTCTTTCCATTGGATATTTGATCTTTAAAGTCACCGGCATTCCAATGACCGAAGAACAAGCCTTAAGAAGCAAAGGCGAGGCTTATAAAGAATATCAGCGTACCACAAGTGCATTTGTTCCCTGGATGAAAAAAAACTAAAATTCTCCTTCTCTTGAAAGGATTCCTGAGTAAATTCGTCTATATTCACAAATAACAATTATGTGGTATAATTCTCTTTTAGAAAAAGATAACATCCCTGATTTTTTAATCCGAATTGGTATTCGCCGGCTATTAAAACAACGATTACTTGACGAAGACAAAGGAAGTGCTGAGGCCAATCAAAAACAGTTAATGACCTTGATCGAAGAATTGAAAGCTTCGCCTATTGCCATAAACACGCAAGAAGCCAACGAACAGCATTACGAAGTTCCCACACAATTTTATAAATATTGTTTAGGTAAACATTTAAAATACAGCAGTGGCTATTGGAATGAAGGTGTAAAAGATATTGATACTTCCGAAAAAGACATGCTTGAACTTACCTGCGAGCGTGCTGAATTACAAAACGGACAAGATGTTTTAGAATTAGGCTGCGGATGGGGTTCTCTATCTTTATTCATGGCGGCGAAATATCCAAAAAGTAATTTTACCGTTGTTTCTAATTCACGAACACAAAAATTACATATCGATGAGCAGGCTAAACAACGCGACATCACAAATCTTACGGTAATTACCATAAACATAAACGACTTTACCTTAGATAAAACATTTGATAGAGTAGTTTCGGTGGAGATGTTCGAGCACATGCGTAACTATCAGAAATTAATGCATAAAGTGGCTTCACTTCTAAAAGCAGACGGGAGATTATTCGTTCATATTTTTACCCATAAAGAATTGGCTTACAAATTTGAGGTAAAAGACGAAAGTGACTGGATGAGCAAATATTTTTTTACCGGTGGCATTATGCCGAGTAATGATCTGCTTTTGCATTTTAATGACAATCTTGTATTAGATAAACGTTGGTATGTAAATGGAATGCATTACAGCAAAACCTCAGAGTCATGGTTGGAGAATATGGACAAACACAAAACAGAGATCATGCCGCTGTTTGAACAAACTTATGGTAAAGAAAATGCTGTGAAATGGTGGGTTTACTGGCGTATTTTTTACATGGCTTGTGCCGAATTATGGGCTTACAATAAAGGTGAAGAATGGTTGGTTTGTCATTACTTATTTAAAAAGAAATAAAAATCTGCGAATCCCGATAGCTATCGGGACTGCGTGAACATCTGTGAAACTCTGCGAGAAAAATTAAATGCAAAAATTAGCAATAATAGGAACAGGAATTGCAGGAATGGGTTCAGCTCATCTTTTGCAAAAAAAATACGACATTACTTTATTTGAAAAAGATAATTACATTGGCGGGCATACCAATACGGTAAGTGTTAATGAAGATGGAAATCCTGTATACATGGATACCGGGTTCATGGTTTTCAATTTCGAGACCTACCCTAACCTTTGTAAATTATTTGATGAGATAAAAGCGCCGATCAAAAAAACGGACATGTCGTTTAGTGTTCAACATGCGCCAACCGGCTTGGAATACTGCGGTTCGGGAATAAACGGCTTGTTTGCCCAGCGAAAGAACATATTTAATATTAAATACATAAAAATGCTGATGGAAATCTCGCGCTTCAATAAAATAAGTGTTGAGATATTAGATGATCCGCATTACGAAAATCATTCTTTAGCCGAATACATCAAAGAATTCAAGTTCAGCGATGAAATGCTTCAGAAATATTTGATCCCAATGAGTTCAGCAGTGTGGAGCACACCCATGGATAAGATGCTATATTTTCCTGCTGTTGCTTTGATTCGCTTTTTTAAGAACCATGGTTTCTTAGGCCTGGATACACAACATCAATGGTATACTTTACAAAATGGGAGTCAGGCTTATCGTGAACTTTTAATTAAACCATTCAAAGACAGAATACACATTAACAAAGCCGCCGTTAAAGTGAGCAGAAAAAACAACAAAGCTATAGTGCATTTAAGCGATGGAAGTATACAAGAGTTCGACAAAGTCATAATGGCTTGCCATGCTAACCAAACCCTTGCATTACTTGAAGAACCCACGCCTGAGGAACAAAGATTGCTTTCTCCATTTCAATATCAGAAAAATATTGCCACGGTTCATACAGACGAATCGGTAATGCCGAAGAATAAAAAAACATGGAGCAGTTGGAATTACAAAATTGAGACCATTAAAGGAGAATTACTTCCAACAACAATATACTGGATGAATAGTTTGCAAGGTGTTTCTGAAAAAAAGAATTACTTTGTTTCCATTAATGCATTTCCTGATAGTATTGCAAAAGATAAACTGATAAGAGAAATAGAATATGAGCACCCTTTGTTTGATGTTCCTGCCATTCAGGCGCAGCGGGTATTACATACTTTGAATGAAACCGGACCATTCTATTTTTGCGGCAGTTACTTTAAATATGGTTTTCATGAAGATGCTTATAAAAGCGCGGTTGAACTCTCTGCAATATTATTAAACTCTCTTTAATTATCTACGAAAACGAATTTGTACGAATGTACGAATTCTTCGAAAAATCATTAATTTTGAATTATGATTGGGCAAGTACACAGACAAGATATCGTTTATCCTGAATTGAGTTATAGGATTGTTGGGTGTGCTTATGAAGTATATAATGAATTAGGGTTCGGTCATGCCGAGAAAGTATACCAAAAAGCACTATCAATTGCTTTCAAGAAAAGTGGTTTGGAATTTAAAGAACAAGTTTATAGTCCACTAAAATTTAAAGGTGAAACTGTAGGTAAACTATATTTAGATTTTCTAGTTGAGGATAAAATAATAGTCGAAATAAAAAAGAACGCGCACTTTTCAAAGGCTAATATTGATCAGGTAAATCAATATCTATTATCTACTAAGTTGAAATTGGCGCTTTTGATAAATTTTTCAGCTAAAGAGGTAATTTATAAGCGCTTGGTTAATATTAAAAACAACGAATAACACACCTTGATTCGTATATTCGTATTGATTCGTATTCGCAGATAATATAATGAATTCAAGTTTATATAAAGCTCTTGTAATGCACAACCGGCTTGCTCCTAAAAAGCATGCCTTTAATTACAACGTATTTATGTTTTACATTGATTTGGATGAGATTGAGCTTTTAAAACGTAAGCTTCTTTTATTTAGTCATAATAAATTCAATTTTTTTAGTTTCCGGGATAGTGAGCATATTCAATTGCCAATTGACAAGCCCGATCAAACAAAAAGCACTAAACAGCACTTACACGATTACTTAAAACAAAATGGCATCCCTACTCCGCCTTCGCGAATAATGATCCTAACTAATTTGAATGTGCTGGGATATAATTTTAATCCCGTTTCCTTTTATTTTTGTTTTGATGAGCTCAATAAACCCCTTTGTTCAGTTGCAGAAGTTGGCAACACCTTTGGAGAAATGAAACCTTATTTATTGAGTAAAGAACAATTGAGCGAGAAAACATTTCATCTCAACACAAAAAAATATTTTTACGTTTCTCCCTTTATTGAACACGATACCAATTTTGATTTTAATCTTACGATCCCAGACCAAAAACTTAACATTCGAATAGATGATTATAAGAACGAGGAGCGTTTTTTCATAAGTACATTAACCGGAGTTCAAAAACCATTGACCAACCTGAATTTATTTTGGTACAGTTTGCGTTTTCCATTCATCACCTTAAAGATCATCAGCCTCATACACTGGAATGCCATGCTCCTCTGGTTCAAAAAGATCAACTACCTCAAAAAAGGAGATGATCCGGAGCTACAAAAAGATGTTTACCGACGGTATAAATCTTAGCTTAAAATGTAAGGTTATTGATATTTGATCGTCTATTTTTGATAAATTATTAATAATCAGCATATTTGTAATTAGCTTAATTTCGTACATTAGTGAACCAAATGCCAACAGCAATAAGTATAACAACACGGTCGGGCTTTTATGAGAAAGTGGTTTTAAACCTGCTTTCTGATATGAAACTCGGCACCCTAAATATTACTTTGCCAAGCGGACAAAACATTACACTTGGTGAAGGTGGAAGCTCCATTTCGGCGAACATTACAGTAACTAATTCTGATTTTTTTAAACGCTGTGTTCTTTATGGTGATATTGGTTTTGGAGAAGCTTATGTGGATGGGCTTTGGGATACAGATAACATTACTAATGTTATAAAATGGTTCCTGCTAAACGTAGATAATGCACCGACTGTTTCGGGCTCAACCACGAAAAATTTTGCAGTAAACGTTTTAAAAACGTTCAATAAACTCTTTCATTCTAATAGAACAAATAGTTTGATAGGTTCTAAAAAGAATATTTCTGCACATTACGATCTTAATAACGAATTCTTCTCGCTTTTTCTTGACCCCAGCATGACCTACTCTTCTGCTTATTTCAAAGAAGAAGGAATGACCCTGGAGCAAGCCCAACTGGCCAAATACGATAGGCTTTGCAAACAACTTCACTTAAAACCAAGCGATCATGTTTTAGAGATCGGCAGCGGATGGGGCGGTAATGCCATTTACATGGCAAAAACATACGGTTGCAAGGTTACTACAGTTACCATCTCTGAAGAACAATATAAATTAGCCACGGAGCGCGTTGAAAAAGAAAATTTAAATACTAAGATCACAGTTGCTTTAAAAGATTACCGCTTACTGGAAGGCAAATTCGATAAAATAGTTTCTATTGAAATGCTGGAAGCTGTTGGTGCCAATTATTACGAAACCTATTTCAAAAAATGCAACGACTTACTGAAAAAAGACGGCATTTTTGCCATACAGGTCATTACTTGTCCTGATTCACGCTTCGAGAATTTAAAGAATGGTGTTGACTGGATCCAGAAACATATTTTCCCGGGCTCTTTGCTTCCTTCGGTGGCAGCTATAAACAAGGCTATCAATACTACAAGTGATCTTACTTTAGTTGACCTGAAAGATATTGGTTTAGATTATGCACACACTTTAGTGATCTGGTATCAGCAATTCAATAAAAACATCGAAGAAATAAAAAAACTCGGTTTCGACGATGCATTTATACGTAAATGGAATTATTATTTGTGTTATTGCGAAGCAGCCTTTGCTATGCGAAATATCAACACAATGCAATTGGTTTATTCAAGACCGAACAACGTGAATCGTTAATTTTTTTCCTCTTTGAATCTTGTAAATATAACCGCTGCCAAGCAGCAAAGTACAAATCCTAAAATCCCGTTCAACCTTATTCCAAAGTCGTTGCCCACATCTTTACCGTAAATTAGAAACATGGCAAAAAGTGCAATACCAAAAGTTTGAGCGATCTTCACAAAAAAGTATCGTACGGCGAAATAAATGGCTTCTTTGTTCTCTTTGGTTTCCAAACTGTCTTTTTCAATGATCTCGGCTAAAATAGCATTCGGTAAAATATTTAAGGATGCCAATGGAATGGCTGCAAAAGCGATCAATCCATAGATCTGGAGTAGCGGATGCAGATCTGTTTTTCCTAAAAAATAAATTCCCAGAAAAATAAGAGAAAGTAATCCCAATGAAACGATCACAATTATTTTTTTACCAACGCGTTTTGCTAAATAATTTACGATGGGATAAAAAATGAAAGAAACCAGCACCATTGTTATCATCAGCTTATTGCCCGTGCTTTCGGGTAACTGAAGCAGCACGGTTACAAAATACATTAAACCTGAAGTAATAATGGTTACTGCAATAAAGTAAGAGAAGTCGGCTACAATGAATAATAAAAAGTTTTTATTTCTCAGGGTTTCCTTCAGGGCTTTTTTTATTGGCACTGCATGATGAACCCCCGTGCAGTATATTTTCTCATCAATTGCCAATACCGTAATTAGCATCAATACTGCAGCCAAAACTGCCATAATAAGAACGGTGACTTGTAAAGCCGAAATTCTCGAATCTACAATTCCTGAGTGATGAATTACATCGGTTAAATTAAAGGCATTGGATGCAATGCCTATGCCAAAAACGTAGCCAACCGATTGCCAGGTGGCCAGTTTCACTTTATCATCGGAGCTTGGCGCCAATTCAGGCAACAACGCATTATATGGAATAATATATGTGGTAGATGAAACATAAAAACCGATCAGCATAAAAACCAGCCAAACAATATTAATACTACTCTCTTCTTCCTTTAAGGGATAAAACACTAAACAACAAAAGATCAAGGAAGGTATGATAGCCAATTTCATTAGGGGAATTCTTCTTCCTTTCGGGTTTTTACTTTGGTCGCTGAACTGTGCTATGAACGGATCGTAAACCGCATCAATTATTCTGCCGCTGGCGGTAATAATCGCAATAACATTAAAGATCCCAAAAATGGCAACCTGAGTGATTAATTTTGGCAAGCCACTGCTATCCGGAGGCAAATATAAGTAGACCAGAATAACACTGATCAAATTTATCATTACACTCCATCCCATCATGCCGAAGGCATAAGCAATTTGTTTTGATAATGGTAACGATCGTGCTTGCATTAAATAATTTATTTTTAAAGGTATTAATCAATTCAGTTCTTTTTATATTTACTCAAATTATTTATATGGAACGTATTCACAATTTTAAAGCAAACGTTATTTGGACAGGCAACAAAGGCCAGGGAACCATTGATGCCAAGGCTTACGACCGTTATCACACCATAAGAATTGCCGGAAAAAAAGATATCGAATGCTCTACCGATCCAGCATTTTCGGGCGATGCCACAAAACATAATCCCGAAGACATGCTTGTTTCGGCTTTATCGGCCTGCCACATGCTTTGGTACTTGCACATTTGCGCCGACAATGGCGTAATTGTAACCAATTATATTGATAATGCCGAAGGAATTATGTTACAAGTGGCAACGGGCGGCGGGCATTTTACCGAAGTTACCTTAAACCCAATTGTTACGGTTAAAGATGCATCCATGATAGAAAAAGCAAATGCATTACACGCCAAAGCCAACGAAAAATGTTTCATAGCTAACTCCTGTAATTTTCCGGTGAAGCATAAACCACAGGCGATCACCGTTTAAAGGTTCACGCAGATGTGCGCAAATGAAAACGCAGATTTTCGCAGATAGCGCCGCCGGTCGGTGTCACGACGCGTCGTGAGTGCTCCCGACCTCTTTTTATTTGAACAAATTTATTGATGTTGGCAGGTATAAAATTGACACGGATGATAAATCCGTTTTTTAGTTTTTAAAATGTTAGTTTATAAAACAAGATGCATCGCTTTAACATTGTAAGTTACAACGGATTTAATATCCGAGCCAACAGGTGATCTTTCAGAATTACCAAACGGCATTTATTTTTTAGAGATACTGCAAAAAGAAAAAATAGTTGCAGTCAAGAAAATTGTGAAGCAGTAATGCCTCTGCTTCCCTCTCCTTTGGAGAGGGACCGAGGGTGAGGCTCAAAGCAGACAAGTTGGTAATTATAAAATAAAATCGTAAATTTAAGGGAGGTTAAGTCTCCCTTTTTTAATGCAAAAGGCTATCATTATATTTTTGTTTCTGTCTTCCTTTTTAAGGTCGCAAAATCTTGTTCCAAATTGGAGTTTTGAAACATATTCATCTTGTCCATCAGTTGGAAGTGAAATTTACTACGCTACACCCTGGTTTGGCCCGCAAACAAATAGCACCGACTATTTTAATAGCTGCTCCTCTATATATGGTGTTCCGAACTGTGGAGGAGATTACCAACAAGCGAAAGATGGTTCGGCCTTTGCAGGTCTTTATCTCAAAGCGGGCGGTTCAACGTACAGAGAATATGCTCAAGTCCAATTAACTGCAACTTTGGCAGCAAGCTCCTGTTATTATACTGAATTTTTTATAAATATGGCCGGTTATTCAGGAACGGCGGTTAATAACGCTTCTGCTCACTTTTCTAATTTGCCCTATACTACCACTGGTACAGCTAATGAACTTGGAGTTATTCCACATATAACAAATTATGGCAACCCAATCATTTCCGATACTTTAAATTGGGTGAAAGTATCTGGGGTTTATGTGGCAAATGGCACAGAAAGCTATATTACAATTGGTAATTTTAAAAACGATGCCAGTACCACTATGTCTGTTATCCCAACTGGTTTTGTTAATGTTGGATATTATTATATCGATGCCGTCTCGGTGTATTCTCTCAACCCTTCCGGCCCTTTTCCTTGGTCATATTCTAATGCAACAATAAATTTTGGAGATAGCGTTTATATTGGTAATACTATGGGTGGTAGTTTTAATAGCGATTGGTACACTTTACCGGGGCCTACTTTTGTAAAAAACGCCCCGGGTTTTTATACTAAACCTGCTGTTACTAATACTTATGTTGTAACCTATACCATTTGTGGTGTTGCAAACAGCAATACCTTAACAGTTACAGTAAATGGGGTTGGCATAAATGAGTTGGGTGTGCAGAGTTCGGAGTTTGTTGTGAGTCCTAATCCTAACAACGGTTTGCTAACGGTTGAAATAAGCAATAAAGAATTTGTTATTGAAGATGCGAGTTTAAGAATTGTGAATGTGATCGGTGAAGTACTGAAAAAAGAAAAATTATCCGCAAACCCGCCTGCCGGCGAGGCAGGAAAACAACAGTTCGATCTTTCAGAATTACCAAACGGCATTTATCTTTTGCAGCTACAACAAAAAGAAAGAATAGTTGCAGTAAAAAAAATAATCAAGCAATAAAAAAATTGGCTTTGGTCGGAAGCACTCACAACAAGTCGTGACACCCACCAGCAAATTATGCTCGGCACTCTTAGTGTTTCTTTGTGGTCTTAGTGCCTTAGTGGTAAAAAAGGATGTTATGGTTGGGAGCAATCACGACACGTTGTGACACCAACCAGCAGAAACCTTAAACAAGAAATAAATAATAACTAATACTGCTCAGAATCGTTAGGAAAATCTTTGCTCTTTACATCTTTAATGTATTGAGAAAATGCAGTGCTCATGCTGTCGTATAAATTCAAATAGCGTCGTAAAAAACGCGGAGAAAATTCTTTGGTCATACCCAACATATCGTGTGTTACCAGTACTTGCCCGTCAACACCATTACCGGCGCCAATGCCAATTACAGGTATGCTTAATTCTTTAGCCACTTTTGCAGCAAGCGCTGCCGGTATTTTTTCGAGCACAATGGCAAAACAACCATAGTCTTGCAATAAATGTGCGTCTTCAATTAAACGTTTTGCTTCGTCTTCTTCTTTTGCACGAACCGTATAAGTTCCGAATTTATAAATAGATTGCGGTGTTAATCCTAAATGGCCCATTACAGGAATGCCCGCGCTTAAAATACGCTCCACAGAATCTTTAATTTCTTTACCGCCTTCAACTTTTACTGCATGCGCCCCACTCTCTTTCATAATACGAATAGCAGTATTCAATGCCTCTTTAGAATTACCCTGATAAGTTCCAAAAGGTAAGTCAACCACCACCAAAGCTCTGTCTATAGCCCTTATAACTGAACTTGCGTGATAGATCATCTGATCCAAAGTAATTGGCAAAGTAGTTTCGTGTCCTGCCATTACGTTACTTGCCGAATCGCCCACCAGGATCACATCAATACCCGAATGATCAATAATTCTGGCCATGGTGTAATCGTATGCAGTAAGCATGGCAATTTTTTCGCCACGGCTTTTCATTTCCTGTAACACGTGAGTTGTTACTTTTTTAACTTCTTTTAGTTTGGTATTTTTTGTGGGCATAGTTTTAATTTCTGAGTTGGCAAGAAAACAAAACCCCACTCAAATTGATGAATGGGGTTTTACTATTGTTAAACAATACAATTAGTATTGAGAGAATCCTTGTCTGTCTGTAACTTTATGTTCAATAAGTAAACCTACGCAAGCTGCATCCTGAGCTTTGTGCTTGTCTTGTTCTGTAGCACCAGTTGGTACTACAACCTCAATGATCAACTGACGTGTTGATGAACTTTGAAATTCGAACATCTGAGTGTTTTCTGCAGTATTGTTATCGAATAATAATTCGTTGGTACGTGCATCAAAAATCTTAAAGTTAATTTTATCTCCTAAAACAGTTTCGCAGCAAACCGACATGCGGTAATCCATTCCTTTGTAGATAACACAACGTAATTTAGAAACCATTCCCTGATTAAATAAACCACTTTTACTTTGAGCGTTATATTGCCATTTTTCGCCTTTCCCACCTTCAAGAACGCAAAACTTTTTATGGAACTGACCACAAACACCAGCTTGTGACATCGCAGTAAATCCAACAAAAGAAACTAATATTATAGTTAAAAGATTTTTCATGGTTTCCGATTATTTAGTAAGTGAATAAGAGTCGCGAATTGTTTTCACCTTTGCCACAATAGATTTGTAAAGAGCTTCCGACAATACTAACTGTTTTCCACCACCTAACATTTTTTTACCTTTTTCGTCTTTAGCAGCAGTAACATCTTTTTGTTCGATCTTGTTATACTCTATTAATAAAGCTTCAAAATCCTTTTTTACAGATGAAACGTTCTCGTCACCTTCGTGTTTTTTAAGGAACTCGATCAAATTCTCCAATGTGTATTTCTGATCTGCTAAACGCTCGATGATCGGGCTGTTAGCTTCGTATTTAGCAAGATTAGTTGCGATGTAGATACTTTCGATCCAACCACCTGCAACAACTAAAGCCAATGTAGAACCTTGGTTACCGTTCTCTAAAGTTTCAAATGAAGAGAAATAAACATCATCTGTAATAACAGACAATGAATCAGCATTACCGATATTGCCTTCCAGACGTTTCATTACTTCTGGCTGTATCGCTGTGGCAACGCCAATTTGATCACCTAATTGTTTTACGGATTTGAAATATTTAAGTGCTTCGGCACCAATTTCAAATATACTGCAGTAGCTAAGATCGCAACTGTAAATACCAAAATTCAAAGCTTTTAATTTGCTGTCGGTATAATTTTTCAAATTATCCGGAGAATTTAAAAACGAGGTGTTCTTGTTGTTCTTTCCACCAACCATTTTAATAAAGGTCAGCATTTCGCCCGGAGACGGAACCTGGAAAAAAGTTTCAGAAACTACAGCATTAGTAGTTGTTTTTGTTGAATCCACGGGATTTTCCATTTCATCATTTTTATTATCATCTCCACCACAAGACGACAACATTAAACCGGTAATAACCGGTAATAGCAGATATCCAATTTTTTTCATCATATAAAAATACTAAAAATTTAATTACCTTTTAATAATTTATTCACTAAATCTGCTGCCTCAAAAAGCTGAATAGCAGAGTAAACCTTAAGTCCTGACTCATCTATCAATTTTTTACCGGCTTCAGCGTTTGTGCCCTGTAAACGTATAATAATAGGAACGTTAATGTTTCCCATATTCTTATAAGCATCTACAACGCCCTGTGCAACGCGGTCGCAGCGAACGATACCGCCAAAAATATTAACTAAAATTGCTTTTACATTCGGATCACTTAAAATGATACGGAAGGCTTTTTC
>JANYIQ010000149.1 GCA_025362575.1 Bacteroidia bacterium
TAATTACCCGGTGTACAAATAGTATAACCACCTGAGGCAGGTGTTACACTTGCCGTTGTAGCTAGGTTGGTCCAGGTATATGTACTTGGAGCAGGACCTGTACTTGCTGTAATATTAAATGGTAAACATGGATTAGCACATGTAATTGTGTTTCCTAAGATCGAGTTAACGGTCATGGTTGGTACAGTAATATTTGCAGCAACAACAACTGTTTGAATTGCCACACAACCATTGGTGATGTTAGTAACAACAACTGAGTAAGTTCCAGGAGTTCCGGTACACATTAAAATTGGTGAGTTACTTAATCCACCTAAAGCCGTACCACCTCCATCAAACCACTGACCTTGTACGTTTGTAGTAGGTGAACAAATTGCCGTAAAGCAAGCAGGGGCACCATTACAAGTAATTGTTCGCGTAATAGGTGTAACCGTAATGCCCGGCACGGCTGTGCTTGCCATAACCGTTATTGTTTGAGTTACTAAACATGATCCAGGTGCTTGCGCATATACAACATATGTATTTGTTCCGCTTGGTGCTGAACCATTAATTGAACTGCCTGTTGCAGTACCAGTAGAAATACTTGTCCATGTATAAGACAGTGGTGATACTGTAGAAGTATTAACAGCATTTAAAGGAACTGTTGGAGGTGAACAACCAATAACTGTACCTGAAGGAGCACTTATTGAGAAACTCGGCACCGGAGCTGCGCCAAGAACGTTTATAGTTGTGGTATTTTTACATCCCACCGCGTCAGTAATTGTAATGGTGTTTATACCCGCACATAAGCCGGTATAAGTGGCTGTATTCGCCGAGACCCCAACCGTTCCCGTAGGATTTCCGCAAGGCGTAAATGCAACATTATAGTTTGGTGTTGAAGTTGAACTTGGTATCCCACTTGCCATTGTGATAGCAACTCCGTTTACTGTATTTGTACAGCTAACCTGAGTTTGTGAGTTAACAGCTAAATTCGGTGCAGGTGAAATAACAACACTCACCGTTTTAATAGTTGGAGTACAAGAACCAATCGGATTCATTGTTAAAGTATAGTTACCTGTGATGTTTGTAGTAATGGTTTGAGCTGAGCTTGGAACGAAACCTGAAGGTCCAGTCCACTGATAAGGACCTAGTCCCGGAGGAGCTGTAATTGTTGCACTTGAACCTGCACCGCAAGTTGGTAATACAATGTTTGTTGAACCTGCAGGGAAGTTAGTACCGTTACCAATGATATCCAT
Source organism: Bacteroidia bacterium (assembly GCA_025362575.1). Classification (GTDB taxonomy): domain Bacteria; phylum Bacteroidota; class Bacteroidia; order B-17B0; family Aurantibacillaceae; genus JAHEYG01. The sequence continues at coordinate 1,233 of JANYIQ010000149.1, forward strand.
TGGAGCACACTGAGAGTCAAAATACATATAACCGGCATGAGCACCACCATTACAGTCCGTCATGATTACTTCAACATTTATTGAAGATCCAATATAAGCAGTAAGATCGATCGAAGCCACTTTCCATTTATTATACGTATAAGAAGGGTTAGCAGGGCAAGATTGATATGCAGGAAGGTTCGTAGTGCTTGCAGGAGTGCAAAATGCACCCGGTACTGTTGCCGAAAACTGAGGGCAAGCAATTAATGGTCCACCGCAACCATTATAAAGATTAATGTGAAAAGAAGGCTGACCGCAGCAATTGTGACCAGTTGCATCTACAACAGTAATAAAAGCAAATTGAAATAAAGCACTTGAAGCAGTTACGTTAAAGCAACGTGAAATACGTTCTTCGTTTGTTCCGGGATTTTGATCGTTAATTCTAATGAAATAATTACCATACATATTAGGTGTAATTGTAGCATTACCTGCAACTGTTGTACCTGAGTTTGGTGATAAAGTTGAGCCAAAAACTGAATAGATCGGATAAGTTGCCCCGATTACAGGATCAATAAAACCTGCACCTGAAGTATGTCCAATAATCGCAACCTCATTCGGAGGGTTCGGGAAAGTTGGAGTTATGCAAGAGTTAGTATTATTACCTCTGTCTGTCGTCCAGCCGGCAATACCGGTAGTTGTTAAGATATTTAATATACCAGGAGCACTTGAACCGGCTACGTTTTCAAAATCATCATTTAAACACGCTGCCGACAAAACCGTAGGCGGTGTGTATTTAAAACTACTTGCCGTAGTTTCTCTGATATTATATCTTGCGTTTATAAAGTTTCTTTTCGCATTGTACATGAATACTTTAAATTCACTTCCATAGTAGCCGCCATCAAATGCGGCTTTCTTAGCGATTTCCTCGTCAAAACCTTGAAGCGAGTCAGGGCTATACAAATAACCTATTCGGCTATCTTGCTGAGCCTTAAATTTTGTTGACCAAAGTACTAACATTAAGAGTGTTAGCTTGGTAAAAAGTTTAGTTATTCTCATTTTTTCTTTTTTAAGTGTTGCTAAATTAGACACAATTTGCTTATAAACAAATTTTACTTTGACTTAGCAATAAGTATGCCAATGTCTAAAAAAAGTTAAAATAAATTTATATATTATTGATTTATAACATATTATGAATTTACAAATTTCCTTTCAAAATTTTATTTTCTCGAAAAACCAGGTTTTGAAAGTCCGGAAACAGACCATTTAAAATAATTATATACCTATATTTGAACTCTAAAATCTGCTACGCTATGAAATTACTTCAAAATAAAGTGGCTTTAATTACAGGGGCTACAAGAGGAATTGGACGAGGTGTTGCCCTTAAATTCGCTGAACAGGGTGCAAACGTGGCCTTTACCTATGTCAGTTCTGAGGAAAAAGCACTCGCTTTGGAAAAAGAACTGAGCGCTTTTGGAATAAAAGCCAAAGGTTATAAAAGTGACGCCGGAAATTTTAAAGCTGCCGACGACCTAGTTACAGCAGTTGTAGCAGAATTCGGAACTATAGATATTCTGGTAAACAATGCAGGTATCACTAAAGATACTTTGCTTATGCGCATGAGTGAACAGCAGTGGGATGATGTTATTAATGCCAATTTAAAATCAGTATTTAACCTGACTAAAGCGGTTCAGAAACCAATGCTGAAAGCACGTTACGGCTCCATCATAAACATGAGCTCTGTTGTTGGCATTAAAGGCAACGCAGGTCAATCCAATTACGCCGCCTCAAAAGCAGGAATCATTGGCTTTACAAAATCTATTGCCCTTGAATTAGGCTCCCGTAATATTCGAAGCAACGCCATTGCTCCCGGTTTTATTGAAACAGAAATGACAGCTGCTTTAGACGAAAAAGTTGTTCAATCTTGGCGAGACGGTATTCCTTTAAAACGCGGAGGATCTGCCGAAGATGTTGCCAATCTCACTTTGTTTTTGGCAAGCGACATGAGTGCATACATTACCGGACAGTGCATAAATGTTTGTGGTGGGATGTTAACTTAAGCCAAGTATAAGTGTAGGAAGAAAGAATTAAGAATATGTTTATTAAATTTGAAATGTCTGCAATAAGCAGACATTTTTTTTGAAAATGAATCTGATCTCTGAACAACCCTGGTATTACCTTTTGCTGTGCTTACTCGCGGGCTTTATTTACGCATTCTTACTTTACAGAAATGAGATCAAAAAAAATTCTTTCTCCAAACTTTTAACTTCTTTGCTATTTACATTTCGTTTTCTTTCGGTACTGATCATCTCATTACTCCTCTTAAATATTTTCTTAAAACGAATTACCACACAAACCGAAAAGCCCATCATTATTTTTGCTCAGGACAATTCGAGTTCTATTATTTCTGCGAAAGATTCTCTTGAAATAAAAAACGTCTTCCTTAAAAGCGCGGAAGCGATCAATAAAACACTTTCCGAAAAATATAATTTTCAAACACTTTTATTCGGAAGCAAAGTTCAGTCTGCAGCAACCCCTGATTTTACAGATAAGGAAACGGATATTTCTCAGCTTCTTAACGAGATCGATAATAATTATGCCAATCAAAATATCGGTGCACTTATCATTGCAAGCGATGGCATCCTTAACAAAGGAACCAGTCCGCTTTACTTCACCGAAAAATTCAAATTCCCTATCTACACAATTGCTTTAGGAGACACCACTCTTAAAAAAGATGTCTTCATTCAGAAGATAAATCATAATCAGGTTGTTTATTTAGGAAATAAATTTCCTGTTGAAGTGATCATTCAATCACAGAAACTAAAAGGCAGGTCTTCGCTTGTTAAACTATTTTCAAATGGCGTCAAAAAAGGAGAACAGCTTGTAAATATTAACAATGATAATTTTACACAAACTTTGAATTTCATTTTAGAAGCCGAAAAACCGGGCGTTCAAAAATATACTGTTCAGATCAATCCTATTGATGAAGAAAGCAATGCAGCAAACAACACTCAGAGCTTTATTGTTGATGTAATTGATAACCGCGAAAAAATATTGATCCTTGCCCAAGCCCCGCATCCTGATATTGCTGCATTAAAAGAAAGTATTGAATCGAATCAATCCTACGAAGTAGAATCCTCTTTAATTTCCGGTTTCAATAAACCTTTAAAGCCTTATAGCTTAATTATTTTTCATAGCTGCTTACTCAACAACAATCGATTTGTAAATGAAATAAATACAAACGGACAATCTTATCTGATCATTCATC
>JANYIQ010000156.1 GCA_025362575.1 Bacteroidia bacterium
TAAAATGCGGATGCACTACATCAAAATATTACCCGGTGACAAGGTAAGGTTAGAAATGAGCCCTTATGACCTGTCAAAAGCAAGAATATCATTTAGGTACAAATAATATAAAGGACACATGAAAGTAAGAGCATCATTAAAAAAGAGAAGCGTTGACTGTAAGATAGTTAGACGTAAAGGAAAACTGTATATCATCAACAAAAAAAACCCAAAATTTAAACAAAGACAAAAATAATATTTTTGTACCTTTGCAAACCTTTTCAAAACATTAGGAAAAAAAGATGGCACGTATAGCAGGTATAGATTTACCAAAAAACAAAAGAGGCGAAATAGGTTTAACCTATATTTTCGGAATTGGTCGTAGCACCGCTCAAAAGATCTTAGCTCAGGCTAATATTTCTTTCGACAAAAAAGTTAACGAGTGGAATGACGATGAGCAGAACCTCATTCGTAACTTCATTAACTCTCACTTTAAGGTTGAAGGCGCGCTTCGCTCTGAAGTTCAGTTGAACATTAAACGTTTAGTTGATATCGGAAGTTATCGTGGAACCCGTCACCGTAACGGTTTACCGGTTCGCGGACAGCGTTCTAAAACTAACGCGCGTACCCGTAAAGGTAAACGTAAGACAATTGCCAACAAGAAAATGGCTACTAAATAGTAATTAATATAAGTAACAAGATATAAAATGGCAAAACAACAACAAGCCGCCCCAACAGGAAAAGCTGCAGCACGTAAACGTACTGTAAAGGTAGAAGCTATTGGCGAAGCACATGTTAATGCAACATTTAACAACATCATCATCTCTTTAACTAACATGTCTGGTCAGGTTATTTCTTGGTCAAGTGCAGGTAAAATGGGTTTCAGAGGTTCTAAGAAAAATACGCCTTATGCTGCTCAAATGGCAGCTACAGATTGCGGTAAAATTGCATTTGATGCAGGTTTGCGCAAAGTAAAAGTATACATCAAAGGCCCTGGAGCAGGTCGCGAATCAGCGATCAGAACTATTGCTTCTGTTGGTATTGAGGTTGCTGAAATTGTAGATATTACACCAATTCCGCACAACGGTTGTCGCCCTCCTAAACGCCGTCGTGTTTAAAAAATAATTTAGGCCGTTAGATCGAAAGATCCTGCGGTTTAAGAACCCCTAGGATAATATCCAAAAGGGTAGAAGCCAGCCCCGAAAGGAAATCGGGGTTTGGAGTTGTTAGCCAGAGGGCTCTCAACTTAAATAATAGAAACGGTGAAGTAGAATAAAATTCACTTCACCACAAAAAAAAAATAATTATTTAAAATGGCAAGGTACACAGGTCCTAAAACAAAAATCGCTAGAAAGTTCAGAGAGCCAATCTTTGGTCCTGACAAAGCGTTAGAAAAAAGAAACTACCCTCCGGGGCAGCACGGTAACACAAAGAAGCGTTCTAAGCAATCAGAATACGCTGTTCAGTTACAGGAAAAGCAAAAAGCAAAATACACTTATGGTATTTTGGAGAAGCAATTTGCAAGAACATTTGATAAAGCAGCACGTTCACACGGTATTACCGGTGAAGTGTTATTGCAGTTGATCGAAGCACGTATTGATAACGTTGTATATCGTTTAGGTATTGCACCTAGCCGTCGTGCAGCGCGTCAGTTAGTTTCTCATGCTCATATTTTGGTTAACGGTAACGTTACAAACGTTGCTTCTTATACCTTAAAAGCAGGTGATATTATTTCAGTTCGCGAAAAATCTCAGTCACTTGAGATCATTACAGCTTCTGTATCGGGTTCAGTAAATAAATATCCTTGGTTAGATTTCGATAAAACTACCATGACAGGTAAGTTTATTAGTCGCCCTGAGCGTTCTCAGATACCTGAAAACATCAAAGAACAGCTTATCGTCGAATTGTACTCTAAATAATAATTGTAAGATTTAATAACTTAAAAAGTATATATATACAATGGCAATTTTAAATTTCGTAAAACCGGACAAAGTTATTATGATTAACTCAACTGAAACCGAAGGTCAGTTTGAATTCAGACCTTTAGAACCCGGTTTTGGTATCACAATTGGAAACGCATTGCGTCGTATCCTTTTATCTTCTCTTGAAGGCTTTGCTGTTACAAGCATCCGCATCGAAGGAGTTGATCATGAATTTTCTACTATAAAAGGTGTAGTTGAAGATGCAACTGAAATTATCTTAAACTTAAAACAAGTTCGTTTCAAAAAGCAATTAGATAATCACGATAACGAAAAAGTGGTAGTACACTTTGCCGGTGCTGATAAATTTACTGCAGGAGATATCGGAAAATATGTTAACGGTTTCCAGGTTTTAAACCCAGACTTAGTTATCTTCAATTGCGATCCTTCAGTTCGTATTAAATTAGAATTAACTGTTGAGCGTGGCCGTGGTTACGTTCCTGCAGAAGAGAATAAAACGAACAGCGCTCCAAACGGAACCATCTTCATCGATTCAATTTATACTCCAATTAAAAATGTAAAGTATACAATTGAGAACTATCGTGTAGAACAAAAAACTGACTACGAGCGTTTGATCCTTGATATCGTTACTGATGGTTCAATTCATCCGAAAGAAGCTTTAAAAGAGGCTGCTAAAATTTTGATCTTCCACTTCATGTTGTTCTCTGATGAGAAAATAACTTTGGATACTGAAGACAAAAAGAGCGAAGAAGAATTTGACGAAACATCGTTGCATATGCGTCAGTTATTGAAAACAAAATTAGTTGACATGGATCTTTCAGTTCGTGCTCTAAATTGTTTAAAAGCTGCAGATGTTGAAACTTTAGGAGAACTGGTAGCATTCAACAAGAACGACCTTTTGAAATTCAGAAATTTCGGTAAGAAATCTCTAACAGAGTTAGAAGACCTTGTTTCTGCAAAAGGATTACAGTTCGGAATGAACGTTGCAAAATATAAATTAGATAAAGACTAAATAATTGTTGAATTGAAGAATTGTAGAATTTTAGAATTAATTCAACAACTCTAAAACTCAAGAATTCAAAAATTAAATAAAATGAGACACGGAGATAAAATAAATAATTTAGGCAGAACAAGCTCTCACCGCAAAGCATTGTTAAGCAACTTAGCATGCGCTTTAATTGAGAATAAACGCATTTTCACAACTTTAGCGAAAGCAAAAGCATTGCGCGTTTATGTTGAGCCGCTTATTACTAAAAGTAAGTCAGATACTACGCACAGTCGTCGTATGGCATTTGCTTATCTTAAAAACAAAGAAGCAGTTTCTTCTTTGTTCAAAGATGTAGCAATTAAAATTGCTGACCGTAAAGGTGGTTATACACGCATCATTAAAACGGGTAACCGTCAGGGTGATGCTGCTGAAATGGCTTTAATTGAATTAGTTGATTACAACGAAATTTATACAAGTGCTAAAGGAACAGCTAAAGCAACTGAAAAAACCAAAACGACTCGTCGTAGCCGTGCGAAAAAAACAGATGCTAAAGGAGCTGATACTACTACTGATACTAAATCAGAAGAAAAAGAAGGATAATTATCTTTTATACAGTGAATTTTAAAAGCCCCGAGTGTAAACCTCGGGGCTTTTTTTATGTATTTGTCTCGTCCTGAAATAAGTTGTCACGATTTGTCGTGCCGAAGGATCTGTTCTATCAGAAGGCATTATAATCAATAGCGATTCCGCTCACAGGTAGTCTGATCCCTCAAACCAAATCTGCCGCCTCTTTACCGACCAAACTGCCAATGGCAACGCCCATTCCGCCCATTCTTACGGCACAAACAACGTTTTTTGAGTAATGCCTTATAACCGGTTTTTTCTCGTTACCAACCCCCATAATACCCGCCCATCGATGCTCAATTTCAAACTTTGTATCAGCTAAGACCATGGTTTTGAGGAGGTTTTCGAGTCGGTTCTGGATTTTAGGGGTGGTGGTAATTTCGGTCGTGTTTTCCCCTTTAAGATCGAGATTTCGACCGCCGCCAAGCAATACCCGATCGTCAATATTTCTGAAATAATAGTAGCCTTCATCGTAATGAAAAGCGCCTTTTAATTTTAGATTTTTGATGGGTTTTGTAATTAAAACCTGAGCTCTTGCCGGTTCAACATCCTTTATTTTTAATAGATCTTTTGCAAAACCATTGATGGCAACAATTACTTTTTTGCTTTTAAAAACTCCAAAATTACTTTCAAGTTCAGCAAGATTTCCGATGTCGTTTAATTTATTTACCGAGATATTATTTAAGATTTTTATTCCTTTATCATGAACTAACTGTGTCAGCTTATCCATGGTAAATGCTGTGTCCAGCTGACCTTCATATTTGTTCAGTAGCATTCCGCTGATGTTTTTTAACCTAAAGTTTTTAATTTTATCGGAGGCAACTGAGTACGTATTTTTTTTACCGATCAAGGAGTGTAATTGTTTGTTTAAGAAATTTAATTGATCCGAACAGGTTTCAAAATTGCTTTGAGAATCAAAAATTTCGAAACCACCCAGTTCCTGATAACGCATGTTCTTATCACCAACAATTGATCGTAATAATTTCAATCCTTCCCACCGCATTTTTACGGTTTCCCACACGCGTTTTTCGGGAATTTTACTCAGATCCGACAATAATTCGCTTACACTTCCAAAACAGGAAAAGCCTGCATTTTTAGTGCTGCCCCCTGAGGCTAAAAAACCTTTTTCAAGGATCAGGATCTCGGCGTTTTTATTAATTTTTTTGTAGGCGAGTGCAGCATTTAATCCCACGATACCACTGCCCACAACAATGAGATCAAATGTTTTAAAATAATTTTTTAATTCCCAGTAACTTAAACTTGCCGTGTTATTATTTTTGCTTATTTTAACTACCATACAAATCCTAATTTTTGTATATTTAGAAGATTTATTTCAATTGATGAAACTAAGGTACTATATAGTTCTAATTATTTTTAATTTTTTTGTTTTTTCGCGATCTGTTGCGCAAACAGAAGCACCTGCCCAGGTTTTTCAGTTACATGTTGAAGGGCATATTACAAATCTCGAAGATGTACCATTACCGGGAACAGTTGTTCAGGTAGTTTCAGGTTCAAAAGTATATGCATCCAGTACTACTGACGGAACAGGTAAATACAGTTTTGATCTTCCGATAAATGCGGACTACATGGTTCAGGTTGCGAAACCCGGCTTTGCCCCAAAAAAATATTCAATATCAACACGTGGTGTACCTCCCGAAAGAGCCACAAGTAAATTCTCAACAATTGACGCTAGTTTAAGTTTATTCGAAAAAGTGGAAGGAGTAAATTATTCTGTTTTAGATCAACCACTCAACAAATATTATTACAGTGGAAGCAAAGAGAATTTTGAGTATGATAAAGCTTACCTCGACCAAATGATCGGTGCTCTGCAGAACTTGCAAGCACAGCAAGAGGCAGCAATTATGAAAGCAAAAAATCTCGAGGCCGATTATCAGGATGGGATTAAAACGGGAGATAAAGCATTTCAGAAAAAAGATTGGGCAACTGCAAAAGCAGCTTATGGTAAATCGGCTGCACTGAAACCGAAAGAAAATTATCCGAAAGATCAATTGGTACAGATCGATAAAATTATTGCAGAACAGGAAGCCCTCAATAAAAAGAACGCTGAAGAAGCGAAGAAGAAAGAAGAAGAAGCGATCAAGAAAAAGGAAGAAGAAAATTTAAACAACAAATACATTGCAGCATTAAAAAAAGGTGAAGATGCTTTTGCAAAACAAGATTGGCCAAGCGCGCGAGCCGGATTCAATGAAGCATTAAGTATTAAACCTGCTGAGCAATTACCAAAAGACAGAATAGCGGCGATCGATAAAGCTATTGCTGATAAAGCGGCAGCAGATAAAGCAGCAGCGGATAAAACAGCGGCAGACAAAGCAGCGGCAGACAAAGCGGCAGCGGATAAAGCGGCTGCAGAAAAAGCGGCGGCAGATAAACTGGCGGCAGAAAAAGCGGCTGCAGAAAAAGCAGCAGCAGATAAACTGGCAGCAGAGAAAGCAGCGGCAGCAAAAGCAGCAGCGGATAAAGCAGCTGCAGAAAAGGCAGCAGCAGATAAAGCAGCGGCAGACAAAGCAGCAGCAGAAAAAGCGGCAGCGGATAAAGCGGCGGCAGATAAGGCCGCTGCAGATAAGTTAGCTGCAGAGAAAGCAGCAGCCGAAAAAGCAGCTGCAGATAAACTGGCGGCAGAGAAAGCAGCAGCAGAGAAAGCGGCAGCGGCGAAAGCAGCCGCAGATAAAGCAGCCGCAGAAAAAGCGGCCGCAGAAAAGGCGGCAGCTGAAAAAGCCGCAGCAGATAAAGCCGCCGCAGAAAAAGCGGCCGCAGATAAAGCAGCTGCAGAAAAGGCAGCAGCAGAGAAAGCAGCGGCAGATAAAGCAGCGGCAGATAAAGCAGCAGCCGAAAAAGCAGCAGCGGATAAAGCCGCCGCAGATAAAGCGGCAGCAGAGAAAGCAGCTGCAACAAAAACCGCAGCAGAGAAAGCGGCGGCAGAAAAAGCGGCAGCGGATAAAGCAGCAGCAGAAAAGGCCGCAGCAGAAAAAGCAGCAGCCGAAAAAGCAGCAGCGGATAAAGCCGCCGCAGATAAAGCCGCCGCAGATAAAGCAGCTGCAGATAAAGCGGCAGCAACAAAAGCAGCAGCCGAAAAAGCAGCCGCGGATAAAGCAGCAGCAGATAAATTAGCAGCAGAAAAGGCAGCAGCAGATAAAGCAGCAGCGGAAAAAGCAGCGGCAGATAAAGCAGCAGCAGATAAATTAGCAGCAGAAAAGGCAGCAGCAGATAAAGCAGCAGCGGAAAAAGCAGCGGCAAATAAAGCAGCAGCAGATAAAGCCGCAGCAGATAAAGCCGCTGCAGAAAAAGCCGCTGCAGAAAAAGCCGCTGCAGATAAATTAGCAGCAGAGAAAGCAGCGGCAGAAAAGGCAGCAGCAGATAAAGCCGCCGCCGAAAAAGCAGCGGCAGATAAAGCAGCTTTGGAAAAAGCAATGGCAGATAAGTCTGCAGCAGAAAAGGCAGCGTTACAAAAAGCAGCGGCAGAAAAAGCAGCAGCCGAAAAAGCGGCTGCAGAAAAAGCGGCGGCGGATAAAGCAGCAGCAGAAAAGGCAGCAGCGGATAAAGCAGCGGCAGATAAATTAGGAGCAGAAAAGGCAGCAGCAGAGAAAGCCGCTGCAGATAAATTAGCAGCAGAGAAAGCAGCGGCAGAAAAGGCAGCAGCAGATAAAGCCGCCGCCGAAAAAGCAGCGGCAGATAAAGCAGCT
>JANYIQ010000157.1 GCA_025362575.1 Bacteroidia bacterium
AAGTATGCAGAAAACAATCCTGTTAGCGGAAAAGATGTAATAGGATCTTTATTTAAGAATTCGAAAGAAGGAAAATTCCGTTGGGAGCGTTTCTTAAGTTACGTTGGCGATAATGGATTAGTTTCCGTTAAAATACCGTTCATTGCAATAGTACTAGGTTTATGGGGTTACAGTAAATGGAACTCGCGCCGAAAATTAAAAGCGATCACCAAAAAATAATGCTAAAACTTAGCGACGTATTTTATTCGAAAATTGTTCCTTGGCTTTTTCCGGGTTTGATCGCCGCTATCATTATCATTGTTTTAAAATTATTCTTTTTCAGATTAACACATGTTCAGTCTTCCGACATGCTGCAAACCCTGCAGCCGGGCGATCTCATCCTGATCAATAAATTTTCGGATCCCCAACGTAACGATATTATTGCGTTCAATAATCCTAAAGAAGATACGCTTGAGAAAAAAGCAAAGGCCATTTTCATTCAGCGCTGCATTGCTTTACCCGGTGACAGTATCAGGATCGAAGAAGGTGTTGTTTTTGTGAACAATGATCCCGTTCAAGAACCGGAGCATCTGCAATTCAATTACCACATTAAAACCAATAAATTCCGAATTGACAGCTTACTTGAATTCAAATACGGAATAAACGAAGGCGGGAAAGTTTCTGATGAGTTTGATTATTCATACAGTCTTACCAAGCAAATGGCGGATAGCTTAAAAAAAGATCTAAGGGTTATTGAGATCGAACAGAAAAGCGAAAAGAAAACAGCCTGGGATGATCAGATCTATCCTCATAACCGCAATTATAAATGGAATAAATATAATATCTCCGCTTTTTATGTTCCAAAAAAAGGAGATATTCTTACATTGGATACCGCCAATGTTTATCTGTACAGCAAACTCATTGCCATTGATGAAGACAATAAACTGGAACTGAAACACGACAGCATTTTCATTAATCAGATTTTGACAAAAACCTACACCGTAAAAACCAATTACTATTTTTCACTTGGCGATAATCGCGATAACGCCATAGATTCGCGTTACTGGGGCTTATTACCGGAAAATAACATAGTAGGTAAATTGTCTTCCGTTGTTTTACATTCTAAACAAAAGAAATAAATGGAAGCCGTTCTTTTATCTACAGCATATCTTCCAAACATCAGTTACTTTTATTTTTTATTGAATAGTGAATCTGTTTTTATTGAAAATTACGAACACTTTCAAAAACAAAGTTTCAGAAATCGTTGCGAAATACTTTCGGCCAACGGAAAACTCGATCTGTCCATTCCACTTCAAAAGCATGGCGATAAAGAACTGATCAGCGAAAAAAAAATAAGTTACTCAGAGAACTGGCAGGCCAAACACTGGACCGCTATAATTAGCGCGTATAAGAACGCACCCTACTTCGAATATTTTGAAGATGACTTTAAATATTTTTATGAGAACCCTTTCGAATTTTTATTCGATTATAATTTGCAATTAACGCAATTGATATTAAAAACGCTGAGGATCGAGAAACAAATTCAGTTCACTAATGCTTTTGAAAAAGAATTTAAAGGCCTGGATCTGCGAAATTCCATCCATCCCAAAATAACCACTGTTTTTTCTAATACCCTTGTGAAGCCCTATTATCAGGTGTTTGCAGACAAGAATGGTTTTACAGGGAATTTAAGTGTGATCGATCTTCTGTTCAATAAAGGACTGGGAACAAAAGAGTATCTATCGCTGCAAATTTAATTTGTAAGCCGAACTGTTCCCAACTTTATCAAGAACCACTACCATAATATTCAGTGAACCGTTCGGAGTATCCTTATCAAAAAAATAAGTAAGTGTATCTGATTTAGCATCGTACTCAGCAAGCACCCATTTATCGTTAATAAAAATACTGTATCTGCCTATTCCGCTCAAATTATCGGTGATCACAAAACTAAGATGACCCTGATTCCTAAAGATCTTTTTAAGTTTTTTAATTGGGATGCTTGTTTTGATCTTTGGTCCTGTTGTATCGATCAGTAATTTGAATTTTCCAAAATTCTTTAAATTATATTCATTCACCTCACCTGATTTAATTGGAACTGAAGTAGAGCTGTTGGAAATAAGAACCATTTTATCGGCACGTTCCTGAGCTTTTTTTGACAGATTGAATTTAATGATACCGGAAGTGCGAAAATTAACGTTTTCGGGTTCAATACTAACTGAACCTGATGTTTTATATTCATCTTTTATTTTCAGAATAGCATCGTTGTATAAAGCCTTAGCCGGTAAATAAAATTCGAAGTTTTTGGTCTGATATGAATAACTATTCACGCAATTAAGATAATTGATACTGTTCAGGTAAACCGGTCCCGGCTTGAATTTTGAGGTTTTGAGGTAGTACTTTAGTTCCGTTGAATTTCCTGCCTCATCAGTAAACAGCATGCTTATTTTATGGAATAAAGTATCCTTTAATTCGATCTTACCTGAATTAATAAGGGTTTTGTACATATCAAGAGGATAAAGTTTAGGCGTAAAACATTTTTGAACCTTTTGCTTTTCCATGATATCAGAAAACTCATTTACATAATGCGCATTATCAAAACTGATGTAATTTAATTGATGATGATAGATCAACACATCATCAAAGAACAATTTTACTTCGTAAATATTATTGGAGTTGCCGTTTACCTTCTCCTTATCTTCTCCGCAAAACGCAATTCCTAATATTGAATTCCTTAATACAACAGAATCGTTGGCGCAATAGAGGCTGTCGCGTTTGTTCTTTACCCTAACCGTTGTAATGTAGTTGGGCTGAAAGGGATCGCTAAGGTCACAGAACGAAACGTTGCTGATGGTTGGTTTTACGCTATCCATCAGTTTAAAGTACAGTAAAGGATTCAAAGGTATTTCCGTTATTTCGTCACGCAATTCAAAATGCAGGTGTGGGCCGGTGCTTCCGCCGGTGTTGCCACTGTAGCTGATCAGCTCGCCTTGTTTGACCGGAAAATCATTAGGGCCTGGAAATAATTCGACCTCGAAACTTTGTTTTTTATACTGTTCACTTTTAACATAAGCTTCAATTTTATCGTTAAATCGATTCTGATGAGCGTAAACACCAAGCAATCCACCTGGGTGAGTAATGTAGATAACCTTTCCGTAACCATAAGGACTGATCTTAATGCGCGATACATATCCATCGGAGACAGCATAAACAGGCAGGTTTCCGCCACCCTCGGTAACAAAGTCTAATCCGCTATGAAAATGATTGGGACGTATCTCCCCGTAATTCCCTGTGAGATTAACGCTTCCAAGAGGCCATGATAGCTTTTGCTGTCCAAGAACGATCGAACATAAAAAGTAAAATGCTATGAAAAGCCTGTGTTTCAAGTGATGCAGTGAATCATAAAAATAAAGAACAAAAACACTTAAATCTTTACAATATCAAATACTTATTAAAGTTTGACCCTTAATAAGTTAGCCAAAAGTATTTTAAGCGAAAATTTGCTTTTTGATTTTCAATTTATTAACTTCATACAAACAAAATTTAACCCTAAAAAGCTATGAGAATATCTTACTTAAAAGGAGCATTAACTTTAACATTACTTAGCTGTAATCTTTTAAATGCGCAAAACAACGATAAGCTAAAAGACATTGCTAAAGACTATACTTACAACACAAATAACCAGATCAACTTTGTTAAACTAAAAGAAGGTTATACTATTAATGAATCTTCGACCGAAGAATTCTTGAATAAAATGGTACTTAACAGCAGCGAGGTTACTGCTAAAAAGATCAAGACGGATATTGATAATATTGGATATACACACACCAAATTTCAGTTGTATTACAATACTACAGCGGTTAACAATGCCATTATCATTGTTCACTCTCAAAATGGAAAAGTGGTTTCGGTTAACGGAGATCTGAATGTTATTCAAAAACCCGTTAACAAGGTTGCCATTAACGAACAAAAAGGTTTGGAGTTGGCTTTGAACAAAGTAAATGCCAAGGCCTACAAATGGGAGAATAAAGCTGAAGAGAATCATCTTAGACAAGCATATAACAAACCTGATTTTACATGGTATCCAAAAGGAGATCTTATTCTATATACTAAAGAAAATAAAGCTCAAAAAGCCACTGTACATTATGCTTACAAATACAAAGTTTTTGCTGATGAGCCTTTATACGGGGCTAATGTAATTGTTGATGCACAGAGCGGAGCCATTTTAGCTGAAGAGAATCTTATTTGTACTGCAGACGTTTCTTCAACAGCCAATACAAAATACAGCGGTGTTCAAACCTTTACTACCGATAACGTTTCGGCGGGTAATTACCGTTTGCGCGAAACCGGACGTGGAAATGGAATTGAAACTTACAATTTAAATAACACAACCACTTATACCAATACAGATTTTACATACACTAATACGGTTTGGCCGGCCACCGCTCCTATTCAAACCGGAACTGACGCACATTGGGGCGCTGAAAAAACATATGATTATTACAAAGTAAATCATAACCGAAACAGTATTGATGGTGTGGGCTTTAAGTTATTAAGCTACGTGCACTACTCTACTAATTACAACAACGCTTTCTGGAATGGGTCTTACATGACATACGGCGATGGTAACGGAACAACATTTACCATTTTAACTGCCATCGATGTTTGCGGTCACGAGATCACACACGGCCTTACCAATTTTACTGCAGGATTAGGCGGTGGTGAGGCAGGAGCTTTAAATGAAGGTTTTTCTGATATTTTTGGAACCACCATTGAAAATTTCGCACGTCCATTACAATGGGATTGGAAGATCGGCGCAGACATCACGCCAAGCGGAAATGGAATTCGTAATATGTCGAACCCGAATTTATTAAGTCAGCCTGACACTTATTTAGGGACTTTTTGGGATCCGGGTGGAGAAGTTCATACCAATGATGGTCCTTGTATTTATTGGTACTACTTACTATGCCAGGGCGGCACAGGCACAAACGATAACAGTAACACTTACACTGTTTCGGGTTTAGGAATGGCTACTGCAGCAAAAATTGCTTTCAGAGCACTAACGGTTTACTTTGTACCCACAACAAATTACATGGCAGCACGTGGATATGCTATTCAGGCAGCTAAAGACCTTTATGGTGATTGCAGTAATGAAGTGGTTCAAACAACTAACGCATGGTATGCTGTTGGTGTTGGTCCGGCTTACTCCAACGTAATTGGCCCTAACTTTAGTGCATCGGCAACTTCTTTTTGCTCTTTGCCGGCAAATATTAATTTTAATAATACCACAGCAAACGGTATTACCTACACCTGGGATTTTGGCGACGGTTCTGCGGTTTCTACCACAACTAATCCTGCGCACACCTATACTGCTAACGGAACTTATTCTGTAAAATTGAATGCCACAGGTTGTTTGTCAGCCAAAGATTCTATTACAAAAACTTCTTACATCACGATAAACGTTCCTAATAATCCCACAACTACAAACGGTTCGCGTTGTGGTACAGGAGCCGTTAATTTATCGGCCAGTGGTACCTCACAGTTATACTGGTATGCTACTCCAACCGCAACCGGAGTTCCCTTAACCATTGGTACAACCTATACTACTCCTTCTATAAGCAGCAATACCAATTATTATGTGGTTAACACATCCACAAACGCGGCTATATACGGGGCTCCGACCAGTTCGGCCGTTGGTGCGGGTGCCAATTATAATACAGCTACGGCCTACGACATTTTTGACGTAATGCAGCCTTGTACTTTAAATACGGTTATTGCTTATGCAAGTACTGCAGGTAACAGAACAATTGAGTTAAGAAACTCTGCTAATGCAATACTTACAAGTACCGTTATCAATATGGCAATTGGCGCTAATACTCTTACTCTTAATTTCGCTTTAACACCCGGCACAGGTTACAGGTTGGGTTTAAACGCTGCATCTGCAGTTAATTTATACAGAAATAGCGCTGGTGCTGCAGCATCATATAATATTGGCGGGCTTGTGAACATTACAGGAACAAGTGCGGCTACTGCAGGCTATTTCTACTTTTATTATAACTGGCAAGTGCAAAAAGCAAATTGCACCAGTTCACCTGTTGCAGTTACTGCTAGTGTTTTAGCGGCACCATCATTGACCGCTACTTCAGCGGCGATCTGTGCAGGACAAAACACCAATCTTACGGCAAGCGGCGCAGTAAGTTACACATGGAGCACAGGAGGAACTAGTTCAGTAATTTCGGTAACACCTGCTTCAACTACTACCTATTCTTTAACAGGAAGTAATGGTGGTGCTTGTGTATCTACAATTACTACCGCAGTTACTGTAAATGCAAATCCTGTAGTGAGTGTTAACTCTTCAACCATTTGTGTTGGATCAAGCGCTAACTTAACAGCAAGCGGTGCCACAACCTATTCATGGAATACCGGTGCAAGCACAAACAATATTTCAGTGAGCCCAACTGCAAATACATCTTACACGGCTTATGGTTATAACGGTTCTTGTTCAGGATCGGCAGTTTCAAATGTAGTGGTTAACCCATTGCCGGTTGTTACAGTTGCCGCAACAAAAACAAATGCATGTGTTACTGATGGATTGATCGCTTTAACAGGCACACCTGCGGGTGGTACATATTCTGGTGCAGGAGTTGCAGGAAGTAATTTTGATCCCACTACAGGAGTTGGAAATTATACTGTTTCTTACAGTTATACCGATCCAAACGGTTGTATCGGTTCGAATAATGTAAACATCATTGTTGCTATTTGTACCGATATTCAAATGCTTGGAAACGGCGCTTCGCTTTCGGTTTACCCTAATCCGGCCAGCGAATTCTTTGTGGTGAATACTTCTGCTAAAACTTCAGACTTAACGTTGAAGGTTATTGATGCAACAGGAAAATCAGTTGTAGATAAAACTTTAATGTCTAACTCAGAGCAGATCGATATCAGCAAATTAGCTAAAGGAATTTACTTAATTGAAGTTAAAGGGCATTCAGAAATAATTTACAGAACTAAAATTGTAAAACAATAATTAAAGCCATGACCCTGTTGGTGGAAACATCAACAGGGTTCATTATAAAATTTTGCTGTATGCTTCCATTACACCCACTAAAGGAAGCGGCAAAGTGAAAAATCAAAAAATAAAATAATTCAAACAAAAAAAGTACCATGAAAAAAATTTGTATCAGTGGGCTAGTAGCATTTGGCTTGATCGCAAACAACATCAACGCACAGGCCAGTAATAAACTTAATGAAATTGCCCAGGACATAACCTACAACAGCGACAAGCAGATCGATTTTATCCGTCTTAAAACAGATAATCCGATCTATGAATCAAATGCTGAACGTTTTTTAAGCTCCACAATACTTGAGCAAGGTATTAGTTTAAAGAAACAAAGATCAGAAAGCGATGATATTGGCTTTACGCATAACAGATATCAACTCTACTTCAATAATGCTTTAATTAACGAAGCAGCTATTATTACCCATTCAAGAAACGGAAAACTTGTTTCCATCAATGGTTCCTTGAATCCAATTGTTAAGCCGTTAAATTCAGTTTCGATCAATTCAGACAAGGCTTTGCAATTAGCATTAAAAAAAATTAACGCAAAAAAATACAGCTGGGAAAACACCGCTCAGGAACAATACCTCAAAGGGGCTTATAATGATCCGAATTTCACCTTTTATCCTAAGGCCGAACTGGTGATCTATACAAAAGAAAACAAAGCTTATTATGCTTACAAACTACCCATTTATGCCGAAACACCTTTATATGGCGCAAATGTTTTTGTAGATGCTCAAACCGGGAAGATATTAGCCGAGGAGAATCTGATCTGTACAATTGATGTTCCCTCAACGGCAAATACGAAATACAGCGGTGTTCAGTCGTTCACCACCGACATGGTTTCGGCGGGTAATTATCGTTTACGCGAAACCGGAAGAGGTAATGGCATTGAAACATATGATATCAATAATACAACAACTTATTCACAAACTGATTTTACCTATACCAATACTGTTTGGCCAAGCACTGCACCTATTCAGGTAGGAGAAGATGCTCACTGGGGCACAGAAATGACCTATGATTACTATAAGACAGCTCATAATCGTAACAGTATAGACAACCTTGGATTCAAATTAATAAGCTATGTTCATTATGGGGTAAATTATGCCAATGCCTTCTGGAATGGTTTTTTTATGACCTATGGTGATGGCGGTGGAAGTGTACTCCCACTAACTACTCTTGATATTACAGGTCACGAAATAACGCATGGCTTAACAGGGAAAACTGCCGGCTTAGGTGGTGGTGAAGCTGGTGCATTAAATGAAGGTTTTTCGGATATATTCGGAACAACCATCGAAGCTTTTGCAAGACCAAGTAACTGGAACTGGGTGATGGGTACCGATAATAATTTTGTGATACGTAATTTACAAAATCCCAAATCGCTTGGTCAACCTGATACCTATATGGGAATCAACTGGGATCCGGGTGGAGAGGTTCACCAGAATGACGGTCCGATCATTTACTGGTATTATTTATTGACTGCCGGTGGTTCAGGCACAAACGATAAGGCCAATACTTATTCTGTTACCGGTTTAGGAATGACATCCGCTGCAAAGATCGCATTCAGGGCATTAACAGTTTATTTTGTTCCTTCTACCAATTATGCATCAGCTCGTAATTATGCAATTGCAGCTGCATCCGATCTTTACGGCCCATGCTCAAACGAAGTTTTTCAAACTACAAATGCATTTTATGCAATTGGTGTTGGTGCAGCGTCTACAGGCACATTACCACCCGTTGCAAACTTCGCTTCATCAAGCACAGCTTTATGCGCTTTACCTGTAAGTGTAAATTTCATTAACACTACAATTGGAGGTACAACTTATAAATGGGATTTTGGAGATGGTTCGGCAACAACTACAGCCGTTAATCCGCTTCATACATACACGGCTAACGGAACTTACAATGTGAAGTTAAAATCAACCTATATCTGCTCCTCCATTTCGGATTCGATTACCAAGAGTGCATACATAATTGTGAGTTCACCAGCACCTCCAACAGCAACCGGCGGAACAGTATGCGGAACCGGCTCTGCAAATCTTTCATCTACCGGAACAGGTCTGCAGTACTGGTATTCTTCTCCAAGCATATTCAGTACATTATTAAATGTCGGGAACAATTTTATTACCCCATCCATCAGCGCTAATACAACTTATTACGTTGCCAATACTTTCACCAGTGCTCCGGTTTTCGGTGGACCTGCATCTGTTGCAATTGGAACAAGCGGTAGTTTTCCCGGTAACGCGGCATACGATATCTTTGATGTATTGCAACCATGCTCTCTTAAAACAGTAGTTATTAAAGCTAATACAGCTGGTAACAGAACCATTGAACTACGAAATTCAAGTAATACCGTTATTACCAATACAGTTGTAAATCTCCCGGTCGGTACCAGTACAGTTAATATTGATTTTTACATTGTGCCGGGAACAGGTTATCGATTGGGTTTAAGCTCCTCATCCCCGGCGCAATTATTCAGAAATACAACCGGTGCCACTTACCCATATAACATTGGCGGATTAATAAATATAACAGGCTGCAGCTCGGCAGGACCTTATTTTTACTTCTTCTATAACTGGGAAGTAGTTGCCGATAATTGTTCAAGTTATCCGGTGCCTGTTACTGCAACAGTTTTACCAGGACCAGCTTTAAGCGTAAGTTCAGCAAGTATCTGCTCCGGTCAAACCGCAAGTTTAACTGCAAGTGGCGCTTCAACGTACAGCTGGAATACAGGTTCTAACAGCTCAGTAATAACAGTAACCCCTACAACAAATACTACTTATACAATCTCAGCGAGTAATGGTGGTTGTGTAGCTACCACTACAACCGAAGTAACGGTTAACACCTTACCTATGGTAAGTTTAACTGCCGCAAATAATAATGTTTGCGCCAGCGATAGTCTTGTTGTATTATCCGGTATGCCTATGGGTGGTGTGTACAGTGGCACAGGCGTAAGCGGTGTTAATTTCAATCCAAGTGCGGCTGGAACCGGAACTTATACGGTTCTGTATAATTATACAGACGCTAATAACTGTTCAAACACCAACACTACGAGTATTATTGTTGCGGCGTGTGTAGGCATAAAAGAATACACAAATTCTAACGGTTTCTCTATTTACCCCAATCCAGCCAACGATTTCTTTGTGGTAAGATCGCAAAGCAAGTTAGGTGCTTTAACTTTAAAGGTAATGGATGCAGCAGGTAAATTAGTGATCGATAAAACGATAAATAATTCAACAGAGCAGGTTGACATCAGCAAATTAGCAAAAGGTATTTACTTTATTGAAGTAAAAGAAAGTTCTGAAACTATTTACAGAGCTAAGATCGTTAAACAGTAAGTATTGCATTTTTATATTAAAAAAGCTGTGGGTAAAGTCCATGGCTTTTTTTATAAGTGCTCTATTCTTTAAAAATTCGTAAATTCGCACTCCATTAAACAAAAATAGTGATCTACCAGCTAATCATAGGCACTTTAACCATCAGTATTTTACATGCACTGATCCCCAGTCATTGGCTGCCGATATTGGTGTTTGAAAAAAAGTTTGCCTGGACAAAAATTCAAACCTACCGCATAACTATTATTGCGGCGCTATTGCATGCTTTAAGTACAGTAATTCTTGGAATTGTAATAGGCTTTTTAAGTTTAGAGTTCAATAAGTATTTTGAAGATTTCTCGAAATACTTTTCAGCCGGCATTCTTATTGTTTTAGGATTGATCTTTATAGTTCGTCATCACAAACACAATCACTTTCATTTGCACAACGAGGAACAAATGAAGGATCTGGATTCTCGAAAAATAATCCTGGTATTACTAGCAGGAATGTTTTTATCGCCTTGTCTGGAAATAGAAGGTTATTTTATTTTAGCAGGAAGTTTGGGTTGGAAATACATTGCTTTGGTAAGCTTTCTTTATATCATAATTTCTGTTTTGGGAATATTGGCCTGGATGAGTTTTGCCAAAAGCATTTTAAATAAAATAAACGCTCATAAAATAGAACACAATGCCGGTTTGATCTCAGGGATCATTTTAATTGTTACCGGACTTCTGAATTTTGTGATGCACTAGATCAGACATTCATTAACAGTTGCTCCATCACTACAAAAACTTTATATTTACTGTAACCAAATTTGAGTTGAATGAATCCAATTGTAAGAAATATTTTAGCGGTAATAGTTGGCGTAATTGCCGGCGGGGCCTTAAACATGGGCATTATCATGATAAGTAGCTCTGTTATTCCACCGCCTGAAGGTGTAGATCTTACCACGATGGAAGGTTTAAAAGCTGCCATGCATTTAATGGAACCCAAACATTTTTTAATGCCTTGGTTAGCTCATGCTCTTGGAACATTTTTAGGGGCTTTGATTACTGCCATTATTGTTACTAAACACAAAATGCGTTTTGCTTTAGGTATTAGTGCTTGGTTCATGTTTGGCGGAATAATGAATATTATTTTATTGCCTTCGCCAATGTGGTTCACCATTGCAGATCTTGCAGGGGCATACATTCCTATGGGTTTTATAGCCGCTAAATTAGTTGAAAAGAAAAATCAATAAGCGCTTGAAATCTACTTAATCTAAATACTATTATATTTTTGGTCGGGACTTTAAGTCGCCACCAATGCGTCTTTTACAAAGTGATTTTGCTACACAAAAAAAGGAGTCAAATTCTGACTCCTTTTTAATTTTATCTCAAATGATCTTTAGATCACCTTAAGCATCCATTTATGTTTGTCTTCCGCTCTTGATTTACGGATATCTCTTAAGGTTTGATCAACTTTGTTAGAAAATTTGCGTGCTTCAACAGCAGGCAATTCATAATCTTTACC
Organism: Bacteroidia bacterium; assembly: GCA_025362575.1. GTDB lineage: Bacteria > Bacteroidota > Bacteroidia > B-17B0 > Aurantibacillaceae > JAHEYG01. The sequence continues at coordinate 11,863 of JANYIQ010000157.1, forward strand.
GTTGTGCCCAATAGCCACAATATGTGCAATTGTGGCGGCAGTACCAACACCAAAAGCCTCATTTAATTTCCCTACCTGCTGTGCTTCTTCAATTTCTTTCAAGGAAACTTTACGCTCTTCAACATTCATGCCCCAGTCTCTTGCTAAAGTCAACACACTGTCGCGGGTAATACCTGCTAAAATGGTATCGCTCAATTTAGGAGTAACTACTGTTCCATCAATTACGAACATTAAGTTCATGGTACCCGATTCTTCAACAAATGAATGTGTCATGGAGTCGGTCCAGATCTCTTGCTGATATCCCTTTTGTTGAGCGAGTTTCGTAGGGTAAAGGCTTCGACCGTAATTACCGGCTGCTTTTACATTTCCTACACCGCCTTCAACAGCGCGGATGTAATTGGTTTCTACTAATACGCGAATGGGTTCAGAATAATATTTTCCTGCCGGGCAGGTAATGATCACAAACTTATAAGTATCGCTGGCTTTAACACCAATGGCTTCGTCGGTTGCAATTAAAAAAGGGCGAATGTATAAACTTCCGGTTTCCGAACTTGGAACCCAGTCCTTATCCAATTTAATAAGCTCTAATAAACCGCCCATGAAAATTTCTTCCGGTACTTCAGGCATTGCCATGCGTACAGCAGATTTATTCATGCGTTGAAAATTTGCAGTAGGACGAAATAGAGAAACTTCTCCCTTTTCATTTTTATAGGCTTTCATGCCTTCAAAAATGGCTTGTCCGTAATGCAAAGCCGACATAGCATAACTCATAGGAATATCAGCATAAGGCTCAATATAGGCTTTCTGCCATTTGCCATCCGAATACTCGGCAACAAACATATGATCTGAAAAGCATTTGCCAAAGGGTACGTTATTTACATCGTACTCTCCTACTCTGCTTTTAGCTATTTTGTTTACTTTTATTTCTACAGTGCTAGTCATAGTAATGGTTTAGATACATAGCAAATAACTACATTTTATTTGAAATTGCAAATTTTTTTGGCCTTTTTATTGGGCTCCCGGTCTAATTTATGATTCCTGTCACTTTACCATGCAGACAAGGCGTTGAGACGTGCTGGTTCTTAGATTTTTACCGCCAAAACAGTGATATCATCGATCTGTTCAATGTTGCCCTTCCATTTAATATAGGCATCTTCAATGGCTGCTAATTGCTGCTTTAGTGGTTTATCTTTATTGTCATCAATCAGTTTCTTGAAATTACTGATCATGAATTTTTTGCTGTCTTTACCTCCAAATTGATCAATGATCCCATCGGTGAAAAGGTAAAAAACAGTTCCCTCTATATAAGGTATTGAATTTGTTTTGAAATTAAGGAAAGTATCTGATTTACCGATCGGATGCTTATCGGGCTTGAGTTCCAGTAACTCACTATTTTGAACATACAGCAAACGGTTATTGGCCCCACTCCAGGTAATTGATTTATTTTTTTTGTCAATGGCTAATAACGAAATATCCATTCCATCACGAATACTGCTTTCATTCTTATTGAAACTTTCGCTGATGATCTTTTTAGTTTCATCCAGTATTTTACCCGGTTCTGTATTCTTGAATTCGGTAACAGCTCTGTGCAAGGCATTATTACAGGCAATAGAGATCATAGCTCCCGGAACACCATGCCCTGTACAATCTGCCGCTGCGATCAGTATAAGTTCAGCGTTCGGAGTTGGGAGTTGGGAGATAGCTGCGCTAACATTACTACGATCTAAGAACTCCGAACTAATAACCTCCATCCAATAAAAATCACCCGCCACAATGTCTTTTGGCTTATAAAAAACAAAGTTCTCTGCAAAACTTGCATTCAACTGCTGTGATCCTGGCAATATTGCATCCTGCAGGCGTTTGGCGTAATTTATGCTTTCAATGATCTCTTTGTTCTTAAGATCAACAACCAGTTTTTGCTCCTCAATAATGTGTTTTTGTTTTTGAGTTAACTTAAATCGCGAGTATATTAAACTTAATGCAACAACTGTTAGCAACAAGGCAAAAATCAAAAAATAACTCTGTGTTTTCTCCTCCGCCAGTTTTACATCTTTCAATTTTATTTCTTCAACAGCTTTAATGCTATCTGATAAATGTATTTTACTGAATTCAAACTGGAGTTCCAGTTTTGTGATGTTGGTCTTTTGTTGTTTTTTTGCAGAAGAATCGCTTGCTAATTTATATAACTTGTAATACTTAATTTCATTTTTGCAATCATTCAACTTTTGATAACTTTCATTGTATTGCAAATAACATTTTACAAGATGTCTGTTATAAGCCGTCAGATCCAGTGCGTTGAGTGCTTTATCCAGATATTTAATTGCCTCTGCAGGTTTGTTAGTTACATTGTACATCTCGGCGATGGCCATGTAACCATCTGCTTTGTCGTTACTACTTCCAAATTTTTCCTTTAGCGGTAAAGCAAGTTTGTAATAATAAAAGGCACTGTCCCATTGTTTTTTCTCCGAGAAAATAGAACCGAAATTGTTATAAATGTAAGCTATGCTGATACTATCATGTTTCTTGATGTAATTTTTTAAAGCCAGATCAAAATAACTTTTGCCATAGGTAAAATCCCTTTTTGAACAGTAAACACTTCCTAAATTATTGTAAATATTAGCGATCTTCATGTCGCTGGTTGAGGTCTTATTAGGAGTTTTATCAAAATAAACGATCGACTTTTTATAATATTCTTCTGCTTTATCAAGATCCTCCATATAAAAATAGGTGTTGCCCATATTTAAATAGATGTTACACATACCACTCATGTTCTTTAGCTCCTCAAAAAGGGCTAAAGATTTACGATGTGCTTCGATCGAATTAAAACTATTTCCGGTACCGAGATAAAAATTACCCAAGGTCATTAATGTAACAGCCTCCATGTGCTTATCATTTAAACGCCTTGATCTTTTGATCAAAGTATCTAAATAATAATAATTTAATTTACTGCTGTTGGTCTTATCCAGACTGTCGTCGATCGCAACATGCCGGTCTTGTTTGTCATTATCGGTCTTTTTAGAAAGAACCGAATTTACAAGCTGTTCAATGCTTGGTGCCTGCGAAAATACCTGAAAACAGGCAAAAACAGCCAAAACTAAGCCAAATATGTTCTTTTTAAGCAACTGAGCGCAGTTTAATTACGGTTCTAATTTAGCTATTTTTATTAGTTATTCACAACGGTAAATTAGCTCCCGCTTTCTTGCTAAATTTAATGTATGGATCAAAATAACCCTATAATTCGCGATGCCACCTTTAATCCGAAGGTTAAGACCTATATTTTTCTGGTTGTTTTATTTTACCTGATCGTGAGTGTTGCCGGTTTGGTTATTGTGCCATTTTGGATATTTGGTCTCGGACAATGGATCTCCAATAAATTCTTTCATACCCTTAAATGCCAGTTAACGCATAAACAATTACGTTTCTCAAAAGGACTCATTCTTCACATAGAAAAAACTATTCCGCTTGAGAACATTCAAGATCTTTCTTTCATTGGTGGTCCGGTTTTACGCTGGTTTGGACTCTCTCTTATTAAAGTAGAAACTGCGGGTGGCGGTGGCGGACAGGGTCACAACAATATGATGAGCATGATCGGGGTAGATAATGCCGAAGAGTTTAAAAGCATGATATTAGACCAACGCGAAAAAATAATCAAAGAAAAAAATCAGCCTGCCTTTGCAACACCCGACAATAAAGAGAATACAGGCTTGAACGATAAATTGCTTACAGAAATAAAAAACGAACTCGTAGAAATTAAAAACGCTCTCAAAACAAAAAACTAATACTAATAATTCATCACTTATAACTCATAACTTCTAATGTTCTTAATATTTGATACCGAAACAAC
>JANYIQ010000166.1 GCA_025362575.1 Bacteroidia bacterium
TTTAAAAGTTAAAGAAGGAAAACTCGTGAACTATAAATTTCCGAAAAACTTTAAGCAATAATGGCAATGAAAAAAAAAGATATCCCTTATATTAACCGCGAGATCAGCTGGCTGTCTTTTAACGAGCGTGTTTTGCAGGAAGCGGCTGATAAGACCACTCCCTTAGTTGAGCGCATCAAATTTTTAGGAATATTCTCCAATAACCGCGATGAGTTTTATCGTGTACGTGTAGCTACTGTTCGCCGTTTGACTAAACTGGGAAAAAAAGCCATGAGTGTTTATGGCGACGATCCAAAAGAATTACTGCCAAAACTTCAACGCCGCGTTATAGAACAGCAAAACCGTTTTGAAGGAATTTACAAGGAAATATTAGTAGAGCTTGAGAAGTATAATATTTTCATCATCAACGAAAAGCAGATCACAAAAACGCAAGACCTTTTCATAAAAGAGTATTTTCATGCTTATGTAATGCCTGCGCTCTTTCCTGTGATGGTAGATGAGACCAAGCCTTTTCCTTACATGAAGGATAAGTCTGGTTATTTATATGTGAAGCTTACTTCTGATACGGAAAAGAAGAAAATAAAATACGCCATCATCGAAATTCCTTCGATCGTAACCAATCGCTTCGTATCGTTACCGATCGAAAATGAAAGTCGTTACGTTATTTTATTAGACGACATCATTCGCTTTTGCGTGAATGAGATTTTTGAGGTGTTTGGTTACAGATCTATAGAATCATACAATATTAAATTAACCCGTGATGCAGAGTTGGACATCGATAACGATGTAAGCAAAAGCATGCTCGAAAAAATATCGAAAGGTGTAAAGGACCGTAAAAAAGGTTTACCTGTACGTTTTGTTTATGATGCAGCTATGCCTGCCGACATGCTCACGTATATCATGAAGCGTTTGGGAATGGATAAAAAAGATAATGCAATTCCTGGCGGCCGTTATCACAACTTCAAGGATTTTATCAATTTTCCAACCTTAGGTCAGAAAAAATTAATGTACAATAAACCGGCTCCGATCGAGCATAAATATTTAGAGGGCAGTACGAGAACCATTCTGAAAACAGTTCGTGAGCGCGATATTTTATTACATTATCCTTACCACACATTCAATCACATCATAACGCTTTTACGTGAAGCCTCCATAGATCCAAGTGTTATCTCCATTAAAATTACATTGTATAGGGTAGCAGATGCTTCGCGTATTGCCAATGCATTGTTAAATGCCGTTAAGAACGGAAAAAAAGTGACCGTATTAATTGAGTTGCAGGCTCGCTTTGACGAAGAGAATAATATTTATTGGGCCAATAAGCTTCAGGAAGAAGGGGCGCATGTAATTTATGGTGTAACCGGACTAAAAGTTCACTCTAAATTATTTTTGATCACCGCAAAGGAAGGAAATAAGATAATTAAGTGCGCTCATGTTGGCACAGGAAATTTTAATGAGAAAACAGCAAGGATCTACACCGATCTAACCTTATTGACCTGCAATAAACTGATCACAGATGAAGTAGATAAAATGTTCGACTTTTACGTTGATAATTTTAAGGTAGGAACCTTCAATCATTTATCGGTTGCGCCTTTTTACATGCGCAGTGTTTTTACCGGTTTATTAGATAAGGAAATTGCGAATGCCAAAGCGAAAAAAAGAGCTGAAGTAACCTTAAAGATGAACAGCCTTATTGATAAGGATATGATCTATAAATTGTACGAAGCATCGCAGGCGGGAGTTAAAGTTACCTTGATCGTAAGAGGTGCTTGTTCTTTGGTTACCGAAGTGCCGGGCTATAGCGATAACATAAAGGCCTATAGTATCGTTGATAAATATCTTGAGCATGCCCGCATTTTTGTTTTTTATAACGGCGGTAACGAGAAAATTTACATTTCTTCTGCCGACTGGATGAGCCGTAACCTTGACAGCAGAAGTGAAGTGGCGGTACCCATTTATGATAAAGAAATTCGTCAGCAGTTAAAAGATATTATTGCCATTCAGCTTTCAGGTAATACCAAAGTAAGGATACTGGACAGAAAGCAAGAGAATCATTACAAAAAAGCTAAACCCGGCGAGAAAAAAGTGAGGGTGCAGGATGAAATTTACAACTATCTTAAAAAAGATAAAGAAGACTATTTGAAAACCAGGAAAACTAAAAAACTGATCTTAGAAAAATGATATTTGCAGCTATAGATATTGGGAGTAATGCCATGCGGCTTTTGTTTTGCAGGGTATATGAAGTGGATGGGAAACCTCATTTTTCGAAAGAAGAACTTATACGGATGCCGATACGATTGGGTGAAGATGTTTTTGTAAAAGGAAAAATTTCGGAGGCAAAAGAAGAGCGTCTTATAAAATCACTTAAAGGTTTTCATGAATTGATCGGCGCTTACGATGTGAATGGTTATCGTGCCGTTGCAACGAGTGCTATGCGGGATGCATCTAACGGAGCGGAGATCATTGCGCGTGCCAAAAAAGAATCGGGCCTCACCATAGAGATCATTGATGGCAAACTGGAGGCTTCTCTGGTGTTTTCCAATCATATTGAAGAATTACTGAATCCCAAATACGCTTACCTGTACATTGATGTGGGCGGAGGAAGCACAGAACTCACTTTATATTTTAATCTGAAGGTAATTGCGGCGAGATCGTTTAACATTGGTACCGTTCGTATGCTTCTGGATAAAGTGGACAAAAAGGAGTGGGATGAGATGAAGGAATGGCTCAAACGTGTTACTATTGGTGTTCATCCATTAAGTGCGATCGGTTCGGGCGGAAACATCAATAAGATCTTTAAAATGTGTAATAAAAAAGAAACAAAGCATTTGAGTTATGATAAATTAAAAGATCAATACGACATGCTTTCTTCTTATACTTATTCGGAACGCATTGAGAGGCTTGGTTTAAAGCCTGACAGAGCTGATGTTATTGTGCCGGCGGCTAAAATTTTCTTAACCATTATGAAAACAGCAGACATAGAGAAAATATTTGTTCCGCAAATTGGTTTATCAGATGGTATTATACACGATCTTTATGCTAATTACAAGACCAAATTAAAGACTAAATAAACTCAGCTTGCTATTCATCAATTTCATATTATTCTTAACCTTTGGTGTAACCGATGCCATCGACATTGTGTTGGTGGCCATTATGCTTTATTTGCTTTACAGCATGGTTAAAGGCACTTCGGCGGTAAACATCTTCATTGGTTTGGCTCTTATTTATTTTGTGTGGATCGTGATCAAAGCCCTGGATCTTAAATTACTGAGCTCGATCTTAGGAAAATTCGTTAATGTTGGAGTGATCGCTGTAATGGTGGTGTTTCAGCAGGAAATACGCAAATTTCTCTTATACATCGGTTCTAACGAATTTATCAGAAGCAGAAGCTGGAAGAACCTATTATCGTTCACAGCCTCTAATCAGCCTGATAAAATTGAATTGGACGTGGATGCCATTATTAACGCCTGTTTCAGCATGAGCGAGACAAAAACCGGAGCCTTGATCATTATTTCAAAAAGATCTGACCTTAAATTTTACATTAACTCCGGGGAACCTGTTGATTCGGCGCTTACGGCACGAATGCTTGAGAATATTTTTTATAAGAACTCACCGCTCCACGATGGAGCTGTTATGATCACCAATAACCGTATCATAGCGGCCCGCTGCGTGCTTCCTGTAACCGAAAAAGAGAACTTTCCGGCCAATTTCGGGATGCGCCACAGGGCAGCGGTAGGGATCACCGAAACCACTGATGCTATAGCTATTACAGTATCTGAACAAACCGGTGGTGTTTCTTTAACGGTTAATGCCGAAATTAATGTAAATTTGACACGCGAAAAACTCAGGTTTTTGCTTGAAAAATTAATTAAATAGGTAAACCATAATGAATCTCCTTTCCGTTAATAACCTTTCTAAATCTTTTGGAGATAGAATTTTATTCAAAAATATTTCCTTTGGTTTGAACCATGGCGATAAAATGGGACTCGTTGCCAAGAACGGCAGCGGTAAATCAACTTTATTCAAAATTCTAAAAGGGAAAGAAATTGCGGATGAAGGAATTGTGGTTTTCAGAAAAGACATTACTATTTCATTTTTAGATCAGGATATTTCTTTACCGGATGAAACAACGGTTATTGATCATTTATTCTTAGCCGAAAATAAAGTTACAGTTTGTATCCGCGCCTACGAAAAGGCTTTGGTGGATGCAGGTGATCCTAATAATGTAAATGCCGGCGATCAATTAGATGCTGCTTTACAGGAAATGAACGAACTGAATGCCTGGGAATACGAAAAAACAGTTGAAGAAATTTTAAGTCGTTTAGAACTCAATAATAAAACAGCCTTAATTAAAACCTTAAGTGGCGGACAAAAGAAACGATTGGCATTGGCGCAGGTATTGATCAATAAGCCTGATCTTATTATCATGGATGAGCCAACGAATCACCTGGACATTGACATGATAGAGTGGCTGGAGTATTATCTGAATAAGGAAGCGCTAACGGTATTAATGGTAACACATGATCGTTATTTTTTGGATGAAGTGTGTACCAAGATCATTGAAATGGATGATCATAAATTATACGAGTACAAAGGTAATTTCGAATATTATGTCACCAAAAAAGCTGAGCGTGAAGAAATGATGAATTCTGAACTTGAGAAAGCAAAGAATTTATATAAGCGTGAGTTAGAGTGGGTACGCAAGCAACCAAAAGCACGAACGGTTAAATCGAAATCGAGGGTGGATGCTTTTTCAGATATTGCAGAAAGAGTAAAACAGCGAAAAGTTACCAAAGCCATTGAACTGAATGTTAAAATGGAACGTTTAGGTTCTAAAATACTAGAGCTTATTAAAGTTGGAAAATCTTTTGGCGATAAAAAAATATTGAATCCGTTTACCTACACTTTTAAGAAAGGTGAGAAAGTTGGATTAATTGGTAAGAACGGAATAGGGAAGAGCACTTTTTTAAATATTGTACAGGGCATAGAACCTTACGATACCGGGAAAATTCAAACTGGCGAAACGGTTGTGTTTGGTTATTACTCGCAAATGGGAATGAAAGTTGATGAAGGTAAGCGCGTGATAGAAGTAGTGAGAGAAATAGCGGATCACATTCCTTTAGTGAATGGAACGTCATTATCGGCCTCGTCGTTATTGACTCGATTTAATTTTCCGCCCGACATGCAATTTAATTTCGTGAGTAAATTAAGTGGTGGAGAAAAAAGAAGATTGTATCTGTTAACTGTTCTGGTTAAAAATCCCAATTTTTTGATTTTAGATGAGCCAACGAATGATCTGGATATTTTAACGCTTCAAACGTTAGAAGAATTTTTAATGGAGTTTCCGGGTTGCGTGGTCATTGTATCTCACGACCGTTATTTTATTGATAAGCTGGTTGATCACGTTTTTGTATTTGAAGGCGATGGTAAAGTAAAGGATTATCCGGGTAACTACAGTGATTATCGTGATTGGAAAGCTTTACCGAAGGAAGAGCAGGAAGAATTGGATAAAGAATTAGAAGAAGCCGTACATAAAACAATAGTTATAGAAACACCGATTCCTGAAAAACAAAAAACGGAAACAGCTAAAAAATTAACTTATAAAGAGCAACGTGAATTAGAGATCTTGGAAAAAGAAATTGCTCAGTTAGAAAGTGAAAAAGTGATCCTCGAAAAAGAACTGAACGAGACCACCGATTACGAAAAACTACAGAACTTAAGTTTAAAAATTAAGAACGCTTCCGAAAATATTGATACCAAAGGTTTACGCTGGTTAGAGCTTTCTGAAAAAGTAAATTAAACGAATATGGGTGCAGTAGTGTTTTTTAGTCTGGGTATGTCCATTCTCTTAAGCCAGCCCATTATTACCTCCTTATTTGCCCGCCGCTGCGGACGCAGCCCTTTAAAATGGTTCTTTATTGGTTTGGTATTGCCCGGCATTGCCACCTTTATTCTTTTCTTTTTACGTGATCTGTCGGAAGAGAAGAAGGATGAGATCAAGAGATAGATTTGAGCGAACAAAAAAAGGCGACACAATCTGTATCGCCTTCTAATATGGGGTTCAATTAATCTATTTTACAATATTGATGTCTTTGCTGAACAATTCGTCTTTTGAAGTTGCTATAACTAAGTATTTACCTGCAGGAATTTCTCCTTTGTTAGCTTTTGCTTCTACATTCTTACCTTTTACATCAGTAACGGTAACATCTGCAAAAAATTCAGCGCCATTTTTATCGCGAAGCACTAAAAGCATTTCTTTAGCCTTTAATTTATAAAGATCGTAACGCGTTGGTTTAGCAGCATGTGATTCGTTCACAATATGCCATTTACCATCTAAATACTGTAAGTTAACCGGAACGATCTCAGAATAAAAGATCTGACCATCATTCTTCTCTTCCATTAAACGGTAATAAGAAGTACCGGCGAAAGGCGAATAATCTACTTCAAAGTACTCTTCATACTCAGGACCATAGGCGCTTCCATTTAATTCTGTGAATGGGGTAAAATTAATACCATCCTTACTTTTAAGAACAACGAATTTTTTTACGTTAGAAGTTGGATTAATTTTCCATGCAATGTCAATTTTCCCATCGTGTTGAATTGCTTCAAAAGTCAGGAAACCTTCACCGGGTGTGTTTTCTGCATTACTTTGTAATGAGAGAAATAACGCGGCAAAACCTAATACGAAATTTTTTACTGATGTTTTCATAACGTGGGGTTTATATAAATGTACAAAATGTTTTACGTAAGCGCAAGCATCTAAATCGTTTTTTTAGCCATAAGTAATTAACAATTTGCTAATTATGAGACTGAAACGAGCTTTAAAACGACCGATTTAGATATATAATCGACGAAAAACTGTTAACAAGAAGGCCTTAATTAATTCCTAACCAGGCTTTTGCAGATTCGCCAAGAATGGTGCGTTTTTCTGCATCAGTAATTGGCGCTGTACGTACAAGGTCGCCCGGAATGGCCTCTCCCAGAGGAAAAGGATAATCTGAACCCTGCATTACTTTATCTGCCCCAACAAGGTCAATAACGTATTGCAGCATTTTATGGTCACACACGTGCGAATCGACCCAGAATTTGCCAAGGTATTTTTTAGGATTCTCTTTATTGTCAATGGCTACAAGGTCAGGGCGACAATCCCAGCCATGTTCAATACGACTTATGGTTGGTAAAAAAGAACCGCCGCCGTGAGCAAAACAAACTTTTATATTTGGATACTTTTCAAACACTCCGCCAAATATCATAGAACAAATGGCCCTACTGATCTCAGCAGGCATTCCTACTAACCAAGGCAACCAATATTTGGTCATGTGTTCTTGTCCCATCATTTGCCAGGGATGCACTAAAATAGAGGCGTTTAGACTTTCGCAAGCGGCAAAGAATTCGGAGAACTGAGTTTCATTCAAATTCAGATCGTTCACATTACTGCCGATCTGCACGCCTTTATAACCCATTTTCATGCATCGTTCTAATTCCTGTATCGCCAGTTTTGTATCCTGCATCGGAACTGTGGCCAACCCAACAAATTTATCGGGATGTTTGTTACAAGTAGTTGCAATATCATCATTAAGAAATTGAGAGATCTCTAAAGTATCTTTGGGTTTTGCATCGTAACTGAACATTACCGGAATGGTACAGATCACCTGCATATCGGCTTTGTGCTGTGCCATTTCCTGAATGCGCAATTCTGCATCCCAGCAATTGGCAATAATTTCCCTGAATTTCTTTTCGCCTTGCATCATCCATGCCCGGCCCGGTTGATGATGGTTTAACTGAATGAAATTGCCGTAGCCGAATTTTTTCGTAAAGTCGGGGATGTTTTTTGGAATGATGTGTGTATGGGTGTCGATGGTGAACATGGGGTAAATTTAGAATTAAGAATGTAGAATTAAAAATTAAAGTTTAACCGCAAACCTGCCTGCCGGTAGGCAGGGCTCGCAAAGTTTTTCGCAAGGATTGAGATCTACATAAATCAAAATTTTATTTATGAATTTAGTGTCTTCTCTCCGTTCAATGTATTCAAGCGCTAAGCTTAAAGAAACTAAAATTCACATTACCATACTTACGATGTTCAAAAAAATTAGGCAATTCACTTAAGTTTGTTTTTATGCCGTGTTCAATAATAAGCCATCCGTCTTCGTTTAAAAGCTGATGCTGCATTACAAGTTGATGGATTTGATCAATGTTGGGAAGATCATAGGGTGGGTCAGCAAAAATGAGATCGTATTTTTTTAATTCTTTCGGTAAAAATTTAAAGACATCGGCTTTTGAAACGGATACAGGTAATTTCAATTCGTCGGCTGTTGATTTAACAAATTTCAGACAATTATAATTCTCATCTACTGAATGTACTATCGATCCGCGCGAAGCAAACTCCAGTGAAATTCCGCCAACACCACAGAACAGATCCAGAACTTGTTGTCCTTCGAAATCTATTTTGTTGTTTAAAATATTAAAGAGAGCTTCTTTCGCGAAATCAGTGGTAGGGCGTAACAATAAGCCTTTTGGTGGTGAAATGGTCTTGCCTTTGTATAAGCCACTTATTATTCGCACAACAAACGGTTAAGTAAATTAAAATAATAATGATGCGGGATGCTTTCGAATGCTTCTTTGCGTAGGATGATCTTATCACTCACCACAAAATTCACCTGCTTAACATACTTCTTTATGCTTTTGAATAGTTCATCACCGGTTTCGCGGTTGGCAGCAATTGAGAGCTTTAAGTTAAGCGGATTCAGTTTAAGTTGTTCGATCGAAAAAAGCAGATAATATAAAATATCTTCATCGCTTTTTACATTGTACATGTTGTACAATACTAATTGCTTGTCTTTTTTAATGAGCAGTTCTATGCTCTGTAAATGAATGTTCATAAACACATCAGCGTTTTTTAACTGAAAATGATTGAAGAACAACTGAATGCTGCTGAATCCAAAATGTTTGATGTTATGCTTTGGAAAGGTTTTATCTAATGTGGCTTTGAAGTGGCTAGGGATGGAGTATAAAAATTTTACGTCTCCTAAAACATCATCGGTTAAAATGCTTTCGTTCTCTATGTTTCCGATATTAAAATCAAGAAGTTCTTTTGCTTTTTCGGCACTGTAAAATGCGTTTGGCACAAGAGTAAAATGTTTATTCAGCCAATTAATATAAATGTTATCATAATTCGTTTTTGTGATGTCGAATTCATTCACAAACTGTACAAAGTAATGGCTCAACTCATCCTGATCCTTAAACTCATCCTTAAAGATCAATTCTCCAATTTTTGTGATGGTATAAGGTTCTTTTGTAAAAGTAACCAGTTCAAATCCGCTTTCGCTGACATTAATAACCAAGATCGAATTTGAGGAAGAATTTTCTTTTAACTCGTAAACTTTTTTCTGTATTTGTGAGGCAGTTATCATTAATATTACAAATCTAAGAAATGGTTTAAATTTATGAGCTAAATTTATGCTTTTCTAAGCTTAATTTAACCGAATGTCTGGCAATTTTGATACTCCTGATTTTATTTCTGTATTTAAGCAGAATTTGCCCTTTGTGCCTACATCTGATCAGGAGCAGGCCATAAGCGGACTTTCCAAATTTGTTGCTCAGCGAACCGGCCGTGATGTATTTGTTCTTAAGGGCTATGCAGGTACAGGAAAAACCAATCTGGTATCAGTTCTGGCAAAGATATTGCCCACTTTTAAGTGGCGAAGCGTTTTACTGGCTCCTACAGGCCGCGCCGCCAAGGTTTTGTCGATGTATGCTCAAAGACCCGCTCAAACCATTCATAAAAAAATATTCAAAAAGGAAATGACTTCCGATGGTGCGATGCATTTTTCGAGAGGAGAAAATTTACATAAGAATACGATTTTTATTGTTGATGAAGCCTCTATGATCGGCCTCGACAGCGGATCATCTCAAAGCAAGCTATTCGATAATTTATTGGAAAGTCTATTCGAATATGTTTTTTCGGGGGAGAACTGCAAACTGCTTTTTGTTGGCGATACCGCTCAGCTGCCGCCCGTGGGTAGTGAAGACAGTCCCGCCCTTAATGTTGATTATTTACGAAAAGCCTATTTTTTAGACATCAATTCATTTGAATTAAAACAGGTGGCGCGTCAAAGTTTAGAGAGCGGTATTTTGCAAAACGCAACCCATCTGAGAGAATTATTAACGGATGATATCGCCGAAATGCCAAAGCTTTCTTTACATAAGGATGTGATCAAAGTGGATGGTGAGGAGCTGCTGGACATTATAAACACTGCTTACAGCAATTATGGCTATAATGATGTTCTTATACTTACCAGAAGCAATAAACGCGCCAATTTATTCAATCAGGCGGTACGGGCAAGAGTAAGATACATGGAAGAAGATATGTGTGCCGGCGATCTGCTGATGGTGGTAAAGAATAATTATTTCTGGCTTGATGAAAATTCAGATGCCGGCTTTATTGCCAATGGCGATGCTCTCGAAGTATTGAAAATAATAAAGCACGAAGAACTTTACGGATTTAATTTTTTAGAATGCGTAGTGAGATTAGTGGATTATCCGTTGTTGCCGGAACTGCAGTTAAAGATAGTTTTAGAAAGTGTTTATTCGGATACATCCAGTTTAACTGCGGATCAGCAAAAACAATTGTTTGATAATGTGATGGCTGATATGGCCGACGAACCCATAAAAGGCAAGCGCATGGCCTATTTGAAACAGAGTCCGCATTTTAATGCTTTGCAAATAAAATTTTTATACGCCGTTACCTGTCATAAGGCGCAGGGCGGACAATGGCCGGTTGTTTTCATAGATCAGGGTTATATTACAAAGGAACAAGTAGACAGAAATTATCTCCGCTGGCTGTATACTGCATTTACAAGAGCCCAGCAGAAAATATACTTAATTAACTTTTCGGAAGATTTTTTTAATTAGTATTTCCTTTTTTAAAAGTAAATTTGTTCCGAATGCCAAAGGTTTTTATCATAGGTCCAGGTTTCCCGCTTCGTGGCGGACCGGCGCAGTTTAATGAGAACCTGTGCAGAGAGTTCAATAAAATGGGGCACGATGCTCAGATCATTTCTTACTCTTTGCAGTATCCCAATTTTTTATTTCCGGGTTCGTCGCAATATGAAACCAGTGGCAAAGCCCCTTCTGACTTAAAAATTCACACTTTAATAAATACAATAAATCCTTTTAATTGGTTCAAAGTTGCCCGATTCATTAAAAAAGAAAGTCCTGATTTTGTTATTTTCAGATACTGGCTTCCTTTCTTTGGTCCATGCTTAGGAACGATTGGCCGTTTGGTGAAGAAAAACAAGAAAACAAAGATCCTCGCTCTAACAGATAATATCATTCCTCACGAAAAACGTTTTGGCGATAAAATGTTCACGAATTATTTTGTAAGGTCTTGCGATGGCTTTATTACCATGTCGCAGGCGGTGTTCAATGATATCGCACAATTTACTCCTACCGATAGAAAAGTGTATTCACCGCATCCAATGTACGAAACATATGGTGCAAAAGTGAGTAAGGAAGAGGCAAGAAAAAAACTGGGGCTTAATGCAAACGATAAAATTTTGCTATTCTTTGGTTTGATAAGAAAGTATAAAGGCCTTGATATTTTGTTGGAAGCCATGAGTGATCCGCGAATAAAAGCGATGGGAGTGAAGCTTCTGGTAGCAGGAGAGTTCTATGAAGATAAGCAGCCTTACCTCGATCTGATCAACAAACAAAAACTGAATGAGAATGTGGTCTTTCATTCTCAATTCATCCCAAATGAAGAAGTGCGTTATTACTTCTGTGCAAGTGATCTGGTAGCTCAAACCTATCGTAATGCAACAAACAGCGGTGTTACCATGGTGGGTTACTATTACGAAAAGCCAATGCTGGTAACTGATGTAGGGGGACTATCAGAATTAGTGCCGCATCATAAAGTGGGGTACACCGTTCCCATTGACGTTCAAAAAATAGCTGAAAGCATTTTAGATTACTTCTCAAACGCCCGTGAAGAGGAGTTTACCAAGGCACTCCATTTAGAAAAAACTAAATACGAATGGGGTACTTTTATCAACAGGGTGTTAGAATTATATAACAGGTGTTAACTACTTTATTTTGCTCTTTTTCTATTTCCTTATCACCTTATTTTCAGATAATTACAAGTCTCACCGAAAGCATTTGTTAATTACTCCCGTTTTTGTTCATAAAGCAAATTATCTAGCAAAATAAGCATTCGTATTTTTATGAATTATCGCTAAAGGCATGCCTTTGGCTAAAGAACCAAACTGAATGGCATTACAAGTCAATGTAAAAGACATATTATCTCAACTATACCATAACCGCGGTGTGGTTGAATTTTTGTTTGCTAACCGCGAGAACATCACGGTTAACGAGTTACTGGCTCGCGAAGATATTTCGCAGGAGCAGTATCAGAAATTACGCTCGCTTGATCTGCTTTACGAATACGAAAGCATTGTGAGTCTGAACGACGCGGTGGTGGCTATGTTCGAAGATTTCATGGAGATCGGCGAGGTTACTCCGGGTTTCATAAACGATTACATCAACGAATTAAAACGTCACATTCGCTTTTATCAGGAGGTTCACGAACATCGCTTTTTGCGCAGTGTAAAAAAATACCTGAAACGTATCAATGTGGCGCTTTCGCGCGAGATCATCAAGCTTCAGAAGAATGTGGATGATACTTACAAGAACGAAAGTAACTATCGCATTAAGCTTCAGAAACTCGAAGACTACCGTGAGAAACGTGATACCATCATTGATTTCATCAAAAAAACGGAGGAGGTTATTGAAGAAACCCGCGGGTTGTTTGCTCTTACCAACGATACAGAGCTTTATGGAATTGTAAATTCATTGAAGAGCAACCTGATCGAAAACCTGGATTTCCTTATCGAAATTCAAACGGATATTACAGATTACATCAACAAGATACAGTTCCAGTTAGATGTTTATGTGAAAGTTCAGCGCCTGAAGGAGATCAAGGATCACGGCGCTTTGCATTTCCGTACTAATTTTGTGGAAACCATCAAAGCATTGACACCACTTCGCTTTAACGGGATCAAGGGTCCAAGAACAAAAATTGCAGTGGATTATCTGGCCACCGACGAAGGATTTGTGTTATGCCAGCGTATTGCTCAGAAATACAAGATCTCTCGTTTAATGGCAAGGGGAATTGCCGGTAAATTGCCAAGTGATTTCAAAGATAAACTGATCGATAATCAGATAAAAATGGATACCGAGAAATTGGTGGATCGTTTTTTAGCACAAAACAAATTGAACCTTTTCGAATTTTTAATACAATACAAATTCCCGAAAGCAGTGGGCGATATCCGATTGAACGATCGCATGTCGTTGTTTGTTGAGATCGCCATGGAATACGAGAAAACACTGGATTTTAAATACCGATTGAATTATTTTGATTACGAAGAAGACGAAAGTAAAAAGCAAAAACGTTTGGGTTATACGGTGATATTACCAACCACCGACGGGAAGAAGAAAGAAAAGAAAGCAGCGGCTTAGACAGAAAACATTAAAAAAGTAAAACACTAAATAGCATGGAAGAATTACAAGGCTTAGATCTTAATTTACCAAAGCAAACTCACGATATTTTTGCGATCATGGCGCGTGGCCATTTCATTTCAAGTAATGGAAGCAAAGATAACATGGGTCGTTTGTATGATATCATTAATAATCCTGAGAACTACGACAGATTGCAGGCTTATTTTAATGTGATCCGTTATAACATTGAACGTGGAAACAATTATTTTTATTTCGCTAAAGTTGGTGAGGCAAACAGCATTATTGAGAAAAAACTGGAAACATTTGAACGTTACATCGACATTATCGATTTGTTTGCGAGTATGGACAATAAGATCACCATTGGATCACGTTTTCGTCCGGGAGAAATTTCGGAAGAGTGTAATGCCAATGTTCGCTTAAAACAAAAGCTTCAGAAGATCCCTATGTACCGCTCGGAAACTATGGTGAACAAGGTGCGCGACATTTGCGATCTGATGGCTCGTGATTCGTTTTTAGAACTGGAAGATGAACAAAGTGAAAGCTATAAAGTTCTGGATGCATATACGTATCTGATGGATATCATCAACGCGATCGCGATCTATGAAGAAACAGGAAGTTCAGATGAAAGCAAAGGTTCAGGTTTGATCTTAAATTAAATTTTGATCATAAATAATATTAAAGAGTTATAAGTTAAAGACAGAGAAAAAGAGAATGGAAAATTGCAGAATACTGAATCGGATCGTTGAAATTAACATCGCGAATGTAAAATACACAGACATTGAACTTTGTGGAAATACCTGCTTTGTGGGAACCAATAACTACGGAAAAACCTCATTGCAGCGTGCCATATTGTTCTTTTACAGTGCGAACAGTCGCGGTCTTGGAATTGCACAATCTCAAAAAACATTTGATGAGCATTATTTCCGTTACGAAAATTCGTATCTGGTATATGAGGTGGCAACTGAAGACAGCGCTTTTTGTGTAGTGGTGTATCGCCATAATAAATTGGTGTTCCGATTCATTGATGCGCCGTATAATCCTGATTTTTTCCTAAATGCGAACGACGAGGCAATGAAGATCAAGGAATTGATAGGTAATCTTGAGAAAAAAGGAATATTCGTTTCCAATCAGATCGATACATTCGAGCGCTATCGTAACATTATTTACGGAACTGAGACTGATAAAACACTTTCTAAATTTCATTTATTAAAAGGAAACGAAAAGTATCAAAATATTCCGAAATCGATAACTAACGTATTCTTAAGTTCAAAAAGCAGTATCGATTCCCGTTTTATTAAGGATTTTATTGCTAACTCACTTACAACAGAAACTTCCAGTATTAAGTTGGAGCAGGTAGAACGTCAGTTACGTCAGTTCAATGAAAAATATTCTGACATAGAAAGTTATCTAAAAAAAGAATCTCAGCAGTTAATTGAATTGATCGACAAAAAATACGATCAGGTTCACATGCTGAAGGGTTCACAGATGGAAGTGGCTGACCGTTTAGGAAGCAGCTTGCGTTTTGCTGAGTCGCAAAATGAAGCCATTCGTGATGCTGCCAAAGCAAAGGAAGAAGAACTTGAAAAGTTAACCGAAGAACACGAAACTTTTAAAATAAACATTGAAGAAAAACAAAAAGATGTTCGCGAAGAGATCGGTTTTTATGACAGAACCATTCGTGATGCACACAAAAAATTAAAGGTCTATAAAGAAAGCAACATTGAAGAAGCGGTTGAAAAACATTCAGAACGCGAAAAACTTCAGGTGGAACTCAACATTGCCCGTCGTGAGTATGAATCGTTGACCTCTAACGTAAAAAGCATTGAGTTAAAGTATTCTTCTTTGATCGAGCAATTACGAAACGATAAAGCAGCTTATGTAAATAAGATCAATACACGCACCAGCGAGATCTTTAATCATTACAACGAACTTCAGTTAATTCAGAAGAACGAATACAATAAAAAAGACAGTGATCTGAAATTCAAGCGTGACGAGGCTTTTAACGAAGCTCAGGCAGAAGTTACAGCCAAACAGATCGAGTTCAATGAATTAAAATCCGAAGAAAAAGTAATTCGCAATACTCGCTTTTACGAAAATGAGGTTAAACAATTAGAAACTGAATTATCGGAGCTTAGAGCTATCACTTACAAAAATAAAAGTGAGCGCGCGATCAAGCAGAATATGATCCAAACGCTTCAACGCGAATGGGAAGCTGCAGAGTTGAAATTAAAAACCTCATTAAGTAATCATGTTAACAAGATCAATACCGAGATCATCAAAGTTAAAACGGAGATCAAGGAAATTGAAAGCAAGTTAAATGTTCAGCACGATGCTTTTTATGGATTTCTGGAAAAGAACGTTAAAGATTGGCATCTGACCATTGGTAAGGTTGTTAATGAAGAATTATTGTTCCGCACCGATCTTACACCTGAAGTAAAAGCTGATGTTGCAAGTAACTTATATGGTATTAGTTTGGAACTGGGCAACGTTGAAATTATTTCGAAAAGCATTGAAGAATATCAGCACGAAAAAAACGAGCGTTTAGTTCAGATCCGTGATCTTGAAGATTCTTTAAATCAGTTTCAGGTTAGCAATAACGAAGAAAAAATGCTGGCTGCCGATAAATACGGTAAGCATCTTGGAGAGTTAAAAGAAGATGTTAAGGTTGTAACCTATGCTTTAGAGCTCAGCGAAAAGCGTGAGAAGAAGATCGTAGCTGAATTGGATGAGTGGAGAGTAAAAGCCAGCGACGAAGTAGAGCAATCGTTAAGCGGTAACCGCCAGCGTTTGAATTTGATCGAAGAAGAATTATCGATCTTAAATAAAAAGAAAAATGCGATCCTTAATGAATTCAATATTCAATTTGAAAAATTGAAGGAATTCAATGAAGAGCGTTTAGCTGATTTTAAATCACGCCAGGAAACAGAAATTTCTGAATTGGAAGTTGAGAAGAAAAATCAGGTGAAGGAATACGAGAGTAAGGAAGAAGAACTTTCGAAAGAAAAAGAAACCAACTTTAAGTCGAAGGGTGTTGATAGCAAGCAACTGAAGGGTGTTGACGAGCGCGTTAAGGAATTAACAGATGCCTTAAAGGAAATTGAACAGTACTCACAAATTGTAAGCGATTACTTAAAAGATAAACGCGAGACATTTGATAAACTTCCTGATCTGATCCAGAAGAAAGAAGAGTTTGTGAAAACGGCGAATGATCTTACAGCACAATTAGAAGAAACCGGCGGTAAGTTTAATTTAAAACGCATGGAACTGAACAAGCAAAAACGTGCTTTTGATCAGGAGTTAATTGAATTTAATCAGGGTATCAATTTTTATAGTAACAACTTCCGTGATACACCGGTACATAATAAATATGCAGATATAATTGACCGTGCCGAACCGAAACGCACGAATTATAAGATCATGGAACTTTGTACTCAGTTATTAAAGAACGATTCGCACTTTAACGAAGAGTATGGCGCATTTCAGCGTTACGTAAATGAGTTTGCCGGCAAGTTCAGAATTGATAATCACTTTAATTTCCTTATTCGTAATGATGCCACACAAGGCGAGTACGAGCGTTTTGCTCAGAACTTGCGTTCTTTCATTAACGAGAATAAGATCGAATTATCTATTGCAGAAACAGCAACCCAAATTGGTTTAGTAACAGATAGTATTGCCACTAAAGTAAAAGAGTTAAGTGGTCAAAAAGAAAAAATTCAACATATCATTACTTTAATTGCCGAAGATTTTAAGAAGGCAGAGTTTGAGGAAAGTAAACTGATCGAATTTATTAAGATCAAGATCGAAGAATCGGATAATAAAGTTTACAAATTGTTAAAGAAAGTAGAAGAGTTCAGAGAAGAGCATGGTTTGGTTTACAATGAAGGATTATTCAATTCTGATTTTGCACCTGGTCAGAAACGCGAGATCTCCGGACGTGCTGTTAAGTTACTTGAGCAATTACGTTCTGCCATTAAAGAGCAGGATCAGGAAGAAATTCGATTACAGGATCTGTTTGAATTGAAATTCAACATCAAAGAGGGTATGAACGAAACCGGCTGGACGCATAAGATCGACAGTATCGGAAGTACAGGAACAGACATCCTTGTAAAAGCGATCATCTACATTACTTTATTGCACGTGTTCATTAAAGAATCTTCTCACAGAAGCAGTAGTGACTTTAAAGTACATTGTATCATTGATGAAGTAGGTCAGATCTCTGCTCACTACTTACGTGAATTATTGAAATTTGCGAAGAACAGAAACATTATGATGATCAACGGTCTGCCCAACAAGAGCGGATTGGAAAGTCATTACCGTTACACTTATCAGTTCAGAAGAGAAGAGGGTGGTAACGTTAGGATCTTCCCTAGTATTGTTACAGAGGTGGAGGCGTAAGAAAAACAAAATTCAATTTAAACCCGGGCAAATTGTTCGGGTTTTTTTTATTGAAAATAACTTAAATAAAAAAGCCCCGCATTTCTGCGAGGCCTTTTAAAAACAGATAGTTTGCTTAGGTATATGCAATGATCTTTTTGTTCGTTTTCTTCTTGTAGGTCCACTCTACTTTAAATCCATAAGCACAAGTATTAGGAGCAACAGTAACAGGATTTCCTCCGTTATCAACGGCAAAGGTGCATTTCAAATCAAAACTCTTATTAGCAACTTTAATATTTAAACCACCTTGAGTAGGAGCCCATGCACCGCAAGTAGTGTTCCAAATAATTGGAGTAGTTACTTCACTGGTAAAATCATCGCCGTCGCGGGTTGTGCCGTAGTTCTCAAGATTACTGATACCATTGTGAGAGCCAATGCCTTCGCCTGTACAAGTAAACACTAAGGATGCATAAGTATAAGTGAATTTACGGTTAATGTTATAGGTAGCAGTTTTACCATCATCGAAAGAAGCATTAAGATCTGTACCGGTTACAGTAGTAATTAAGTTAGGTTGTCCTGTGATCAGGTTGTACCAGTTACCGCCGCTTACATTGGTTACGTATTGAGTACCGTTTAATTCGATGCTTTTTCCATCAGAAGCGCGGGTCAATTTATAATTGATATAATCAAGTTTTAATACACAGCCTGCTGTTGTCCACTTAGATGAAGCAGCGTGTACTGTATAGTTTTGCACGCTTACTCGTATAGAACCCTCACGCTTACGGTTATTACAAACAGTTCCATCATAGTTTAACTTAATTGTGCCACCATAGTACATGTTTGTTGTATCAATTGATAGACCACAAATATTTCCTAAAGCGGCTGTTGCTTCCGCTGAAGCGCTTCCGCTGAAGCGCTTCCGCTAACTCTGCCTCCCATAATTTTGAACGTCGACTGACCTAATACGTTATTAACATCACCGTTAACTGCATCGCTTTCGCCTTGCGCCATTTTAGAGTCGGCAGACGTTTGACCATCTTCTTCTTTAAAAGCTTTTCTTTTTTTACAACCCGTGAACATTAAGGCACCAGCTAAGGCTAGGGTACTTAAAGCGTAAATAAATGATCTTGTTTTCATAGTGTAATTGTTTGGTTTTTTTGTGGTTTTAAAGGTTTTGTATTAGACTTTAATAAAAGTAAAAGGTTTAATTTGTGTTAAATTGATTTGTGAAAATACATTTTTTGTTATTGATAATCAATTAGTTATAAAGTGTATTTAATTTAATGGTTATTTCAATATTTCAGGATTAATATGCCAAATTACAAAATATTTAGGGTCGAATTCTTTTGATTAGTTAGAAATTAATAACTATATTTGCCATCCTATTATTAAAATAAAAAGATAGAATATGTATTTGACATCAGAAGTAAAAAAGAGTATTTTTAAAAAGCATGGCGGAGCCGATAAAAATACCGGCAGTGCAGAGTCGCAAATTGCGTTATTTACGCACAGAATTGACCACTTAACTGATCATTTAAAAAGTAATAAAAAAGATTTCGGTACACAGCGCGCTTTATTGAACCTTGTTGGTAAGCGTCGTGCCTTACTTGATTATTTGAAAAATACTGAGATCAATCGCTATCGTGCGATCATCAAAACATTAGATATCCGTAAGTAATTTTGCGGTTTTCATTTTCTTGAACGGGGCATTTCGAAATATCGGGATGCCTTTTTCATTAAGTTTAGAGTTCGGAGTTGAGAGTTCGTAGAATAGTACGCATCAAACTCTCCGAACTACGAACACCAAACTACGAAATAAATAAACAAATATAAACCCGTTCCGAAAACGTCGGAACACAATCAAAAAACAAATATGTCACAAATTGGAACACAACATTCGTTTGATCTTGGAGATGGACGATTAGTAACGCTTGAAACAGGTAAATTGGCCAAACAAGCAGACGGTGCAGTAGTGGTTAAATTAGGAGATACAATGATCCTTGCCACCATCGTAAGTAACAAAGACGCCAAAGAGGGTGTTGATTTTTTACCTTTAACAGTAGATTATCAGGAAAAATACGCGGCAGCTGGCCGTTTCCCCGGTGGATTTTTCAGAAGAGAAGCAAAATTATCAGATTACGAAGTATTGATCTCACGTATTGTGGATCGTGCCATACGCCCTTTATTCCCTGAAGATTATCATGCTGATACACAATTAATGTTACAACTTATTTCTTCCGACCGTAAAACAATGCCGGATGCATTGGTAGGTTTAGCAGCGTCTGCAGCAATTGCAGTTTCTGATATTCCGTTTAACGGACCTATCTCTGAAGTTCGTGTAGCGAAGATCAATGGTAAATTAGTTATCAATCCAACGATCGATGGGCTGGCAACTTCAACCATCGATATGATCGTTGCAGCATCTGCACAGGATATCGTAATGGTAGAAGGTGAAATGAGTGAGATCAGCGAAACAGAAATGTTAGAGGCTATTCAGTTCGGTCATGCAGCTATTAAACTTCAAATTAAAGGCATCAATGAGTTTGCTATTAAAGCAGGACTTAAAACAAAACGTGAATACAATCACGAAACTAACGATGCTGAATTAAAAGAAAAAGTTGCCAAAGAAACTTATGATAAAGTTTATGCAGTAGCAAAATCAGCTAACCCAAATAAAAATGAGCGTAAAGCAAATTTTAAAGCGGTGTTGGATGAATTTAAAAAACAATACAGCGCAGAAGATCTTAAAGCAAAAGAAGCTTTGATCAATAAATATTATCACGGTGTTGAATACGATGCAGTTCGTCAGGCTACATTAGATACAAAAATCCGTTTAGATGGCCGTCAAACCAATCAGATCCGTCCGATCTGGAGTGAAGTAGGGTATTTACCTGCAGCACACGGTAGCGCTGTGTTTACGCGTGGAGAAACTCAATCGTTAACCACAGTAACCTTAGGTACTCCAAAAGACGCTATGAAATTAGACGGTGCCATCTTTATTGGTGAAGCCCGTTTCTTATTACATTATAATTTCCCTGGTTTCAGTACCGGCGAAGCAAAACCAAACCGTGGTGTAGGAAGAAGAGAAGTTGGTCATGGTAACTTAGCCTTACGCGCGCTTAAAAAAGTAGTTCCTGTTGATTCAGGATACACTATTCGTATCGTTTCTGATATTCTAGAAAGTAATGGTTCATCAAGTATGGCAACAGTTTGTGCCGGTACTTTAGCAATGATGGATGCCGGTATAAAGATCACAAAACCGGTTTCAGGTATTGCCATGGGTTTAATTACTGATGCAAAAAATAACTTTGCTATTTTATCGGATATCTTAGGTGATGAAGATCACTTGGGTGATATGGACTTTAAAGTGTGCGGGACAAAAGACGGTATCACTGCGGTACAAATGGATCTTAAAGTTCACGGATTACCATTCGAAGTAATGGAAAAAGCTTTACTTCAGGCAAAAGAAGGCCGTTTACACATTATGGGCGAAATGCTTAAAACATTATCAGCTCCTAATGAAGATTACAAACCACATGCACCGCGTTTTGCTAAAGTTGAAATTCCAAGTGAATTCATCGGAGCAATTATCGGACCAGGCGGAAAAGTAATTCAGGAAATGCAGAAAACCACCAATACATCGATCACGATCACTGAAGTGGATAACAAAGGTATCGTTGAAGTATTTGGTGAGCATAAAGAATACATTGATGCTGCTATGCTTCGTATTAAAGGCATAGTTGCTATACCTGAGGTTGGGGAGATATACGAAGCTAAAGTTAAGACGATCATGCCTTACGGAGCATTTGTAGAGTTTTTACCGGGTAAAGATGGTTTATTGCACATCAGTGAAGTAGACTGGAAACGCTTAGATACATTAGAAGGTGTGTTGAAAGAAGGCGAAATGATCAAGGTTAAATTCATGGGTAACGATCCTAAGACCGGTAAATTCAAATTATCGCGCAAGGTTTTATTACCAAAACCTGAGAAAGAAGAAGAGAGTAAGTAATACTCATTATAATACATTTATTAAAAGAGGCAGAATATTCTGCCTCTTTTTTTTATATTTGATATACACTTAATCGAAAAACATGAAAACAATTTTCTGCTTTCTGATCATCGTGCTTTTTATTTCTTGTAAAAAGGACAAAGGCGAGTTACCCGTTTACGGCACCTTGCATAACCTTAAGGGATTTGACGGTTGCGGCTGGGTTATCAACTTAGATAAGAAGGAAAAGTCGGGCTGCAGTGCCCTAGAGCCAACTAATCTTTCAGACTTTAATTTGATCTTACTTGAAGGAGCACGACTAGAATTTTTATATACAGACCTGAAGAGCGCCAGTGTTTGCATGGTGGGGAAAGTGGTGAGTATAAGATCTATAAAAGTTTTAAAATAAGGGTTTTTTTGGAGTCTAAACCCAAATAAATTTGACTAACATATTTGTAACTAACAATAATGTAACTTATTAATTTGTAAGTTACATAAATAGTACTTATTTTTACTAAAACTGAAAAGCATGAATTTAGCTCCTTTTATGTATGGTAAAATTGCCGACGGAGTAGAGTTTACCAACCGCGAAAAAGAAACCACGCAACTGTTGCAAAACTTTCACGTGGGTATCAATTCTATCCTTATCTCGCCGCGCCGTTGGGGCAAATCCTCATTGGTGCAAAAAGTGGCGGAGAGTCCGCTCAATAAAAAGAATAATGTCAAATACTGTTTTATAGATCTTTTCAATGTTCGTACCGAACAGGAATTTTATGAAGTATACGTTCGAGAATTATTAAAAGTAACTTCCAGTAAATGGGAAGAAAGAGTTGCCCAGGCAAAAAAAATCTTTAAAAAAATAGTGCCTCAATTTACGGTTGGCTTAAGCCCCGACAGTGAATTCTCTATCAGTCTCGACTGGAAAGAGATCCAGAAAGCGCCGGATGAAATATTGAATTTGGCAGAAACAATTGCAAAGCTTAAAAAAATAAAACTTGTGGTTTGCATTGATGAGTTTCAGAACATTTCGTTTTTTGATGATCCTTTAGGCTTTCAGAAAACCCTAAGAGCCCATTGGCAGCATCATAAGCAAAGCTCTTATTGTTTATACGGAAGTAAACGTGGAATGTTAATGGAATTATTTACGGATCCAAGCGCGCCTTTTTATAAATTCGGCGATGTTATTTTTCTTGAGAAAATAAAGGAGAATTACTGGGTAAGTTTCATTAAAAAACGATTCAGAGATACCGGAAAAAATATCACGCCCGAACAGGCCGCACGCATTGCCCAGCTTATGGAAAATCATCCTTACTTTGTGCAGCAACTGGCCCAGCAGGTATGGCATCTTACCAAAAAAGAATGTAGCGATAAAGATATTGATCAGGCCGTAAAAAATCTCTGGCAGCAAAACACCATTTTATTTCAGCGCGAAACTGATAATTTAACCAATACACAGATCAATTTTTTAAGGGCCATGTGCCATAATGTAAAGCAATTTAGTTCAGCGGAGACCATTCAGGCATACAAGCTGGGGACTTCAGCCGGTGTTATTCGCATTAAAGAAGCTTTGGAAAGTAAGGAGATCATTGATACAGTTGGCCCACAAATAGAATTTATTGATCCGCTTTTTAAATTGTGGCTGAGCAAGGTTTATTTTAAGTAGTTTAGAGTTCGGAGCTCAGTGTTCGGAGAAAGAAGTGACCCAAAAAGCCTCCGAACTCCGATCTCTACACTCATTACTTATTTCCCAAACTCAATTTCATTTGCTTTGGCAAGCCGCTGTAGTTAAGCTTTAAGCCACGTGCGTCCTCGCCGGCTTTTCCTAAATTCTTAGGGATATAATTCTTCCCGCGCCGTTTCAGGTTACTCCAGGGAATGCGCATGTTAAGATTGGATTGCGATTTGAAATTATAAACCCCATTTAAATAAAGATTCAGGACATTGGAAGCGATCTCCAGGTTATCGATCTGCATTTCATAACCCTTTATCTTAAAGGTCTCATCCAGTTCGGTAAAAGTAACATCCTCAAAATTCCGGTTCTTGAAAATGTAATCCGATATTTTTTGAAAAGGCTCAAAATTAATAAGATGTCCGTCTTTCAGCTTTAATTGCACATCTCCAAGCATACTTTGCGGCAGCAGCTCATAATCTTCATTGAGTGTAATGTTCATTTCAACCTTAGCGCCAACAGTACCGGCAATGTTCTTACTGTCGATGGCCTTTTGCCCGAAATTCTCACACTGTTCAAACAAGGTTTTAATATTGATGTCGTTCAGATTAACATGGGCATTAATGTCGGAAAGGTTACGTAGCGTGCCTTTGGCCTGTAAATTACCCTCACAAGTATTCATGTATAAATTGTTAATGCTTAAAATGTCTTTTGTGTAATTTAAATTGGCACTGATATCAGTGGCTTGAAGTTTCCTTACCATGAATTCTTTAGCAGATAATGAGATCTTAAAATCAAATAAAGAAAGATCAGCTTCGCTTAATTTCTTTTTCTTTTCCTGCTTTGCTTTTTTGCTTTCTTCCGTTGGTTTCTTTAAAAAGGGATTCAGATCAAACACATTGGTACTGGCGTTCAAAGTGGCCTTAAAACCGTCACTGTAGCCCAAGGCATAGTCTGTAAAGCCCGGAGCAAAACCATCCAGTAAAAATTCTCCGCCAACTGTTTTCAACTGAAGGTTAGCAAACTTAAGATCTTTGTTGTTCACCTTAGCGTGGCCGTTAACAACAAAACCGGGGGCGAGGGTATTGGCCTTGTAACAAAATTGTTTGAAGTTCAGATCCGCATTAAGGATCATAGGGGCATTTAAGAAATCTTGCTTATTCAGATTGCTGAGCGGACCAAAATAATTCACTTTTGCGCTGCAACTTCCGCTTAACACAAAATCTTTAGCGACCTTAAATTTTATTTTACTGGATTCTACAAAAAGATCGCCGTGAATTTCAATTTCAGGTTTCCTTAAGTTTTTGATGATAACGTTAGCCTTGAATGGAAAATCATACACTTGACCTTTAACATCTTTAAAAACAATACGGGCGCGGCTTATATCGGCGTTGCCTGCTGTGTCGGCCGGATTAATGATCTCACCATTGAAACTTACATTTTTATAAGGGATCTTACTTTCTCCAATCGTAATATTGTTCTTTTTGGTACTCACTTTGATCAACAATTGCGGGTCTTGATTTTTTCCGATCCTTAAAACAACGAGAGCGTCCACATCAATGGTGTTATCAATCTTAAAACGCTCCATGGCTTGCTGAATGCGGGCATTCAATATGGTCATGCTTTTATAAAAGATCAGATCTTTTGCATTTACTTTTAAAACAAGTCGCTTTTTATTTTCAAACTCGGCATAGGCTGTGAAATTATATAGTTGATCATCAATTATGATCTGCGAAGAATTATTGATGAGCAGCGACCTGTATTTAGAAAAGTAATTAAGGTTAAGGTCAATAATTGCGGTTTTGTTCTTTAAAAATGCGCCTTTACTTTGGTTAAATATCAGTCCGCCAACAAATACTTCTCCCTTAACGTTAGCCTTGATGCCGCTTGGCAAATTGAGCATTTTAATGGTATTGTTTTTTAAATGCAAACTTACTCGCTTGCGCAAAGGTTTGTTGATGAAGTAAAACTTTACGTTTCTGAGATTTACTTTTTTCAGATCAAATACGAGCGCTCCCTTTTGTGAAATGGTGTCGCTTGGCTTCTTAAATTTAAAATTGCTATTCTCTCCGTTGCCTTTGATGAGATTGACGGTTGCATCCTTAATGGAAATGGAATGAACAACAAACTCCTTGCTCAATAGTTTTTTAAGGTCAAATGAAATACCTAGAGTTCCTGCAGTCAAAAATGCTTTATTCTCAGGGTTGTCGATGTGGCTGGTAACGCTTACATTATTTAATTTTATGGTAGCATTGGGCCAGTTCTCAAACAAAGAAATTTTCACTTTACCGATCTCAGAACTTAAACCATATTCTGTTTTTATTTGGTCAACCAGCATTTTGCTAAGTTCATCCTTATAAAACAAAATGGCCGAAAGTGCAATAATACCAGGTATTACAATAAGCAAGCTTAATGCAATTGAACCTCGTTTTATAAGTTTTTTATAGTTCATTCAGAACATCGTCTCCTGTAAATTTATAAAATTATGGGATAAATGACCTAAAATTATATAAACAAAAAAGCCGCTAGGTTAGTAGCGGCTTAGTAAAATAAAGATGTTTTTTAAAACTTATTCCTTTATAATTTTGATGATTTCTTGTCCTTGTAAATATAGAACTTTAACAAAGTATATTCCGTTTGATTCTTTACCCAAATCAAAAGAAGTAGTGTTTTCCGTTGGTTTAACGTTTGCAATTTCTCTTCCTAACATATCGGTAACACTAATAGTGTTGGGAATTTCGGCTTTGCTTGTAATGTTAAATACATTACTACTTGGGTTTGGATGAATAAAAGAAGTTTGTTTAACTTCCAGTTCATTTATCCCACTACAAACACTTGCCGAAACAAAAGTACAGTAATTAGATTGTGTTGCTTCTCCTTCGTCGATAATTAAAGAAAGTGTATAACTTCCAGCTGAAGCAAATGAAGGGCAATACGAACTGTAATTGGTTGAAGAGGCTGGAGTAGATGTTGTAGAAGAAAAGGCTACTCTCGAAATAGCCAGAAGGCTATTGTTGGTGACAAACGAATATAATTTATCCTGAAAACGGATTTGATTAGAAAAATCAATTCCATACTGAGTTGTGTTTGGTGCCAATGAAGAGGCTAAGCTTGATATTACTGGCATTGCACCTAAGCCACTTGTAAAATCCAACTTAATGAACTGATTGGTGTATTCTGTTAAAACATATCCAACAGCATTAGCACTACAATCTTTTAAAATTGTAATTCCACGAAAGTGAGTTCCAAAAGTAGGTGAAACTGCAATTTGAGTATAGGTTGGTGTATTAGTAATGCTGGTTCCAAAATTTAAACGTGTAATGTTGTTTGCTAATACGTTTGTCAGAAAACCGTAAAAATTTGTGCCATCATTGGTAATAAAAATGTTAGAAGGTACACTGTAAGTTCCTGCAGTTGGTGTGAAATTTGTAGCTGTAGGAATTCCTGAAAGTGTAACGCCAAAGTCTAAACGGGTTACCGAATTACTGTTTCTGTTAACAACAAAACCATAGTAATTCGTTTGCACTTTATATATTTTTAAATCATGCGGCCAAGAAAGTAATAAAGGACCTAAATTAGTTGCAGTTGGAGCGTTCGCTAAAGAGGTTCCAAAATCCAGTCGCATCATTGTTCCGGTTGGCACATTCCCAACGATAAAACCATACCATTTAGTTCCTTCTTTTTGAATTTCTATTCCTTCAACGTTAGTTACAGAAAAAGAACCTAAAGAGCTAACTGTGGCAGTATTTAAAGGACTGTTACCAAAACTATATTTATAAACTGTTCCTGAAGAATATTCGGTTACAAATAAATAATAATTAATACCATCAAAAGCCGCTTCGTTATAAGCCGGGTTATAAGGAATCGTCATATTGGTAAAAGTTGGTGTTGTACCAATACTTGTTGAACCAAAACTCCAGTATGCGCTTGAGCCGCCACCTGAGGTAGCATTATTATAACATACTGAAGATGTTGTACAAGCGGTACTTGGCCCCGAGGCCATTGCCATTGGTACTTGTGCGGTAGAAACCGAAATTCCGATAAGAATTAGTGATAAGGTAGAAATTAATTTTTTTCTCATATTTTTAATTTTTTGGGTATTGAATTCGTAAATCTGTGATTTCATAGAGTTTTTTTGTAAAAATAAGATAAATATGCACTTAGGACCATTTACTTAATAATTACAAAAGGGGCTACACTCATTAAAATGCCATCTAAATTACCATTTAGCTTCAGCGAATTTTTCCGGCTTAAAAATGTCGGGATTCAGTTCTTTCGGGAATTTTATATCGTAATATTTTTCTTCGGCCATTAAAGCACCGTTGATCTTAAAAGAAACAGATTTAGCCACCCAGTTCTTTTGCATCAATTCATAATTTCCAAAAACCACATCTTGTACATTATTTCGTTTAGTATAAATGATCCTGTGCATATACAAACGTTCCGTATCTATCCAAACCTGATTACTTATAGTGTCGCCCTTATTGGCGCCAATTACGAACACTTTTCTTCCATTGTATACATCTTCTCTCAAAAGCTTATTATTGTATCCCAACGAGTCTAAATAATGAGTGGTTTGCTCCGGTTTTAAAAAATATACATCAAAACCCATTAACAAAAGATCATGGATGAATGGTTTTGGCTCTGTAGCTTTGCCGTCCTGAAGGCCGCAAACTTTATAATTTGCAAATACAGTTCCGCTTTTGCTGTTCATGCTGTGGTGCTTTATCACCAGATT
The DNA here is from genome assembly GCA_025362575.1 of Bacteroidia bacterium. GTDB lineage: Bacteria > Bacteroidota > Bacteroidia > B-17B0 > Aurantibacillaceae > JAHEYG01. Next base: position 28,279 of record JANYIQ010000166.1, read on the forward strand.
CCCCGGCGCCATTAATGCTTCGAACCAAACTTCTTTTTTTTCTACTTTACCCTCTTTGTAAAATATTATATCCTGAACAAAGGTCATGTTCTTATACCACTTTTTTCCGCCCTCGTATTTATCATACATGCTCTTTACCAATTCGTAACCATTTTTAGGGGCGGTGATTTTTTGTGATGACGCTATTAAAGGAAGCATCGTAATTAAAACGATAAGTTTTCGCATAGGGTTTTTGTTTATGGATTAAAAGTAGGAAAAAGCTTTGTGGACTTATTCACGCATTTTGGGTGAACATGAGGTTGTTTTTGGGTTCTCGCAGAGGCACGCTGAGTTTGACGCAGAGTTTCACAGAATAGTATTAACTAGCTGTCTGCGCAACTCTGCGGATACCTTTGCGGATACCTTTGCGAAACTCTGCGAGAAACGTTCTACGACAGCTTCTGATACGTTTGCCACCATTGTTCGGCAAGCTCACCATGACCGCTTGTTTTAATTAAGATAGTTTTTGATATGTCTGCCACCAACGATCAGGTATTTCGTTCTTTGTAGCCATTTCATAATCTTTATAAGAACAAGGGATCAAAGTATGTCGTTCAAATTTCAAATCTTTATGGGGCGGGTAGGGAATCTCCATCCACCAGCGATCGCTCTTTTTACTCTTGTAAAAGTTGATCTCATATTTTTGGTCTTGAAGAACCACATGAAAACGAAGGTAATCCGGATTTGTACGGGAAGGGAAATCGTGTTTACGGTTATAAAAACCATCCATGAAACACCAGATCATTTGAGCTGCCAGGTGTGATGTTTTACCCGAAGTGTCAAATGCAGGATTGATCTCATAAATACCAACCGATGATAACTTATCGTTCATTCCGGCATAGCGCATGATCTGACAAGCTTCTTCAGAATAGAAACCATTTGGTGAGGCATTCGGATTAGCGGGCGCATCGGCATGCTTAATGGAGGTGATGTCAAAGCTCAGCATGTCAGCCTGACGAATGATAGGCTCCGATTCTTCAATGTTATCGCGAATTTGTCCCAGACGATAAGCATCAAAATACAATTTGTTCATCATGGTTAACGATGCCTGATTAACCAAATAAGTTTGATAACCGATATTGCTATAGTTGAATAAATAATTCGGCTGATGTAAAATTATCTTACCAAGGTAATTCATGTTGCTCATGTCTTCTTCGGCATTACCAAGATCAAAAACCGAATCAATGGCTACAATGTTTATGGTTTGCTCAAGGTCTTTATAGCCCAAAAATTGCGCATAGGTAAGGTCTTGACTCCCGCCAAGGATAATAGGTACTACATTATTGCGGATCAAATTGTCTACACACGCTTTAACTGCATAATAGGTATCATCAACACTGTGGCCTGCGGTAATGTTACCAAGGTCGGCCACTTTAGCTCTGAAACTGCCACCAAACATTTTGTATAAAAATGAGCGAACCACATCGGGAGAAAGGGCACAACCGTTATTGTTGGTTGAATTGCGGTCTTCGCAAACACCAATAATCGCCAGGTCAAGACCTTCGAGTTCCGGAAAATCTGAACCGATTTTATAAATTACAAAATCGTTGCCGAATTGTGTTTCTACAAAATTCTGGCTCTCGCTTATTTCTTCAAAATTTAACGGCGTAAAGTAGTGTGCAATTTCTGACATGATTTTTAAATAGCTTTAGGCTAAAATACCTAAGTAAAGGGCTTGCTTTTCGGTGAGGGCTGAAAGTAATTAACAATGGGGTTTTAATAGGAAAGTTCAGTTATTATTCCTAAATTAGCTAAGATGAAAAAATCTATACTTTTTTTAATTTTTATAATTCCTTCTCTCTTTTTAAAAGCCCAGGCACCAACTTTTCAGTGGGCTAAGCAAATGGGTGGCGCATCAAATGATTATGGCCGTTCAATTGTGGTTGATGTATCAGGCAATGTTATTTCTTCTGGCCTCTTTTATGGCACGGCAGATTTTGATCCTGGAATAGGAACATACTCCTTAACTGCAACCTCTTCAAATAATCAAGATATATTTATTTCTAAATTGGATGCTTCTGGTAATTTTACATGGGCAAAAAACGTTGGTGGAGTCGGCACCAGCTATATATCTAGTGAAGAAATAGCCCTTGATGGGTTAAATAATATTTATGTAACAGGCTATTTTCAGGGAACAGTTGATTTTGATCCTAGTGCTGGAACATACACGTTATCAACTTCCGGTCCTACTAATAATGGGTTTATTTTAAAATTAGATGCTTCGGGAAATTTTATTTAGGCTAAATATTTGTCAGGCTCATATAATCAAGGCTTATCAATCGCAATTGACGCATCAAATAACCTTTATACAACTGGATGTTTTCAAAATACTTGTGACTTTGATCCAGGACCAAGTACCTATACTTTGACAGGGAACGCAGGTCGAGATGTTTTTGTTTTAAAACTTGATAATAATGGGAATTTTATTTGGGCTAAAAATATGGGCGGGCCATCTGACGACGTTGGATTTTCTATAGATGTTGATCCTATAGGAAATGCTTATACCACAGGTTATTTCGGTGGAACGGCTGATTTTGACCCGGGCGTGGGAACTTATACGTTAAATTCAATTAGTATTGATAACAGTTTTATTTCAAAATTAGATGCAAGTGGAAATTTTGTTTGGGCAAAAAGTATAGTAGGACCTTCTGTTTCCAGTAATAGAGGTTCTTCAATTGTAATTGATGGTGTAGGAAATATATTAACCACAGGTTGGTTTACGGGAACGACGGATTTTGATCCGGGAGCATCTATATTTAATTTGTCAACTGCCGGTGTGGCTGCTAATAATTGTTACATTTTGAAATTAACTTCCTTAGGAAACTTTGTTTGGGCAAAACAAATTACAGGGCCAATAAGTTCCTTTGGTGAAGGAAGTTCTATTAATGTTGATGTATCAAATAATATTTATACCACAGGTTTGTTTGGTGGAACGCAGGATTTTGACCCTGGAATTGGAACATATACCTTAACAACCCCTGGTTACGATGTATTTATTTCAAAACTTGACGTGTCAGGAAATTTTATTTGGGCAGGGCAAATAGGAGGAACTACAGCTCAATTGAGCGTATATTCAACTGTCGACGCTTCAAGTAATATTTATACAATAGGATCTTTTACAAATACAGTTGATTTTGATTGTGGTGTAGGAACTTATACCATGACTTCATCAGGCGGAACTGATATTTTCATTCATAAAATGAGTCAATCAACCGTTGGAATAAAAGAAAATTTAATTGAAAAGGGTTTTAGTATTTATCCAAATCCTTCATTAGGTTTATTTAATATTACTTTGGATTCTCCAACTCATATCACTATCACCAACATTTTAGGTGAAGAAATTCTTTCAAAGCAATTGGCAAGTGGAATTCAAACCCTCGACATCAGCAACCAAACTCCCGGAATGTATTTTGTCACAATAAATCAAGAAGGGAAGACTTCGGTGACTAAGTTGATAAAGGAATAGATCTACTTAAAGGTTTCACGC
>JANYIQ010000169.1 GCA_025362575.1 Bacteroidia bacterium
AAATTACAATATTGTTGTTTTGGATCAGGCTCTAAAAAATAATTCATCCATCAATTTAATAAATACAAACGTTACCCGTGAAGGTCATTTTTACGATGCAAATGTTACAGGTGTTGGTTTCCGGTTTAACAACAAAAATAATATTTATACAATTGGCGGTGCCGGAAACATGACTAACCGCTTTTATCCTGACAGCGCAAAACCTTACACCGGTTATGGCTCGGGTTTTGATTTTGGAAAAAGCGGCGGAAATTTTAAATGGAGCATCTATAATTCCTTTAACACCGATAAATACAATCCTAATGATCTCGGCATTCAATTCAGAAATAATAATATCGATGCTGGGCTCGATGTAAGATATAATGTTTACAAACCCTTCTGGAAAGTGAACAATCTTAATAATCGAATTAATTTTTTCTACCAACGCATGTATAAGCCTGATGCGTTCGCCAATTTTGGAATTTACGGAAACCATAATACTACTTTTTCGAAATATTTTTTTACCTGTGGGTTAAATTATGGCATTGAGCCAGTTATAACTTACGATTATTACGAACCTAGAATTTTCGGAAGGTTTTACACATTCCCTAAAAATTATAATCTGGGGGGATTTATTTCTAGTGATTACCGAAAACCATTTGCTCTCGATATTTTCAGTAATTACAGGATTTTTGAAGAAAATGACCGCGCTAACTTTAATATAGCTATTGCTCCGCGTTACAGAGTTAACAACCGACTTTCGTTTAATTACGAATTAGCCGATAACCAACGGCACGATGATATTGGCTTTGTGCATTACGATTATTATACCGACACTATTACTTTTGGCCGCAGGAATATGCAAACCATCAGTAATACTTTTTCTACAGTTTATAAATTCACCAATAAAATGTCATTGTCATTCCGTTTGCGCCATTATTGGTCAAAGGCCCAGTATCAGCAATATTATAGCTTAGAAAAAGATGGGCTTTTAAAAGTACAATCAGATTATATGAATGATCATAATGTAAATTTTAATGCATTTAATATTGACATGGTATTTTTCTGGCAATTTGCACCGGGCAGTGAACTAAATATAGTTTGGAAAAATTCCGTTTTGAAACGAGAAACCTTGATCAATAATGATTATTATGACAATTTTCAGAGCACCTTTAATACCCCACAAAATAATTTGGTTTCGGTTAAGATCTTATATTACATCGATTATCTAAGCATTAAGCGCGCTCTTAATAAACCTAAAACCTAATTGTTAAATTCTTACTTTCCTTTATAATTAGGTTTATCGTTTGAAAAATAATTTCAGTTTTCACTCGGATTTTCGCTGATAAAATTGGCGGATTTTCGCAGAAGATAATATTAAACTCTGCGCACATCTTCGCAAACATCCGTGGAAATCTGCGTGAAATGCCTCTAGAGTTCTTCCAACATCTTCATCACCTCAGGTCTCTTTCTTGTTGAAACCGGAACATTGCAACCATCCGTCATTAATAAATAACCGCCATCCGTTTTAACGAATTCTTTAATGAATTTTGTATTTATTAAATGAGATTGATGTACCCTATAAAATCCCTGATCAGATAAAAGATCTTCAAAGTCTTTAAGTGTTTTTGTTACCAATAATTTTTTGCCATTACTGAAATGAAATTCGGTATAATTCACATTGCTCTCGCAACGCAGAATATCATTGATATTAACGATATGAATTTTATCTTGAGTATGAAGCGCTAAGCGTTCGTGCGCTTTCTGATTATTCTTTAAAGAATCATTCAGTAATTTATATTTTTCGTTCTCGTTAAGTTTTTCGTTACGGAATTTTTTCAGTGCTTCCACCAATTCATCCGGGTCAACAGGTTTCAGCAGATAATCGATGGCCGCATACCGAAAGGCTTTGATGGCATGCGCATCAGATGCGGTTATGAAAATGATCTTGAAATTTATGTCCTTCAAAATATCCAGAAGATCAAAACCACTACCATCCTGCATCTGAATATCCAGAAACAAAACATCAGGCGTCATTGCCTTTAAAAGTTTTGCGCCCTCCACTACTCCATTGGCCTCTCCAATAACGGTAACATCCTGAGCATACACCTGCAGATCCTTTTTTAAGGTGATACGAGCTTGCTCTATGTCGTCTATTATTATTGCTTTTATCATTTATGCAAAATTAATGAAAATATTTATCCCACCGTTATTCTCACCACCACTTTAGTTCCAATCGCTTCCCCTCCTTCATCGTACAAATCAACAATTTCAAGTGATTGAATGTTTTTATCTTCTTTCAATAAATCCAGTCGTTCCTGAGTAACAATTAAGGCTGTAGATTTGTGATAGGTCTCTTTACTATTCTTGTTTATTTCTTCTGCTTTTTTTCTTCCGATGCCATTATCGGTAACCGAGCATTCCAGAACACCATCTTTTTCAAAGAAGTTAACTTCAATTAAGCCGCGTTTTCCATCAATATTCTTCAGACCATGCTTGATCGCGTTTTCAATAAAGGGCTGTAATAACATTGGTGGAATTTTCACGTAATCTTTTTCAATATTTTCGCCTACCGTAATTTTATAATCAAATTTATCCCCATTACAGAACTTTTCAATAAGCAAATAATTTTCCAGAGTGCTTACTTCCTCTTCTAAAGTAATAACTGCGTTTCGGGAATTATCCAATATCTGTCTCATCAATCGCGAGAACTTAGCCAAATAATATCTGGCGGCTTGCTCATTATCTGTTCCAATTTGCGACTGAATGGAATTAAGCGCGTTGAAAATAAAATGCGGATTCATTTGCAAACGCAAGGCCTTTTGCTCGAGCTCCATCACTTCTTTTTCGAGTTGCAGTTTATTCTGTCCTTCCTGCGCCTTTTCTTTAATGCTATTCACCCGCCATTTAAAGATGACAAAAATAACAGTAGCTCCTATCAATATCATTAATGTGATGAACCACCAGCGCAGCCAGATCGGTGGTGTTATGGTGAACTTAAAACTTACCGGCCTTTTATTCCAGACACCATCTTCGTTGCAGGCTTTCACCATAAAATTATATTCGCCCGCCGCAAGGTTAGAATAATTAATGGCATGCTGCGGACTCACCGGTGACCAGTCCTTATCCGAGCCTTCTAATTTCCATTGATATTTCACTGCATCGGGATTACTGAAATTAATTCCCATGAAATCAAAACTAATGTTATTTTGATCGTAGGGCAATTCCAGATCACTTACTGTGTTCCAGTCGCCACAAAACTTTTTATACGGTGTATTTGAGATCGTTTCATTAAACAGTTTGACATCAGTAATACTTGTTACCGGTTCATTTACATTCATTACAAGATTAGCAGGATCATATTTTGATAATCCATTAATAGTACCAAACCAAATGGTGCCATCTGTTTCACTCAGCACTGCATTTTGAACCGTTTCCACTCCGGTAAATCCCTCGCCTTTGCTGTAATGTTTTACATTCGTTATTTTTCTGTCATTATCAAACTCCAGATAATCCAATCCTTTTTCTGTTCCAACAAATAGATTATCCTTCAGGTCAAAGCTTAATAAATAGGCATTGGAAGAAGTTAAACCCACCGCTTCATTAAATGTTTTTACTTTGTAATCGCCCTGATACAAAGGAAAAGTCATGATACCACCATCCGTTGCCACCCACAAATAGCCGTTCTGATCTTCAGCAAAGCCACGAATGGTATTTGCCGGCAAATGGTTTTTGATATCAAGAAAATCAACCTGAACCGTATTGTCAAATATCATTCCTATCAATCCGCTTTCGGTAGCATACCATAACTGACCTTTCTTATCGTAATGCAAACAAGCTAATCGATCACGCAATAAGCCTGAATTTTTAGCCGTAAAATTTACCAATTCCAATTGTGGTTTGCCCAGATCCATTTTATAAAGACCCATTCCGGCTGTGGCGATCCATAAATTTCCGTCCTTATCTTTTTTAATATCCCTAATGAATTTTTTTTCAAGTCCACCGATCGGATTAAAAGCAATTCCATCATAAACGTAAAGTCCTTGTCCATCGGTTCCCAGATAAATATTTCCAAGATCATCTTCGCAAATGCTTTTCACTTTAAGATCAGCGAAACCACTACTTGAGTTAAAGCCTTTGAATTTTCCACTATCCAAAACACTCACACCTTTATCATAAGTTGCGATCCATAAACGTTGCTTACTGTCGCGAAACACAGTGTAAATGTAATTTTCACTTAAGCCTGAGGTTTTATCATATTGCGTAAACTGTTTTCCAAAATAATTACAAGCACCTCCGCCCGATGTTCCAAACCAGTAATTGCCGCTTTTATCCTGGGTAATGCAATGCACGTGATTATTTCCTAATCCTTCGTTGGTGCTAAGCCATGAAAATGTTTTGGCGTCTTTATTATACTGACAAACACCGTTGTTCAGTGTTGCGAGCCAAACGTTATTTCGATCATCAAAATAAATATCAAGAACAGTTTGTTTGTATAATTCAAGATCAAGATCGATCCGAAAAAATTTCTTTCCATCGAAAACATAAGCACCATCGCCATAAGTACCTATCCAAACATTTCCGGCCTCATCTTGTTTAATGCAGGTGATCACATTATTAGTGAAACCATTTGACTTGTCATATTTGATTGCTGAATAAGACTCACCATTGATCTTTAAATTATATAAGCCCTTCTTAGTAGCATCATCACTTCCGTACCAGACAGAATTATTCCGGTCAACCAATAAAGTATTTATATTCTTTCCTTTGTCTTTTAAAATGGTGGGGATATTTTTCGGAACAGTATCTTCCATCAATAAAATTCCATCATCAGTTGCGAGCCAGGCGCTTCCTTTTTTATCGAGATCAATTTCACGAACAGCAACTCCATTAAGATGTTTTTTAAAAGAATTTCCATTGTAATACGACAAGCCATTCATGGTACCGATCCACAAATTCCTTTTAGAGTCTTCACGAATGCAAAAAACCTTATTGCTGCTTAATCCTTCCTTAACAGAATAATTTCTAAATTCCTTTCCGTCGTAACGGCTTATTCCGCCACCCTGTGTTCCCATCCATAAATAACCGCGACTATCCTGTAGCAAACTATATACTTGCGATTGAGCAACGCCGTCTTTTACAGAATAATTGTGAAAATTGTATTGCTGAGAAAAAGCCAGTTGGCAGTAAACAAAAAGCAGTAGGCAGTAAGCCGTCTTTATATGAAGTAACTTATTCTTTTGATTCAGTTCCATTGTTTATCGCAGTTTGTCTTTTCAGTCCCTGTAGTCTCTTTAATCCCTTACTTCTTTTAAGTCTCTTCTAATAATCAAAGGTAAAAAACGCTTTCTATCTATATGCCTGCGAATAATAAAATACCACAAATAAGACCGAAAAGCCGCCTAATTTTGAACCATATATGCTACGAAAGGCCTTAAATAGCTACAGAAATCACAAACCGACTCTCAAACAATGGCGAAACCGATTGTTTTTACTTGGATCCATCGCTTTTGGCTTTTGGTATGCGAATTGTTTACCAGAAACTCTGTTTAACGACAGCACTTCTACTGTATTACTGGATAAAGACGGGAATTTACTAGGTGCCAAAATTGCCGACGACGGACAATGGCGATTTTCGGCAAGTACTTCGGTTCCAAAAAAATTTGAGACTTGTTTGATACAGTTCGAGGATCGGAATTTTAAACAGCATTTTGGGATCAGTTTTAAAGGGATTGGAAGAGCAGTTGTTCAAAATGTGCGAAATAAAAAAATAGTAAGTGGTGGAAGTACATTAACAATGCAATTGGCTCGCATTATGCGGAAAAATCCACCAAGACATTTTCTGGAAAAAATTATTGAGATGTGCATTGCCACCCGAATGGAAATGCGTTACAGTAAACACGACATTTTAAATTATTATGCTTCGCATGCGCCCTTCGGAAATAATGTGGTGGGATTAGAAGCAGCGGCCTGGCGATATTTTGGAAGAAGTGCTAATTCTTTAAGTTGGGCCGAAAGTGCAACACTTGCTGTTTTACCAAATGCACCCGGATTAATTTACCCCGGTAAAAATCATAAACGCTTGTTAGATAAACGTAATCGTTTGTTGAAGCGCTTGTATGACATAAAACAATTGGACGAAACGACCTATCAGTTAGCATTAAGCGAACCTTTGCCCGATAAGCCATTGCGACTGCCACAATTGGCGCCACATTTATTAACGCGATTAATTAAAGAGGGTCATAAGGGGAAAACCATTAACAGCACCATTGATATTAATTTACAGGAAAAAGCTACAGAACTTTTGCAAGCGCACAGTTTACGATTACAAGAAAACAAAATTTATAACGGCGCAGTTTTAATTACCTCCGTTAAAACGGGAAAAGTTTTAGCTTATGTGGGAAATACCAAAGTCAATGATAACGAACAAAGTTGCGATGTTGATTGCGTTGCAGCGCCAAGAAGCACAGGCAGTATTTTAAAACCCTTTTTATATGCAAAATGTTTAGAGGATGGGATAATTACACCAACCATGCTGGTTCCTGATATACCAACACAATTCGGAAGTTTTTCGCCAAAGAATTTTTCATTGCAGTATGATGGGGCGGTGCCGGTGAACAAAGCTTTATCGAGAAGTTTAAATATTCCAATGGTGAGGCTACTGAATGAATATGGACTTGAAAAATTTCATCGCGAATTAAAAAAATTAGGTTTAACCACTTTACATAAACCGGCGCAACATTACGGACTCTCTTTAATATTAGGAGGAGCAGAAGCAAAATTATGGGATCTGGGACAGGCCTACACACAAATGGCTCAAACTTTAAAGTTTAGTGAAACAAATGAGTTGTGTGCAGTCGATCAAAAACACATGAACATTAAACATCAAACACCAAACATCAAACCTCAAACAAACCGCGCTTGCATCTACAAAACATTTGAAGCGATGGTTGATGTGAATCGTCCGGATGAAGATGGGAACTGGAGAGCATTTGCATCGGCACAAAAAATTGCCTGGAAAACCGGAACCAGTTTTGGATTCAGAGATGCCTGGGCGATTGGAGTAACACCCGATTACATGGTTGCTGTATGGATCGGTAATGCAGATGGAGAAGGCAGACCGGGTTTAACCGGAATAAAAGCAGCAGCTCCCTTATTGTTTGATATTTTTTCTCAACTACCAAAATCGCCACAATGGTTTTCTGCACCCATGGATGAAATGAGTAAAGTTGCTATTTGCCATGAGAGCGGTCATCGTGCAACCGACATTTGCGAAAAAGCAGATACGGTCTGGATTCCGAAAACCTGTTTGATAAGTGTGGCTTGTCCTTACCATCAAATTGTACACTTGAGTAAGAATGGAAAAGAAAGAGTGGACAGTGATTGCGAAAGTGTTTATAATATGAAACACGTGAATTGGTTTGTGCTGCCGCCTTTGGTTGAGAAATATTATAAATTCAATCATCCCAATTATAAAGTGCTGCCCGATTTTAAAGCAGAATGTTTGACCAAAGTTTCGGATAGGGCATTTGCAGTTCTTTACCCGAAACCAAACAGTAAAATTTATGTGCCCATTGAAATTGATGGTAAAGTTGGAAGAACTGTTTTTGAAGCAGCCCATCGAAACATCAATACCAAAATTTACTGGCATTTAGACGAGAATTTTATTGGGGAGACCAAAGAGATACATCAATTGGCTTTAAACCCAAGCGTAGGAAAACATAAACTGATATTGGTAGATGAGAATGGAATTGCGGTGACGATAAAATTTGAAGCGATGGGGAATTAAAAACCAAATGACCAAAAGAGGTCAGAGCAATGTATACCGAGCTTATATATTATTAATTAAATGTTTAATTCTAGAAGTTCCGCGTGAGATTTTGTGCGGTCACAGTATTTTTTACCACTCAAATAGTTTGAACCTGAAGTTTTTTTTCTTACCTTTAATAACATTTTAATCCAATCCTATGAAACATATTTTTACTTCAATTATCTCGATTTCGCTTGTTGTATTTTCATTGACATCAAATGCTCAAATTATAAATACCGTAGTTGGATCCGGTACTGCAGGTTTTAGCGGCGATGGCGGACTAGCAACAGCAGCACAAATAAATCAACCAAACGCAATTGCCTTTGATGGAACAGGTAATATGTACATTGCTGATTTCTTAAATTATCGGGTAAGAAAAGTAACTACAGCTGGCATAATTTCGACCGTAGTAGGAAATGGTACTTTTGGCTTTAGTGGTGATGGCGGTCCTGCTACATCGGCCCAATTAACAGGCCCAACAGCTTTATGCTTTGACGCCTTCGGTAATTTATATATTGCTGATCAGGCTAATAATCGAATCAGAAAAGTAAATACTTCTGGGGTAATTTCAACGTTTGCTGGAACAGGTATTGCTGGGTTTGGCGGTGATGGAGGGTCAGCAACACTTGCTGATTTAAATAGTCCAACATCTATTGCTTTAGACGCATTAGGTAATATGTACATTGCTGATCAAGCAAATAATAGAATCAGGAAAATAAATACTTCAGGTACCATTTCAACATTTGCAGGTACAGGAGTTGCAGGTTTTAGCGGTGATGGGGCAGCGGCCTTGAGCGCGCAATTAAATTCACCTTATTGCTTATCAATTGATCTATCAGGAAATTTTTATATTGTTGATGTGACAAATAAACGCATTAGAAAAATAAATACATCAGGTGTTATTTCAACTTTCGCAGGAAACGGAACCACTGGTTTTAGTGGTGACGGTGGACCAGCAACCAGCGCTCAATTTAATTCACCGAATTGGGTAAGTAATGATGCCTTTGGAAATATTTATATAACAGATGCTTTTAATAGTCGAATTAGAAAAGTAAATACTTCAGGTGTTATTTCGACATTTGCAGGTAGCGGTGTTGCTGGATATGCTGGAGATGGCGGTATTTGCACAAGCGCGCAAATACTTCTCCCAATTGGAACTGCTTTTGACGCTGCCGGTAATTTTTACATATGTGATGATGCGAATTATCGAGTTCGTAAAATAACTCTTGTTACTGATGTAAAACAATTGACATCAAGCAACACTGACCATTTAATATACCCAAATCCATCACTCGGAATTTTTAATTTCGAGTTATTTTCAGATGCAGAAATAACAATTACAAATGCTTTAGGTCAAGAGGTTCTGAATGAAAAATTATTGACAGGAAAACAAAACATAGACCTTAAAGATCAAGCTAAGGGAATTTATTTTCTTAAAATAACGGGCCAAGAAAAAGAACAAAGAGTTAAACTGATAAAAGAATAATTACTTTACAAATGAAAAAAATACTACTTTATATATTTTCAGGGCCAATTCTTTTACATGCTTTCGTTCCAAATGTTCCTCAAATTAGTTTTAAGGAAAATCTCGGTCAAGTTAGCGATCAATATTACAAACCACGACCGGATGTTTTATTTTCAGGCACTGATGGCAATATGAATTTTCACTTGAAAAATTCCGGAATTAGTTATCAATTGTACAAGATCGAAAAAACAGACAGTAATCCTACTAAATTAAGAACCGCTCTTTTTAAAAAAAATCTACCAGCAGAGAATGTCTCCATTTATCGCATCGATATCAAATGGCTTAATGCAAACAACAATGTTACTGTTGAGAAAGGACAGGCCCTACCCGATCATGATAATTATTATTCAGAAGTTTGCCCAAACGGCATTACCAATGTGAAATCTTATAAAGAATTAATGTACAAAAACATTTATTCAGGGATTAGTTTACATTATTATAGTAAAGACGAGCGTTTGAAGTACGATTACATTATTGCCCCGTATGCCGATTACAAACAAATTCAGTTACAAATCAATGGTGCAGAAAATATTTCACTAAATGAAAAAGGAGAACTAATTATTAAAACTCCTTTTGGAGACATAACAGAACAAGCACCTTTGGTTTTACAAAACGGAAAACAATTAACTGCAAAATGGATCGTTACAAATAATGTGGTTAGTTTTGATATTAGAAATATTGATCCAAAGCTTCAATTGATAGTAGATCCTTTGGTTCGTGTTTGGGGAACATATTACGGTGGCGCGGGTAGCCTGGGAAACACTGGGTCCGGCGTTTGCAAAACAGATGTGAATGGCAACGTATTTATGGTTGGATCTACAGATTGCAATATCGGAACCACTATAGCCACAATTGGAAGTTTTCAGTCAAATTTTATTGGTGCAACAGATGGGTTTTTGGTGAAATTTAATACTGGAGGTGTTAGGTTGTGGGCAACTTATTATGGTGGCGCTGGTGGCACAAATTTTAATGAGTGTAGCATTGATCCTTCAGGAAATGTTTGTGTTGCTGGATTAACTTCTACTAGTAGTGGATCGGTCATTGCAACTCCGGGAAGCCATCAATCCTTTTATGGTGGTGGAGCTGGCGATGGCGTGTTGGTAAAATTTAATTCGAACGGGATTCGCCAATGGGGAACGTATTATGGAGATATTGGCATTGATAATGCTATTTCCTGTGCAACAGATGTCTCCGGAAATATTTATCTTTCTGGTTGGACCGACGCAAGTACAACTACTTTAATAGCAACACCTGGAAGTCACCAGCCAATTTATGGAGGAGGAGACGACGCTTTTTTGGCAAAATTTAATAGTAGTGGGGTTCGTCAATGGGCCACATACTACGGTGGTAATAGTAGTGAAGCTGGCTATTGTTCAACTGATAAAAATGGCAATGTATATTTAACTGGATTTACAGGTTCAACTTCAAATATTGCCAGTATAGCTGCTCATCAAACAACTTACGGTGGAACCTATCTTGCAAAATTCAACGGCAATGGACTTCGCCTTTGGTCGACATATTACGGTGGCTCTGGTAGTGATGGTGGTTATAGTTGTAAAGCTGATTCGGTTGGAAACATATATTTATGCGGTAAAACTACTTGTTCAATATCTACGATTATTTCTACAACCCTTAGTCATCAAACAACATTTGGAGGAGGAACAATTGAAGGTGATGGTTTTTTAGTGAAGTTCGACCCCAATGGTGTTAGAAAATGGGGAACTTATTATGGAGGTACGGGAGATGATTATTGCAATTCTTTATCTATAGATAGAAATGGAAATATTTTTATAGCCGGACAAACTGAATCAAGCGGAGCACTTGCCATTTCAACGTCAGGTTCTTATCAATCAGCTTATGGTGGTAACACCAATGTTTTTTTAGTGAAATTTGATTCAGTGGGCTTTAGACAATGGGGAACGTATTATGGCAGTAACAATGGCGAGTTTTATGGACATTGTGATGTAGATTTAAATGGGAATATTTACTTAGGAGGATCAACGTCCACTCCAACTGGGACAATAATTGCCACTATAGGAAGTCATCAACCAAACTTTAGCGGCAATGTTGACGCCTTCCTTGTAAAATTCTTTGATTGCAGTTCCTCGAACGGACCAGCCTGCGTGGGAATTGAAGAATTTAAAAACCCTACTCTATCCTTGAATGTTTATCCTAATCCTAATAATGGAGATTTTATTATTGAAACTGAAACAGAGCTGAGTTTAAGAATCGTAAATGAATTGGGGCAAGTGGTTCAGCAATTAAACCTGAGCGCAACCAATAATTATAAAACGCATCTTAATAATTTAAATGCCGGAGTTTATTTTATCACGAGCGACAAAGGCAGAGTTAATAAGAAGATTGTGGTGATAAAATAAGCTTATTTATTCAATCATTAATTTCAAATTATAAACTTGCTTTTTATTCTCAAGAATTACGCATTGGTAAACTCCTGTATTAAGAAGATCAGAATTGATCAAATTTGCACCTTGTTTCACTTCTTGCCTATAAACTATTTGCCCAAGCATATTTACAATGTGCAGCTCAGCATTTTCAATTTCGTTTTCAATTTTGAGTTTAAATGAACCGGCACTTGGATTTGGATAAATTGTAATTTCAGCACCTGCTTTATTCATGCTGTTAATTCCTGCAAAACAATTGGAAGGGCATGACTCTCTTATTAGGTTATTTCCTGCATCTACCACAAATAAATTATTTGAGCCATCGAACTTAATATCTACAGGACCATTAAATTGTGCAGAAAGTGGAGTACCGCCATCACCTGAAAACCCTGCAATTCCTGTGCCTGCAACAGTTGTAATTATACCTGATGTATTCACCATTCGAATACAATGATTATTTGAGTCAGCAAAATATAGGTTTCCTAAAGCATCAAATGTAATGCCATATGGAGGTCTAATTTGTGCGGCGGTTGCAAGTCCCCCGTCTCCTGTATAACCATACAACCCAGATCCCACTATAGTGGTAATAATACCACTTGTGTTTACTTTCCTTATTCTTGCATTTATTCTGTCGCCAATGTAAATATTACCTGAGGCATCAACAGCAACTGAAAATGGACTCGCCATTTGAGCTGAAGTCGCAGGACCACCGTCACCGGAAAAACCCATTAATCCCATACCTGCAATTGTGGTAATTGTACCGGTAGGCGTTACTTTCCTTATGCAATGATTGTTGTCATCAGCAATGTAAAGATTACCGGAAATATCTAAAGCAAGTCCTTTTGGATATTTAAGCATTGCTGAAGTTGCCGGGCCGCCATCACCACTATAGCCCGCAGTACCATTGCCCGCAACAGTTGATATTATTCCTGAAGTATTGATTTTTCTAACCCTGGTATTAGCCATGTCAGAAAAATAAATATTTCCACTGCCATCAATTGCTATCCCCATTGGAAGGGATATTTGAGCAGCCGTGGCAAGACCACCGTCGCCCGAAAAACCTGCAGTGCCTGTTCCTGCAATTGTGGTAATTATTCCGGAGGGTGTTATTTTTCTAATCCTGTCATTTGAGCCATCTGATAAATAAATATTACCTGTTGCATCAATCGCCATACAAGTCGGGCCATTGATATTAGCATTCTTACAAAATCCTCCATCTCCTGAAAAACCTGCGGTTCCGGTTCCGGTATGGGTATAAATAATTTGCGTTTTACAAACAACTGACCAAAATAAGAATGATATTACAGAAAAAGATCTAAGCAGAAGTGGTTTCATTTCAATTGGGTTTGATTTTTAAAAATACCTATTAATCGGCGATAATACAAGTTCCTTGTTATAAATGAGAATGGAATTGCGGTGACGATAAAGTTTGAGGCGATGGGGAATTGAGTCTTTATGGTTAAATCGGGGCATACCTAAGTACACCGAGCTTTTTCATTCAGAAAAAGCGGAGATTTCTGATTATACTTGAGAATAAATGATTTAAATGGTTCGATTCCTGGAGGAAAACGTTTTATAACATAAAGTCAATAGAGCGTCTATTAAACAAAAATCAAGAGTGATGGAAACCATAATTGATCCAGGGAAAAAGCAGATTATTCTTTACTTTTATTATCTTTACTTTTATACTACATGGCTAAGAGAGCACTTATTATATTATTAACCTTGTTATATGCTTGCGGAGGGCCACCAAAGCCGGTGCCTTTTCCTGCCAATGAAGATGAGTTTCCTCAACCGCAGACTCAAAAAATAAAAATGCCCGAGGCAAATAAAACCTCATGGCTCCCCTCATTCAGAGAAAAAAAACCGGCCCGGGTAAGCAAAGTAACCTACGAATATGCGAAAGATTCTGTTTTCAGGTTAGAGGCTTTTCAAACCATGCATCAACCAATAGATTCTAACATTATTAAACTAGAAGACATCCCCTCTACGCCTTTGGCATTTATTTCTCTTAAAAAAAATAAAATTCATCCTTCCATTATCCAATTGGGTCAGGCGCAAAAAAACAAGGTTGAGCGCGCCAGCGTTGAAAGCATTTTTACAAAAGGTATTTTAGAATTGGGTCAAGACCAGGGTTTGCCGGGCACATCTGTAAAAAGCATTGTTCAGGATAAATTAGGACGCTTATGGATGTCGACCGACAATGGTGTTTGCGTTTACAATGGCGAAAGTATTTATACTTGGTACAAACGTCAGGGTATGAGCCGTGATGTGAAAAATAATTTATGTATTGATAAGAACGGACATATTTGGGCCGCAGGAAATGGCGTTGACGAAATAATTCCCGAAAAAGGGATCATCCGTCATTACGGAAAAAAAGAAGGGTTGAACACCGATCGCGTTGTAGCGGTAGATATTGATAGCCTCGGAAAAATTTATATCTCTGAACTTAATGGTATAGATATTTACGATCCTGTCGAAAAAACTTCAGTATATGTAGGTCGTGAACAAGGTATGGATCCGGGCCTGAATATAAATCATGTAACCGTTGACAGGCTAGGCAGAATATGGGCAGCCAGTAATTGCGGCGGCATTAATATTATTGACGCGAAATCAGAAAAACTATATCATCTTAAAGATAAACAGGGATTAGGAAATAATGATTGTCGCTCTATTATTGTAGATAGATCCAATAAAATCTGGATGGGAAACTGGTACGGTGGCGTAGATTATTACGATCCGGCTACCGGATCGTTTTTGCATTTGCGATTAAAGCACGGCTTAAGCATGCTCTACATTAACCAGGTGATGCAAGATAGCAAAGGACATATTTTGATCTCTAACCTCGATCGTGGTCTGGATATTTTTGACCCACTGAAAAGAAAATTCTGTCACCTTTATGGAAAACAAGGCGTAGTAAAAAGTACAGTGTTTTGTACGTTTGAAGATAACGAGAACAGAGTCTGGTTTGGAACAAATGGCGCCGGTGTTCTTTGTTACGATCCTACAAATGGCGACATTAATAATTATAATACCCAGTGGTGGTCAACCCGCCGGCCTATACTGGCTTTATTACAAGATAGCAAAGATAATATATGGTTAAGCACAAATGGCGCCGGAAGCGAGATCTATAATCCGGACAAGGCACAACGCATTAAGATTAATCATGGTGATGATTGGACCAATGCCTGGCAAATGGATATGATGGATGACGGAAAAGGTAATATTTATTTTTGCAACTCTTATAAAGTGGTAAAATATGTAGAGGGCGCTTCTGAATTTGTTTGGTGGAACGAAGAGACCGGATTACCATTTAATGGAATAGAAAGTTTGTTATTAGATAATGACCATTTATTATTGGGAGGCCAGCACGGCTTAATGCGTTTCAATTTAGTGAATGAGAATTCATATCTTTTAAAAGTAGAGAAGGATACAGTGGAAATGGCCGTGAATTGTTTGTACAGTAGTAATGGAAAAGTTTATATTGGCACTTACAATTCGGGTTTGCATATTTTTGATCAGAAGAATTCGAGCATTAAACATTTTTCAAAAGCGCAAGGCTTTGTTAATGCCATAACTTCGATAGTAAGTGATAAAAAAGGAAGGGTTTGGATCGCAACATCGGGCGGGGGTTTAAAGATGTTTGATACCGAGACGAATTCGATCACTACCATAACCACTACCAATGGATTAGCCGAAATGACTGTAACCAGTTTACTGATCAAAGATGATAAAGTGTATGCCGGAACCGCAAAGGGTTTGTCGATAGTAGATATTTCGAAAGATAAATTCACAATTAAAAATTTAGGAAAGGCACAGGGCTTCCAAACTTCCGATTTTAATACCAGAGCGGTAATTGAAGATAAAAAAGGAAAGATCTGGTGGGGCATTGGTGATGTACTTACTATTTATGAACCTTCCAACTATCAGCAAATGCCGCATAAGCCAAGTATTACGGCCATTGATATCATGGAAAAAGAAAAACATTTTGATATTGATACCACTAATTTGGATCTGATCTTGGCTACGGATACCATTTGGACCCCAATGCGCGATCTTTACCATTTCAGATCTACTTTAAACAATCTTCCAGGCACTACCGATATTAAATGGAAAAGTACGGAGGGCGAATATCAATTACCTACCGAATTAATTTTGAAATACGATCAAAACCATATCACTTTTCATTTTACGGGAAATTATATCGGCAATAGAGATAAAGTGCGCTACCGTTACATTTTAGAAGGTGTAGATAAAACATGGAGCCCTGTAGAGAGTGAGCCAAAAGTAGATTACCGGAACATTGCTCCGGGAAATTATACATTTAAAGTTAGCAGTAGTAATTTTGGAAGCACCTGGAGTGAGCCCACTTCTTTTTCGTTTCGCGTTACACCACCTTGGTGGAAAACAACTTTAGCTTATGTTGTATATGTTTTAATTGTTATCGGAATAATGTTTGGATATAACAAGATTCACACCGCACAACTAATAAAACGACAAAAAGAATTAGAGCAACTGGTGAAGCGACGCACCAAAGAAATTGAAGAGCAAAAGGAAGCAATTGAGGATAAACAAAAGGAGATCCTTGATTCTATTCATTATGCAAAACACATCCAATCGGCCTTAATGACCAGCGAAAAAAACATAAGCCGAATGTTAAATAAATTGAAGAAAGATTAGTAGTTAATTTTAAACCATGCCCGAACAGCTCATCACCCTCAATACTTACACCTACATCATTGAGGCTTATATTTTGTAGCAAAGCTGGAAGCAGAAGGCATAAAAAGTTTTTTGAAGAAGGAGAATTTGCTTTCTACCCAACATTTTTTTTGCCCGGCTAAAATGAATTGCAATTTTGGTCTGAAATTGCTTTTGTTACTACTGTTCGTGTAGAAATATTACTCTAAGAAACGTTCATTTCTGTCACCGCTAATTTAGTTGCAGGGTTTACCGCCCCGGCTAAGGCCGTTCTGACACTAACTAAGGTTGATAAAAAGCTAGTGGAACGCCACCTTCAGGTAACACGGGGCAATTGCGTCAGCGGGCGAACGAGGTAATAAAAACTTTTGTATCTTTATATTAACTCTGGTACTTGTAGACGCGGATTTCTTCGTAAGCCCGCCGAACGCCAACCCCGAAACCTTTAGCAGCAAGGTTAAGGCAACAGCGACAAGACAAACAACAATAAATTTAAAATTAAAAGACAATGGAAAATTCAAAAAAAGGAAAATGCCCAT
This sequence comes from Bacteroidia bacterium, assembly GCA_025362575.1. GTDB lineage: Bacteria > Bacteroidota > Bacteroidia > B-17B0 > Aurantibacillaceae > JAHEYG01. The sequence continues at coordinate 16,954 of JANYIQ010000169.1, forward strand.
TTCATCATGGCGCAAATACAGAAACCAAAAATTCCATTATGGACAAGTGGCCAAATGCGCTAAATCTTGATATTTTACATCAAAACGACACAAAGACAAATCCGCTAGGAGAAAGTTTTAATTATGCTGAGGAATTCAAAAAACTTGACCTTGAAGCATTGAAAAATGATTTAAAAAAACTAATGATAGAAAGTCAAGACTGGTGGCCGGCCGACTGGGGCCATTATGGTGGCCTAATGATTCGCATGGCATGGCATTCAGCAGGTACATACCGACTGGCTGACGGACGTGGTGGTGCAAATACGGGAAATCAACGTTTCGCACCTCTCAACAGTTGGCCTGACAATGTAAACCTCGATAAGGCACGCAGACTTCTGTGGCCTATAAAGAAAAAATATGGAAACAAAATCTCATGGGCTGACTTATTCATCTTAGCTGGTAATATGGCATACGAATCTATGGGATTCAAAACATTTGGTTTCGCAGGTGGACGTGAAGATATATGGCATCCTGAAAAAGACATTTACTGGGGTAGCGAAAAAGAATGGCTTGCAAAATCTCGTTACTCAAGTAGTTCGGATAGCGAATCGCTTGAGAATCCATTGGCTGCTGTTCAAATGGGTTTAATTTACGTAAACCCTGAAGGTGTTGACGGAAAACCAGATCCTTTGAAAACTGCCAAAGACGTAAGAACAACATTCAAACGTATGGCAATGAATGATGAAGAGACAGTTGCATTAACAGCTGGTGGCCATACCCTTGGTAAAGCACATGGAAATGGTGATGCTTCTATTTTAGGTTCAAACCCTGAAAGTGCAGATGTGGAAACGCAAGGTTTTGGATGGATGAATCCTAAAAAGAAAGGCAATGCAGAAGATACGGTTTCAAGTGGATTGGAAGGAGCATGGACTACTACTCCGAATAAATGGAATCATACATATTTTCATTTATTATTGAATTATGAATGGGAATTAAAAAAGAGTCCGGCAGGCGCTTCGCAATGGGAGCCAATTAACATAAAAAAAGAAGACAAACCGTTTGATGCACACATTCCGAATGTTCGCAGAAATCCAATGATGACAGATGCCGACATGGCAATGAAAATGGATCCTGAGTACAGAAAAATATCTGAGAAGTTTTATAAAGATCCAAAATATTTTGAAGAAGTTTTTGCAAGGGCATGGTTTAAATTAACGCATCGCGATTTAGGTCCAAAAAGCCGCTATCTCGGTGCTGATGCTCCGAAAATAGATTTAATTTGGCAAGACCCAATTCCAACCGTTGATTACAAATTAACTGATTCAGAAATTGAAGACTTGAAAACAAAACTTCTGAATTGTGGCTTAACAAGATCAGAACTTATTAATACAGCATGGGACAGCGCAAGAACATTCCGTTGTTCTGATTACCGAGGAGGTGCAAATGGTGCAAGAATTCGCTTGGCTCCACAAAAAGACTGGGAAGGAAATGAACCAAAAGGTTTAGAAAAAGTTCTTAATAAACTAACGGAATTGCAAGCAGGATTAAACAAGAAAATTAGTATCGCTGATTTAATTGTTTTAGGAGGAAGTGCTGCAATTGAAAAAGCGGCTCATGATGCAGGTGTAAATATTAAAGTTCCTTTTAATGCAGGGCGTGGAGACGCAACTCAGGAAATGACAGATGCGGAATCATTCTCAGTGCTTGAGCCAATTCATGACGGTTACAGAAACTGGCTTAAAAAAAACTATGCCATTAAACCAGAAGAATTACTTCTTGAAAGAACACAACTCATGGGTTTAACCGCTCCTGAAATGACAGCTCTAATTGGGGGCATGCGTGTTTTAGGCACAAATTATGGCGGAACCAAACACGGTGTTTTCACAGACAAAGAAGGTGTATTAAGTAACGACTTCTTTGTAAATATAACCGACATGAATTATTCCTGGAAACCTGTTTCTGATGATTTATACAACATTGTTGACAGAAAAAACGGAGCAACAAAATGGACTGCTACAAGAGTTGATTTAGTTTTTGGCTCTAATTCTGTTTTACGTTCTTATGCTGAGGTTTATGCGCAAGACGACAACAAAGAAAAGTTTGTAAAAGACTTTGTAAATGCATGGACAAAAGTAATGAACGCAGACCGTTATGACTTGAAAAAATAACCCAGCTGCTAACAGCACCTCCGAAAAAAATGGCGGGGAAGTGCGTATAAAAACCGTTTTGCAACTAATTACCATTAGTGGGTATAGACAGTTGAGTGTTCCTAACCCGCCACTTCTTTTAGTTGCATTCCAAGATCAAACCGTTAGGTGCAAGTGGCGGACAAATTCCGTAAGGCAAAAAAATGATCAACTTTATCCGAATTTAACCTGAAATTCATTCGCATTATTCCATTTTGATTCGTATTAATCCGCATTAATTCGGATAAATGAGAATGGCTGGAATTATCGAAAACACTATTATTCCAAGGGTTTTGTCACCAGAGTTATTTTATAACATAATTATCTTATTTGGACTCCCTAATTGTCCAAATAAGTCCAAAAATTGTTTCACCTTTGTTTCACCAGTCAGGAGGGCAGCCCAGCAAGCCCCACCCTACCCGCCTTGTAAAAAGGTTCAGGTCTGAGGAGTAGCACAATTGCAGGCACCGGAAGTGCGGGCTATTTAGGCGATGGAGGGCTAGCAACTGCAGCTCAAGTAGGATGTCCACGTGGTTTGGCTTTAGATGCTGCGAATAATTTATTTATAGCAGACTATAATTATGGTGTAATCAGGAAGATTTCATCTGGCATAATAAGCAGAATAGCAGGCACCTGCATTAGTGGGTATTCTGGTGATGGTGGATCGGCTATTTTAGCACAGATTAAGCCTGCAGAACGTTTTGCTTTTGACGCTTCCGGAAATATTTATATATCTGATGAAAATAACCAACGCGTTCGAGTAGTTTGTTTTGCAAGTTGCTCTTTAGGTTTTGATGAAATTAAAAATTCAACTAGTTTAAAAATATTTCCAAATCAGGCCTCAAATATTTTACAAATTGAAACCGAACAAACTAATTTAGATAATTCAGAAATTGAAATAACCAATTCTTTGGGTCAAACAATTCTTAAACTTCCGTATTCAAAAACAATTGATGTTTCAAAATTGCAGGAGGGGTTTTATTATTTAAAAATTAACTCTCTTGGCAAACCAACTTATTCTTCCAAATTCATTAAACAATAAAAAAGGTCTTCTGTACTCCAAGCGCTTTGTTTATAGATCCTATTGTAGCACCCGTTGCAAGAAATTGTGACGGGTTTTGTTTTTACATTTAACATTCCCTAGCCCAACCACAATTTTCGCTCAAAAAACCTTTGTATGAAATTACCATGGTTTTTTTATTTTAAATTAAAGGCATACCAGCCGTTCCGATAGCTGGCTCTGCCATTCGACTCTCTTCAAAAGAAATCAAATGGATTTAATCCTAGCGCTATTTCTTTTTATGAAATTGATTCCAATTAGAAATTAGGTAAGCAAAAAAAGATCTGCTAATTTTTTCAAAACAAGAATGTTACCTAAATCCATGTTTTAAAAACACTTTCATTTTTAACAACGACATCATTTAATTTTTTAATAATTCTAAAAATGAGAATCGTTCTCCTTTTGCCATAAAAAACTACTATCCAGTGAATAATATAAATAATAACATTCATTTTATAAGTTTTTGATTTATAAACTTGGGAGATTTGTCACATGAAAATTAATTCATACATAAATTTTAGTACCATGAAAATTAAGATAGTGAATATACTGACTGCGGGTCTTTTATTTTTAGCACCGGCCATAAGTTTGGCACAAGCTCCTGCGCTAGGAACTGCAGCAAATTTTGTTCTCTTCTCTTCAGTGGGAGCGGTTACAAATTCAGGAATAACTTACATGACACATTTAACAGGACATGTTGGCGCAAACAGTGGAGCCATTAGTGGTTTCGGGAACGTTGATGGAAATATGTATCCCGGTGGGCCTCAAAGCGCACAGTGTGCTACTGATCTATTGATCGCTTATAATCAATTAAATGCAACGGTGCCTTCTTTCTTTCCGGCTCCATTGCTTGGTAACGGTCAGATCCTTACTGCAGGTGTATATTCAATTTCGGCGCCTGCTACTTTGAATCTGAATCTAACATTAGATGCCTTAGGAAATCCTAATGCTGTTTTTATTTTTCAGATCCAGGGATCTTTTTCAACAAATACTTCTTCTAAAGTAAAATTAGTAAACGGTGCTAAGGCATGTAATGTGTTTTGGAAAGTAGAAGGTTTAGTTAGTATGGCGCCCGGAACACATATGAAAGGAACTGTCATTGCAAATAATGCTGCAATTAACATGACCGCCGGTGATACTTTAGAAGGCAGAGCGCTTTCTACAAATGACGCTGTTTCGGTGAACACAACTTTAGGTTACATACCCATTGGTTGCGGTAGCCCTTTATTGACTGGTCCTGTTGCTCCCAATCTTGCAACCACAGCTTGTTACGCCTTATTTTCAACGAATGGTCCGGTTTCAAATGTTGGCGCAACTAATGTTGTTGGTGATATTGGGACGAACAACGGTTCAACCACCGGATATAGCACATTAACTACAACAGGTACAATACATCCAATTCCTGACGGCTCTACATCACAATGTGCAACCGATCTTGGAGTAGTATATAATTATTTGAATACATTAGCTACAGATATTACTTTATTATTTCCTGCACAATTTGGAAACAATCTTGTACTTACGCCTCATACTTATTTAATGAATGGTGCGGTAACTTTAACAGATTCTGTTTTTTTAAACGCACAAGGAAATGCTAACGCTGTATTTGTTCTGCAAATAAAAGGTGCTTTATCTGCCAGCTCGCTTTCAAAAGTTGTTTTGATAAACGGTGCGCAATCAAAAAATGTTTATTGGATGGTTGATGGTGCAGTAAGTCTTAATACAGGTTCTATTTTTAGAGGAACTATTATTTGTAATAATGCTGCAATACTTTTTGCAACCGGTGTTACTTTAGATGGAAGGGCTTTAACTACAACAGGTGCATTAAGCACTTCAGCAGCTACAGTAACTATTCCTGCTTCAGTTAGTGTTATTTCACCACCTACAAATATAACAGCATGCGTGGGTTCATCGGCGAGCTTTACAATAGCTGCATCGGGTTCGTCTTACCAGTGGAGAAAAGGCACTACAAATTTAATTAACGGTGGAAATATTTCGGGCGCTACAACAGCAACCCTTACAATTAATCCTGTTGGTTTAAGCGATGCCGCCACTAACTACAATGTTGTAATTACCGGAGCATGCGCTTCTAACTTTACTTCAACTAACGTTTCTTTAACAGTAAACCCTGCTACCGGTATTACCTCGCAACCATCCAGCCAGGTATCTTGTCCGGGTAACTCGGTAAGTTTTACAACTGCTGCAAGTGGATCAAGTTTAACTTATCAATGGAGAAAAGGAACAGTAAATTTAATTAACGGAGGAAATATTTCGGGAGCAAATACTGCTACCTTAACTATTAATCCGGTAAGTATTACCGATGCTGCAACAAACTATAACGTTATCGTTACAGGAGCTTGCGCGCCAAGTGCAACTTCTACAAACGTTTCTTTATCAATTAGCGGTGCGATCATAACCTCGCAACCTTCCAACCAGGCATCTTGCCCTGGTAACTCAGCAAGTTTTACCACTACTGCAAGTGGTACAGGTTTAACTTACCAGTGGAGAAAAGGAACAGTAAATTTAATTAACGGAGGAAATATTTCGGGAGCAACTACTGCAACCTTAACTCTTAATCCCGTGAGTATTTCTGATGTTGCAACAAATTACAATGTTATTGTAACAGGAGCTTGTGCGCCTAATGCAACTTCTACAAACGTTTCTTTATCAATTAGCGGTGCAAACATAACCTCACAACCTTCAAGCCAGGCTGCATGTCCGGGTAACTCAGTAAGTTTTACAACTGCTGCAAGCGGAACAGGTTTAACATACCAATGGAGAAAAGGAACTGTTAATTTAATTAATGGCGGAAATATTTCAGGAGCAACTACAGCAACTTTAACTATTAATCCTATCAGTGTTGCTGATGTTTCTTCAAATTACAATGTAGTTATTACCGGAGCATGCGCTCCTAATGCTACTTCTACAAATGTTTCATTGAGTATTGACAGTCCAAATATTGTTACCCAACCAACTAATCAATCGGCTTGCCCGGGAAGTTCAGTTAGTTTTGTTACAGCTGCAAGCGGTGGCTCACTAACTTACCAGTGGAGAAAAGGAAACATTAATCTTGTTAACGCTGGAAACACTTCAGGGGCAACTACAGCTACCCTTACTCTTAACCCGGTAAGTGCTTTAGATGTTGCATCTAACTATAATGTTATTGTGATGGGATCATGTGCTCCAAACGATACGTCGATCATGGTATCGCTTTCTTCTGGCACGGCAATAGTTGCAATGGCCAGCAGTAATTCTTCAGTTTGTGTAGGAAGTTCTATCAACTTAAGTGCGCAAAGCGTTACAGCCGGATCATATACATGGACAGGCCCAAGCGCTTTCTCATCTAACTTACAAAATCCTACCATCGCAAATTCTGCAACAACAAACGCAGGTACTTATTCATTAAGTGTTGCATCTGGAACATGCGGTTTCGCTTCAACCACAACTGCAGTTATAGTAAACGATTGCTCAGTAACAGAATTTTTTATCCCGGAAGGTTTTTCACCGAACGGCGACGGAATAAACGATGTATTCTTTGTTAGGGGAATAAGTATTTATACTGAGAACCACTTTACAGTATTTAACCGTTGGGGAGATAAAGTTTATGAAACCGACAATTATCAAAATACCTGGAGTGGCAAAGTTACAACAGGAATAAGGATCGGAGGCGATGAATTGCCGGTAGGAACATATTTTTACCTACTTGATCTGAACAATGGAACACCCGTTTATAAAGGAACCATTTACTTAAATAGATAAGATAATTAAAAATTATTCATTATAGAAATTACAAGATATGAAAACATTTAAAAAAATAATAGTCGCGGTAGTTGCAACCATATGGGCCCTAAACAGCCAGGCACAGCAAGATCCAATGTATACACATTACATGTATAATACATTGATGGTTAACCCGGGTTATGCCGGTAGCAGAGATGCTTTAACAATAACTGCACTTCATCGTTCTCAATGGGTAAATTTTAAAGGAGCACCTGTTGTTCAATCTTTAACCATGCACTCCCCGATCATTAACGAACATATCGGAATTGGTTTATCAGTTCTAAATGATAAGATCGGCCCCAGCAACCGCACTTCTATCTTTGCTGATTTTGCATACCGCATGAATCTGACCAAGAAGTCAAAATTGGCTTTAGGTTTAAGCGCTGGAGCAAATATTTTTCAGGGCAATTTAAGTTCACTGCAATTAGATCAACAAAGTGATCCTGCTTTCCAATACAATAGTACGAATCGGGTATTACCAAACTTTGGATTTGGAGCTTATTATTCAAGAGAACGTTTTTACGCCGGGATCTCAGTACCGGGTTTAATACAAAATAATTATTCTGCGATCACAGCTACTAATTTAACAGGAGCAGAACAAAGACACTACTTTTTTATAATGGGTGGTGTAATTAATTTAGGCGAAAATCTTGCTTTTAAACCTACTACTTTAGTGAAAGCCACTCCCGGAGCACCAGTACAAGCTGACCTTACCGCTTCTTTTATCATTTTTAAAAAATTGATGCTTGGAGCTATGTATCGCACAGGTGATTCTTTCGGAGGTTTGATAGGATTCAACATTACAGATCAACTCTACGCGGGTTACTCTTACGACTATTCGTATGGATTAAGAACGGGAAGGTATAATTCCGGAAGTCATGAGATCTGCTTACGTTACGATTTTATTTTCTTCAGCAAAAAACAAATACATACACCACGACATTTTTAATCAAACAAGATCATTAAAATAAAAAATATGAAATCATTAATTTTTACAATCACTTTATGCATTGCTGTTAGCATTAACGTCTTTGCAGCCAACAAATCCGGCAAGGAATTGAAAGGCGACAAATTTTATTTTATTTACGCTTTTGATAAAGCAATTGAATCCTACAAGCATTCGAAAGAATTGACCGTGGAGGGTCAACGTCGTTTAGCTAAAAGTTACTTTAACATCAACAAGTATACTGAATCAGAAATTGCCTATGCAAAACTTGTAACCATGCCTGACTGTAATTTATCTGAAGATTATTTTAATTATGCCATGATCTTAAAAAGCAATGGCAAGTATGATGAATCCAATACATGGATGGATAAGTACAAAAATCTTAAACCAAACGACCTGCGTTCGGTAGATTATGATGGCAATAAAGCTAACATGAGTAATTTAAAAACGGATGATGGAAAATACAAGATAAATGCGTTGGATTTGAATACAACTGCCCAGGATTTTGGAACTTCTTATTATAAAAATTCTATTGTTTTTGCATCAAGTCGTTCCAATGCGAAAATGATCGCACGCAAATCAAACTGGAACGGCGAACCGTATTTAGACATCTACATTTCAGAAATGGACGGCGATCAATTAAAAAAACCATCGGTATTAGCCCGAAAATTAGATGGCAAAATGCATGATGGCCCAGTTAGTTTTACTAAAGACGGCAATTACGCAGCCTTTACTAAAAACAACTATGACCTTTCTAAAAAAGAGAAGGTAGTTAGCCTTGAAATATTTTTCACAAACAACACAACCGGTAAATGGTCGAAAGAGGAACCTTTTTACCTGAACAATAAAGATTATTCGGTTGGTCACCCTAGTTTAAATGCTAACGGAACGGTTATGTATTTTGTAAGTGATATGCCGGGAGGTTTTGGTGGAACAGATATTTATAAAGTAACGAAAGACGAAAAAGGAACCTGGGGAAAAGCAGAGAACATGGGAACAAAAATAAATACCGAAGGAGATGAAGTGTTTCCGTTCTTTGAAGAAACCAATGAAGTATTATTTTTCTCCTCTAACGGACGTTTCGGCCTTGGCGGACTTGATATTTTTATTTGTCCTACCCATGGTTCTAAATTAGGCATAACTTATAATGCGGGTTTCCCTTTAAATACACAATACGACGATTACGCTGCTATTGCAAATACAACAACCAACAAAGGTTATTTTTCTTCTGACAGAACCGGTGGAAGTGGTTCTGATGATATTTATGCTTTCGATCTTTTAAAACCTTTGAACATTGGTAAAAAAATAAAAGGTATCGCTAAAGACAAAGACTCAAAAGCAATTCCAAACACCTTCATTACTTTATTCGATGATAAAGGTGTGGTAATGGATACTGTGACAACAAATTCGGATGGCGCATTTACTTTTTTAGTGGCTACTGATAAAAAATTCGCATTAACCGGAAAAAAGGAAAAATACAGTGAAGGAAAGACAGAAGTATCTACCAGCGAAAAAGATTACGTTGTTAATGCCGATGTTACTTTACTGAGTAAAGAAGAAGCCATCGCCAAAAAAATAGAAGTTGGAGCTGACTTAGGAAAAATTGTAGAAGCGAGTAATACATTCACAGGAGATTTTAAAACTGAAACCGTTTATTTTGACCTTGATAAGTTTGATCTTCGCCCTGATGCGGTAACCGAATTAGCTAAGATCGTTAAAGTGATGAATGATCATCCGAATATCGTTGTTGAACTGAGATCGTATTCAGATTGCCGCGCCAGTAAAGAATATAATCAGGCACTATCTGAAAGAAGAGCTAAAGTATCGGCATGGTATATCAAATCAAGAATTACAAAACCGGAACGTATAACATCTAAAGGCTTTGGCGAATCCAACCCTGTTAATGGATGTTCTTGTGAAGGAACTGTTATTTCAAACTGTTCTGACGAAGAGTTCCAGAAGAACCGACGTACTGAATTCATTATCTTAAAGAAATAAAATTCTATTCCCAAAATCTATTCCCAAAACGGGAGAGTTCTTCAAAAGAACTCTCCTTTTTTTATATGCCCCATCCAAACCAATAAATATTGCAAATAATAAGGTTTGAAGTATACCTTTTTCGGTTTTTACTTGCGCACCTTTGAGATGTTATGAAAATACATTCAAAACTTAATACAATACAAATGAAAAATAATTTACTTATTCTTGCAACCACCTTCACTATCCTGGCGTCTACGGGCACCAGCATAGCACAAGCGCCTACTTTAGGCACAACCGTCAATTTCGTGCTTTTCACAAGTGCTGGAGCAGTGAGCAACATAGGAACCTCACAAATAACAGGTAATGTTGGAACAAATAGTGGTTCAAGTACCGCTTTTGGCAACGTTAATGGACAAATGCACGATAATGATCTTGTGAGCGCAGCAGCGGCAACGGATCTTACTACTGCATACAATCAATTGAATGGTACAACTCCAACTGCTTTTCCTGCGCCTTTATTAGGAAACGGAACAACCATGAATGCAGGGGTGTATTCTATTGCCGGAGCAACCACTTTGAATTTAAACCTTACTCTAAACGGACAAGGAAATGCAAACGCTGTATTTATTTTTAAAATACAAGGTTCTTTTTCTGCTAACGCAGGTGCCAGGGTTATTCTAACAAATGGAGTTAAAGCATGTAATGTGTTTTGGAAAATTGAAGGTTTAGTTAGTATGGCAGCAGGATCAACAATGCGTGGAACAATTATCGCTAACAATGCAGCTATTAACATGAACGCACAAGATACGTTAGAAGGAAGAGCGCTTTCTATAAATGGAGCAGTTACCGTTAACGGGGTTATGGCTTATACACCTATTGGTTGTGGAAGTCCAGTTCTTACAGGCCCGGCGGCACCTAATTTAGCGTCTACCGGTTGTTATGCAATATTTTCTGCTAATGGACCTGTTACTAATACAGGTATTACTTCAGCTATTGGTGATGTTGGAACAAATGTTGGATTATGCACAGGGTTTAATACCTTAACTATTGCAGGTACTGTACACCCTATTCCTGATGGAAGTACTGCTGCTTGTGCTGCAGATCTTCTAAATATTTACAATTATTTAAATACATTGCCTTCTGATATTGAATTATTATATCCGGCGCAATTCGGTGGTAATTTAGTACTCACACCACATACTTACATAATGAAAGCTGCTACTACTTTAACGGATACACTTTTTCTAAACGGATTGAATAATCCAAATGCTGTATTTGTTATTCAAATTAACGGGTCACTTTCAACAAGCACCTATGCAAAAGTAATTTTAAAAAATGGTACTCAGGCAAAAAACGTATACTGGAAAGTTGATGGAGCAGTTAATATTAATAATTATTCCGTTTTTAAAGGAACGATCGTTGCTAATAATGGAGCAATAGCGTTAAATACAGGTGTTAATTTAGATGGAAGAGCATTAACAACAAATGGTGCATTGGCTACCAATGCCTCTACTGTTAACATTAATGGAGCATGCGGGTCTTTAGGTTTTGCTTCTTTAACAAGTACCGTAGATCTTGTTAGAATAACACCAAATCCATTCAGCGCATTAATTAGAGTAACTTTGGTAGACGCCTCTTTGGTTAACTTGGCACAATTGAACGTTGTGAATGTATTAGGCGAAGTTGTTCTTACAACAACATTAACAAAAGAAGTAACAAGTCTTGAAACAAGTCATCTACCTTCAGGGATCTACTTTTACAAAGTAACTGGAAATAATAAAGTGATTCAATCCGGTCGATTGATCTCACAACAATAAAAAATAAATTTGACAAAAAGATCCCCGGTTTAAGTATTAAGCCTGGGGTCTTTTGTTTTGGTATCTTCCACAAATTAAGGTCGTGAGCTAAAAAACACGCTTCTCTTACCCTCAATATCAAAAGAAGGGTACAATTATTTTCCGGTATACTTTATATAAATTCATCACTAGGAAAAGGATGTAAGCTTGTTGTTGAAATCCCGCTAAACAAAAATAGTTGATCAGTTTTGGAAAATGAGATAGGCCATATTGTTTTGCAGTATTTTCTATGAACCTTACGTCCGTGAAGACACAGGATTTTAAGTGCGGAAAAAGCGATTCAAAATCTAATAAAACCACTAAAAATATTGGTCAAAAAAGATACAAAATCCAACATTTCAGCGCATCATAAAATAGCTATGTTCAAAACCTACAGTACATTTATTCAAATTTAGCAAATTATTTCGGTTTTTCGGCTTTTTCTGAATGCAAAACCTCGTTACACCAAGGTTAGCTAATACTTTGATCGCTACATGGACTGAAGATGGTTTTTCATTTTCTCATCCCTATCAAAGCATACATCCTCCCCGTTTTCCCGTTTTCTTTACGGTAAGAATAAAAAAGATCATTATTTAAAACGGTACAGTAATCAGAGACTTCAATATTATTTTCTTTAATTCCGAATTCGAGCAATTGATTTTTATTAGCTTTCTTAAGATCCACAAAATATTTTTGTTTCTCTATATTAAAGTATTTTTCGTCATCCTTAAAATGAATGGCTACTTCGTCGCCCACCTCAAAACTTTTTTCCCCAATGCAAGCGCCAATGTAAGCCAAACAATCTTCTCCTTTGGTTCCGTAATTTTTTTGCATTGCTTTTAAAGTCTCGGTTACAATTTTAGAAATGGTTCCTTTCCAGCCTGCGTGAATGGAAGCTACTGCCTTATTTTTTGTATCGTAAATTAAAACGGGCGTACAATCGGCTGTTGAAACACAAACATAAACTTCGGGAGTATTTGTTATAATAGCATCATAGCCCTCATCAATAATTGGCTTATTGGTAACCAAAACTTTATTGCTATGCACTAATTTACTTCCGGCCAATTGATCCGGTTTTACACCAATTTGTTCTAAAAACAGATCACGGTCGTGACTGTAATCCGGACTTTCGGTATTTAAAACGTAACGCTGACTTTGAGCAGCAACTAAATTAAAGCCTTCGAATATTTTTGGAAAAATGACCATCCCTGCACCCAAAATTAGCATTCTCGATCCGATTTAACAAATTACAAGTCCTTGAATTGACGTGGCTTTCAAGGCATTTTTCAACAAATATTCAAATTTTTTTATGGAATCCTTCAAAGCACTACATCTCAATATAAACAATGAAGCAGAGTAAACATACTTCATTGTAAAAACAATAAAACACTAAACATCAAACATTTAAACATTCAAACATATGAATATGCAAACAACTAAAACCAAAAAACTGTCATACATCGCTGCCTTGGGCGCGGTAACCATGTCGACCTTAGTTTGGATGACCCCAAGCGGTTATTTCCAGCAAGCCATGGAAAACGATTTTATCAAGTCGTTAAAGAATAAATTAACTGCCTATAATGAACACTCGCCCGAAGACAGAGTATACTTGCAATTAGATAAACCGTTTTACGAACCTGGCGACGATATCTGGATCTCGGCTTATATAAGAGATGGCATTAGTTTAAAATCATCTACAAAAAGTGATATCATTCATGTTGAGTTGATAAATCCCAAAGGAACCGTTGAACGCAAAATAAACTTAATTGCCAAGAACGGAAAAGCTGCCGGTGATTTCGCCATTGATAAAGAAGCATTGGGAGGTTTATATAAAATTCGTGCGTACACCAGCTGGATGAAGAACGAAGGCGAAGACAATGCTTTTGTAAAAGACATACAAGTACAAGATGTGGTGCTTCCTAACTTAAAAATGAAATTAGATTTTGAGAAGAAAGCGTTTGGCTCAGGCGATGAAGTAATTGCCAAATTAGAATTGAATACCAATGAGAACAAACCACTATCTGATTACAAAATAAAATTTGTAGCGAATCTAAACGGACAAAAAATTATTGAAAAATCGGATATCACAGATGAGAATGGAATGCGTTATATCAAATTTAATTTACCGAAGGAATTAAAAACAAATGACGGTTTACTGAATGTGATGATAGATTATAACGGAAGCACAGAAAGTGTTTCGCGTTCCATTCCTATTATTTTAAACTCGGTTAAATTTACCATGTACCCTGAAGGTGGCGATCTGGTAAGCAGTTTAGATAATACAGTTGCTTTTCGCGCACTGAATGAATTTGATAAACCTGCCGACGTTGAAGGTGCTGTATTCACTGAAAAAGGAAGTCGTGTTGCTTCGTTCTCAAGTTTTCACCAAGGTATGGGGGCATTTAAATTCAATCCGCAACCCGACGAAAAATACATTGTAAAAATCACAAAGCCCGAAGGCATAGCACAAACTTTCAAATTACCGGAAGCTTTACAACGCGGTTATGTAATGAGCATTGATAATTCGAAATTAGGAGAAGTTGGCGTTACAGTTAACACTACTGAAAACGAAGAATTATCTCTGGTAGCTCAGGTTCGTGGTAAAATGTACTATTCAACCGTAATTAAAGCTTTACAGGGAACAAACAAATTAACTTTTTCAACTGCTAATTTCCCGATCGGTGTTTCTCAAATTACTTTATTCGATTCAAAAGGAATTGCGCGTGCAGAGCGTTTGGCTTTTGTGAACAAAGACAAGCAATTAAATATCTCTATCGAAACAGAAAAAGATAAATACTTGCCTCGTGAAAAAGTAAAAATGACCGTTATTGTAAAAGACGAACGTGGTTTACCAATGCCGGCTAATTTATCTCTATCGGTTGTGAACGATCAGTTGCTTTCTTTTGCAGATGATAAATCAGGAAATATTTTATCTCAATTATTAATACAACAAGACATTAAAGAAAAAATTGAAGAGCCGGCATTTTACTTCAATAAAAAAGAAGCAAAAGCAGACAAAGCTTTAGACTATTTATTAATGACCGGTGGCTGGAGACGATTTACCTGGGAAAAAGTAATGGAAGAAGAATTGCCTGCTATTAATTACTTAGGCGAAAGAGCAATACTTGCAGGAACAGTTTTAAATGCAAATGATGGTAAACCATTATCGAATGTAAGTATTAAAATTCCAGGTGGCGTTGAATACACTACAGATTCAGAAGGAAAATTCTCATTAAAAAAATTAGATCTGTCAAGTCCGGTTACACTGGCATTTAATAACGAAGGATTTTATCCTCAATCGCAATACATACAAGACTATAATCAAAACATGGTATTGTATATGTATAAAAAAACCTACAATTATTATGGTTACAATACCGGTTCAGGAATGGGCGGACATAACAGAAGTAAAGCCGGCAAAGGTGTTCCTGTTGCTGAGCCCAACATGGTTGCTGCAGGTGCAGTAAATGAGGAAGATGCGGCAATGATAGTTGAAAAAGCTCCTATGCAAAAAAGATTAGAAAACAATGTAGTAGCTAAGAACGATAAAAAACATGCTCAGGGCCCTCCTGCTCCGCCTGCATCAAAATCAAAAGATGGTTTAAAACAACCCGATTTAGCTAAAGCGGCAAGCATAGTAGCAAAACAAGAAAAGGCGCAAAAAGAAGTATTTAAAGATGAAGACAAGAAAGTTGCAGGAAAAAAAGCAATTGCAGCACGTGATCGCAGAGCTGATGATTTTGGTGGCGATCTTGATGAAGGAGAATTTCAAAATCAACCGGCTATTCAGGCATATTACCGTGCACGTCAGTTCTATGCCCCAACATACGACAAACAGGAAAATGTGGAAACAAGAACTGACTTCAGAAATACGATCTACTGGAATCCGAATGTTGAAGTTGGATATACCGGTAAAAAAACTTTAGAGTTTTATACTTCCGATGATATTACATCTTTCCGCACCACAATTGAAGGAGTTGGAAGTGATGGAACTTTAGGAAGAACAGAACAAAATTTCTTTTCACAATTACCATTTGCCATGACCACCAAAATTCCGGTTGAAGTTGCAACTGAAGATTTTGTTTCTATTCCTTTAACGTTAAAAAATAATACAGATGCGCCGCTTGGTGGCGTTATCACTGTAATTGCGCCGGATGGTTTAAAAGAGTTGGCAACTATTCCAACCGCACAAACCATTATGCCCGGTAAAGCAAAAACCATTTATTTAGACTATAAAGTTTTAGATAAAATTGGTTACGGTGAATTTACCATCAGTTTTAAAGCTTGTGGTTTAGGAGATGCTTTCACGCAAAAAATAAAAATTGCACCAAAAGGATTTCCGGTGCAAGCTTCTTTCTCGGCTCAGGAGGTAGAAAAAGAATACTCTTTCGAAATTAATAAAATGGTGAACGGTTCTTTAAAAGCAAACTTCACTGCTTTCCCGAATGTTGTTTCCGATTTAATGAAAGGTGTGGAAGGTATTTTACAGGAGCCTTACGGTTGCTTTGAACAAACTTCTTGTTCTGCTTATCCAAATGCAATGGTGTTGGATTATTTAAAATCAACCGACAGTAAAGACACTAAAACTCTGGCTCGCGCTACAGACTTATTAGACAGAGGTTATAAACGCTTAACATCTTTTGAAGCATCTGAAAAAGGTTACGAATGGTTCGGTGCTAATCCCGGTCACGAAGGCTTAACCGCTTATGGTATCATGGAATTTGCCGATATGAAAAAAGCCGGGCAAGATGTTGATGCTAAAATGATGGAACGCACATCTAAATGGTTAATGAGCCACAAAGATGGTAAAGGCGGATTCGCAAGAGAAAAACATGCTTATCATGATTTCGGAAGAATAAGCGATGACATTTTGAACGCATACATTGTTTATGCTTTAGCAGAAGGTGGTTATACCGATATTCAAAAAGAATTTGAAACTTCCTACAAAAAAGCAATCGAAACAAAAGATCCATATATGTTAGCGATGATGACGAATGCAGCTTATTCTTTAAAAGAAATAACTAAAGGAGATGCCGCTTTAGCAACATTGATCAGCAAACAGGATAAAGAAGGAAGTTTTAATGGAGCTACGCACTCGATCACTTATTCTCAGGGAGAGTCGTTAAAAATTGAAACTACCTCTTTAGCGATCATGGGCATCTTAAAAGCCAATGGAAAAAGTGCAAGTTCACTAAACTCTGCAGTGCAGTTCTTAGTAAGCACACGCAGCGGTTCAGGAGTATTCAGTTCAACTCAGGGTACAATTTTAGCGCTTAAATGTTTAACTGAGTATGCTAAGTTCAGCAAAAAAACAACTGAAGACGGTACCATTGCTATTTTTGTTGACGGTAAAAAAGTAGTTGAAAAAAATTACAAAGCCGGAGATAAAGGTGCCATTGCAGTTGAAGGTTTAGAAGAGTTCATTAAAGGAGAAGGTAAACACGATATCAAAGTAAAATACATTGGCGTTAAAACTCCCCTTCCTTATTCAATCGCAGTAAACTGGAGCACTGCTTTACCGAACAGCGATAAAGAATGCAGTATTGATCTGAAAACAAAAATGGCAAGTAAATTTGCTAACGTTGGAGAAACTGTGCGTTTGACTGCAACTATCTCCAACAAAAAGAACGAAGAAGTTCCAAGTACAATGGCGATCATTGGTATCCCGGCAGGCTTCTCTGTTCAACCATGGCAGTTAAAAGAACTGCAGGAGAAAAAAGTGTTTGATTATTATGAGATCAAAGGCAATAATATTGCTGTGTATTATCGCGGAATGGCTGCAAAATCAGTAAAAGAGATCAATCTTGATCTTAAAGCAGAAATGCCGGGAGAATATGATGCGCCTGCTTCTTCAGCTTACTTATATTATACCAATGAGTTTAAAACCTGGAGTGCTACTGAAAAAGTAACGATTAAAAAAGCGGTGATTTAATAGGAGTTCGTCATTGCGAGGGACGAAGCAATCTGTTCCACAATTCAGATTGCTTCGGTCGTACCTCCCTCGCAATGACGTAATACAAAGAAAATATGAAAACCATGAAAATAAATAATTTGAACAGGGTCGGCTTTTGGTCGGTCCTGTTTTTATTGTTTGCCATTTCCAATATTTATGCAGGAAATATTTGTTATGAAGATAGTCTGAAGAAATCATACGACATAAATGATCCAAGAAATCCGAATTGTCCTTGCCACAAATATCAAAAAATGGCGGATGATGAATACGCTAAATTGATGGGTAAAGAAATAAAAAAAACTGTTGTAAGATCAGATGAATTTTCGGGAAAAAGTTTTTCGAATGAAAAAAAGATCTCAAAAAAACACAACTCTGCTTTCATCAAACTTTGGCGTAAGAAAAAGAAAATATTTTTTAAACAACTTAATAGGGGTGGTGGCATTTGCAGTTGGGATATTTGGAAACGCTTCAGTGATCCAACGGCTTGCTATCACTGGAAATAAAAGCCATATAAAAAACTTGCTTTGTTCGCTCCTAAATGCTACTTTCACTCGTAATTAAGCATTAGTATGTTAGAGAGTCCGCTGCACGAGCACCATTTATTACGTTATCAGGTTAACATTGAAGACAAGCCCATTTTTGGCCGGGAAAAAACAGCTGCAATAAGTTTTTTTGATGAAAACAATAAGCGTGTTGCCATATACAAATATGCCGTAGTAGCCGTAGATGAAATTTACGGCATGATAGACCGAGGAGAAAATCTGCATTTAAATAATTGCTACATAAATGATTTTTCACTCACTGATTATAGGGTAAGCAAAGGTTTAGATGATCACGTATTCATTAAGCTAATTAATTTTTCGGCAAAAAAAGCATTTTTTGATTGTGATGTAACCACTGATTTTAGTTACTCGGAATTTGAGGGCGCTAAAACCATTTTTGATTCAGCCATTTTTGGAAACGGCCGAACCAATTTTTTCAATGCTAATTTTGGACATGGTAATGTGAGTTTTAAAAAAGCTAAATTCGGAAGCGGAAGTACCAGTTTTCAGTCTGTAAAATTTGGTGACGGCGATATTACTTTTAATAATACTAATTTTGGAACCGGTGATCTGAGTTTTGTTGACGGGCAGTTCAGCAATGGCAACGTTGATTTTAAAAGCACATATTTTGGTGATGGAACCGTTGATTTCAAATTTTCTCGTTTTGCAAGCGGTGATATTTCCTTTGAACGTGCCAGTTTTGGAAAAGGAAAGAAAGACTTTAAAAACGTTGAGTTCGGAGGTGGAAAAATAGATTTCAGAAGAGTTGAGTTCAATGATGGCGATGTATCTTTTGAAGGTGTTGAATTTGGAAACGGTAAAGTAAGTTTCAGAAGTTCGACATTTGGCGTTGGAAAAAAAACATTTGAATTTGCCGATTTCGCAGATGGCGAAGCGCAGTTTGATCTTGTAGATTTTGGAACAGGAACCGTAAGCTTTAATAAGGCGCGTGTTTCAGACATATCATTTAAAGGTTGTCCTCTGAATTGCTACATGGACCTTCGCTTTGGCGAATGCAAATTAGTTGACTTGAGCAATACCATTGTTCGCGATATTTTAGATGTAAAGCCCGTTGGAGAAAAAGTTGTGATCCAGGAAATGAATCTTGTTGATATGCGTATTCTTGGACGCTTATTTATCAGCTGGAGAGAGAACGATGTGGTCGATCTTATCTATAATCAGAAAACAACTTCATTATATCAAAAAGCAGAACAGTTTCGTGTATTGAAGGAAAATTTCAGGAATAACGGTCAGTACGAAGATGAGGACGGAGCTTATTTAGAGTTTAAGCGCTGTGAATCAAAAGCAAACCTTAATGATGCCATTTTAAAAGATAAAAAGAATGCGCTATGGGCTTATCCTAATTACTATTTTCAGAAATATGTTTTTGATTATGTTGGACGTTATGCCACTGCCCCTACCCGTGTGCTTTTAAATGCCTGTTTCACGGTAATTGTTTACGGATTACTATACTATATTATAACTGATTTCTTTCCCGGGTTTGGCTCCGTAGCAAGCACCTTACCTCCCGAACTGTTACACATTCATGAATTCTGGAACAGCATGTATTATAGTGCCATTACTTTTTTCACCATTGGTTATGGCGACTATTTTGCTGATGGTTATCTCAAGATCTTTGCAGCACTTGAAGGCTTTTCAGGCGTGTTCCTGATGAGTTATTTTACTGTGGCTTTTGTAAGGAAGATATTACGTTAATGAACATTGCTGAAAACATTTTTTTGTTTGATGGATTCCAACCCGCATTTTAAAAGATAAGTATTGGTGTTTGGATAAATCGTTGGTAGCAGATGGTCAGAATGAAATGCCTGAAAAAAGATCATTCAAAAGAATTTAACTGCAGTAAATACCCCATTTTGGGTGAGGCGAATTTCATTTTAAATGCGAAATTTGTATTATGCGCTTTTGGTGTAAAATAACGCTATTTCTATTATTTGCTTTTACAACAAGGGCACAGGATAATGGATTCTTTGATCAGATCTGGTTAGATGAAGGACTCTCTCAAAGTAGTATTACCAATATTACGCAGGATAACCAAGGTTATGTTTGGTTTGGAACCCAGGATGGCCTGAACCGATATGACGGAAAACAGATCGACCGCTTCAATTTTCAGCCCTTTAATCCCAACTCCATTTCAGGAGATAATATTTCAGATATTGCTTCTGACTCTTCGGGTAATATCTGGGTATTAAACACAACCGGAGTTTTGGATCTGCTAAATCTAAAAACCTTTAAAGCCACTCACATTTCTGAACTCTTAAAACTTAATTCTGCAGGGCGTCGATTTATTCTAAAAATATGGTTGCTCAACAATCGCGTTTTTCTGTCGACCTCAAAAGGATTTTGCGAACTACTTTCAAAGAACCGACAATACGAACTGAGTTACTTTAATTTCAAACGCAATCAAAATAATGCTTCGGTTTTATCCATTTATTCTGCCTGTTCTGACAACTCAGGGAATTTATACATTGGTTCCAATGAAGGCGTATACCTTAACTCTGCCGGATCAGGTGACTTCGTATTCTTTACGCCATCAAAAAACCGGGAAGAAAACTTAAATAAAGAGTGTCGTGTTATTTTTTACAAGAACAATACCTTGTATTTTTCTCAGGAAAATTTATTTTACGCCTACGGAAAAGCGGATTCTAAATTAAATTTATTTTCCATCGGATCTCCTTCATTGGGCCTTATAAGTTCGGGCTTGTGTGATAACAGAAATAATTTCTGGTTAGGAACAGCCAGCAACGGAATCTTTGTTCTATCGGGAAATACAGATGGAACTTTTAAAGAAGAAAAACATTTTACAGATAACAGTGCCATCAAATATGGTCTAAAATGTAATTTCATTAATTGCCTTTACCAAAGTAAACATCCTAATGAGGATATTGTATGGATCGGTTCACGTGATGCAGGTGTGTTCAGTTATAGTTACTCTAAAAATTCTTTTCAACTGGTTTCTTCGCTTTTAAAAGATGAGAAGCCTAGTTTTTTCTCTATCGTTAAAGACCGTGAAAACGTTGTGTGGTCGGGGACTTATGCCGGCATTTATAAAATTGATCGCAAACTAAAAACATACTCTTTCATTAACTTAAGAAGCATCATGCCAAGTGCCAGGCCAATTGATGCGCTGTACTGTGATGCTAACGATGATGTTTGGGTAGCCGCGTCGAATTCGCTTTATAAGATCAATAAGAAGAAAAATGTTCTGATCCCTTTTGCAGAACAAATTTTTCCGGATAAACGAAGCCTGATCATTCACGTCATTGCCATTAATGACGATAGTTTATTGTTGGGTGCAAATGTTGGACTTGCCGTTTTCAATAAGAAAACAAAAAACACTAGACTAATTAATTCGGTCCTCATCAATGATTCTGCTGTAAAAATTACCGGTGTACGTACTATGTTCATCGACAGTAAGAAGAATTGGTGGATCGGTACTGACTTAGGCCTGATCTTTTTAGACAAACAAAATAATAAAAATAAGATCTTCAAATACGATCCATCCAACAAAGAAAGTATGCTTGCTAACATCAGCATGGATGTGAACGAAGATAAATCTGGCAACATACTTGTTGCAACTACCAAGGGAATAAGTGTTATTAAAGATCCTGCCGGTGGAAAGTTTGAGAATTTTCATATTCAGCAAGGTTTAACAAATAACTTTATTTACGGCTTACTGGCAGACAAGCAAGGTAAATTCTGGATGAGCACCAATTACGGGATCTCTGTATTTGATCCGGTTCAAAAAAAATTCAGAAGCTACCGCGGTTCAGATGGAGTGTTCATCAATGAGTTCAACTATAGCGGTTTCTATGCTTCGGCCGATGGAGAATTATTATTCGGCGGATTAGGCGGCATAGTAAGTTTATATCCTGAGCAGCTTGTGAAAAATGTTTTGCCACCAACTGTATTATTGCGTTCGTTCAAAATTAATCAGAAGAATTCAGACTCCTTATTGTTAAAGAATTCTTTACTCAATTTTAAGCACGATCAAAATGACATTTACCTGGAATTTTCTGTTCCGGATTTTTCCGGAAAGAACAGAACGCAATTATTATATAAACTCAAAGGCGGAGTAAAAACCGATTGGGTCGAATTGAACGATGCCTATTCCCTATCCCTTGCCAATCTTGCACCGGGAGCCTACGCTCTCGAAGTTAAAGCCATTAATCCGGATGGAATTGAATCGCAAAGATCATTTGTATTTACTTTCATTATTGAACCGCCGTTCTGGCAAACCTGGTGGTTTTACATTTTTCTTGGATTGCTTTTAATTGGAATGAGTTGGTTGATCTACCGTAATCGCCTTCGCAAAAAAATTGAACATCTCAAAGAGATCGAATACATTCGTCAGGAAGAAAACGAAAAAGTAAGAAAAGCCGCTGCTTTAGATCTGCACGATGAGTTTGGCAACGGACTTACCCGAATATCCATGCTTGTAGAAATGGCGAAAATAAAAATGCCAAAAGAAAATACTGAGTCACTGAAATTTTTAGATATTATTTCTGAGAATTCTTCGCGGCTTTATCAAGGCACCAAAGATTTTATATGGTCCATTAATCCCGGTAACGATAATCTTTTTGAGATCATTATCCGGATCAAAGATTTTGGTGATGAATTGTTTTATGGTACCGGAATAAATTTTGAGATAATAGGATTAAATGAGGAACTCAAAAAACTGAAGCAATTACCCGGAAGCGGCCGTAACATTGCCATGATCTACAAAGAGGCTCTTTCCAACATCATGAAGCACGCAAAGGCTAATGCCGTTTCATTAAGCATTGAACAAAGTCCTGCAGAAATAACTCTCGCCCTAAAAGATAACGGCAAAGGTTTTGATCAGAAAGAGAACAAGAATAGTTTCGGGATCTCTAACATGAATCAAAGAGCCTCAAGAGTTGGAGCACAGATAAAAATAGATTCTGAAATAAATGCCGGAAGCACGATCAGATTAATCATAACTAAAACCAATTGACAATGAACAAAGTAAATTTAAACCTGCCTGCCGGCAAGGCAGGAAAGAGAATTGTTTTAGTGGAAGACGACCCGATCATTCGTGAAGCCTTTACAGCTTTAATAAATCAGAGTGCCGATTATTCAGTTGAGAAAGCCTATTCCAATGCTGAGGAAGCGATAAAAAACATTAGCAACGACAATTCTGATATTTATTTAATGGATATTGAATTGCCGGGAATGAATGGCATTGAAGCCATTTCTAAAATAAAGGTGATCAATCCTAAGATCAGAGTTGTGGTTGTAACCGTTTACGAAAATGATGATCTGGTTTTTAAGGCTCTGTGCGAAGGCGCATCGGGTTATCTTACCAAAAATATTCCACCTCAGAAATTAATAGACTCCCTGAAGGAACTCGAAGGTGGTGGCGCACCAATGACAACAAACATAGCCCGTATGGTTGTTTCTTCATTTCATCGTAACCGTCAGAGCCCTTTAAGTGCAAGGGAATTAGAAGTATTAGAACTGCTTGCCTCAGGGAAAAGTTATTCTTCCATAGCCGATCAGTTATTTGTAGATAAAGAAACCATTCGTTCCCATATCAAAAATATTTACTTAAAACTCGAAGTGCATTCAAAGGCGGAAGCCATTGAAAAAGCGAGAAAGAACAAATTTATATAGGGACTGATAACATATTGCTCTATAAAACACTATATTAGCAATACAAAATCTTTTTTATTATTAAAACCAAAATACTGTCTCTACTTGTTCTTTGCCTGGTCATAGGATGCAGCATTTCGTTTGCCCAAAATAATCGAAGTATAGATTCCATTCTTGTATTACTTAAATCGAGTAAGGAAGACAGCCTGAAAGTAAGTCACCTTGTAAGATTATGCTGGGAATATAAAAACCTTGGTGATTTTGATAAAGGACTCGCTGTTGGAAAAGAAGCTTTAGATCTTACAAAAAAACTCAAATTTAAAAAAGGCGAAGTTCAGGCACTGAATAACATTGCAGTTATTTATTACAGTTCCACAAGTTATCCTAAAGCCCTTGACAATTATTTTGAAGCCTATCGCATCGCTGTTGAAATTGGTGATAAACAACAGCAGGCCGGCATTCTCAGTAATGTGGGTGTTATATACGACAATAAGCAAAATTATGAGAAGGCTCTGGAATACTATTTAAAATCTCAGGAAATGGCCGAAAGCACAAAGAACAAAACGCTTATGGCCAATAACCTCAATAATATCGGAGGTGTCTATTTATACCAAAACGATTACAAAAGAGCGCTGGAATATTTTTTAAAAGCACTTGCGATCAAAGAAGAATTAGGGAATAAGAACGGAATTGCGAACTCTTTAATTAATATCGGAACCTTATATTACAGCTTGGAGGATTTCCCCAAAACAATGAAGTACTTTTTATATGCCCTAAAAATAAAAGAAGAAATAAAAGATAAGGCCGGAATTGCTACTGTTTGCGGCAATATCGGGGCTCTTTACATTCAAATGGGGCGTTTCGACAGAGCCGAAAGTTATTTACTAAGATCACTTGCCATTTCCGAAGAAATAAAGTCCTTCGACGACATGAGTAATGCTCATCTTAATTTAAGTGATCTGTATGACTCTACTAAAAAACTGAGCCAATCTCTTTTTCATTACAAAAAATACAAGGCTTGTCAGGATTCGATCTTTAATGAGGAAAAAAGTAAGGACATGGGCCGACTGGAAGCCAGAAGTGATTTTGATAAACAACAGGCGGTGTCAAATGCTGAGCATAAAAAAGAATTGGAATTATCCGATGAGCGTGAGAAGAGACAAACTTTAGTGAGTTATTCAGTTGGAGCCGGCTTACTTCTGGTTCTGTTGTTCGCCGGATTTCTTTTCAATCGCTTTAGAGTGATCCGAAAACAAAAAGCCATAATTGAGCATCAGAAAAAAATTGTAGAAGAAAAACAAAAGGAAACTATGGATTCCATTTATTACGCAAAACGCATTCAGGGTTCGTTATTAACCTCAGAGTTGTATTTTGAAAGGGAGTTGAACCGTTTAAATAAGAACTAAAGCCTAAGGCTCGAGGGCAGCTTCAAAAATATCGATGTCCTTTAAAAGATGCACCGAGGTTTTAATATACTCATGTGCGGGTTTAGATTGAACCACACCAATATTCTCTTCAAGAAGTCTTGTATTATCAAACACCTGACCTAATTCCATAAATTCAATGTAAGGATCAAGGCCTCCCATTAGAATGCGAAGTTCGCTTGTATCTTCCATGATACTGTTCCAATAATCGAGGTACTCAGGGTAGTCGTTCAGTTTGGAATCTGCGCTTAAACGTTTACGTGCCCACATTTTCATGTCGCGAAGCATTTCGTGCCCAACAAAATTAAATTTCGGTAATTCAGGGAACGCCTTTTCAATTGTATTACAAATAGCAACAGAAGTTGTAGCGGCTTTTTCGCCGGCGGAAATATGATAGACCTGGTGTTTTCTGTTTTTCGCGAAGATCAATTTCGTGATCGCATCCGAAACATAATCAACCGGAACCATATCAAGCAAAGAGTTTCCGTTACCGGGAACCAATCTCAGGAAATTAACGGTAGCAAGTGTCCACATAATTACGTAAGAGCGCGGAACCCAAGGGCGGCTATCTCCTAAGATAATGGAAGGACGAACAATTAATATTTTATCGGCCGGTAAATGATTCGCGATTTCAATTTCACCTTGCATTTTTGTGTAGGTGTACTTCACTAAATGCTCAGCTTCTAAATTTGGCGACTCTGATTCGGTGATGGTTCTATCTCTGGCTTGTTTGCCACAAATAGTTGCAGTACCAACATACACAAAGGTCTCAAGCTCTTTTAAGGTCTGACTCCATTTCAGAATTTTCTGAAGACCGTGGATGTTTATCTCCTCCACCATCTTATCATAAATAGGAGAAAAAGAAGTGTTAGCGGCCGAATGAACGATATAGTTCACATCGCTTAATGTTGTATTCTCACAAAGATCTTCGGTTAGGTCGTCCTGGGCTAAGTCACCCTGAATAGGAATAATTCTGTTAGGATCGAAAACATCTCCGTGAAAATCGAAAACTTTTTTCAATCGCTGAATAGCTTTTTCCTTTGAACCGGAACGCACCAGGCAATATATTTTACCAACTTCACTTCTCTTCGACAAATCAACAAGTAATTCACCTCCCAAAAATCCAGTTGCTCCGGTAATAAAAATATTCTTCATCATTCTCTAATCAAAAAAGTTCCAGTCCAATTATTCCTGCAACTATTAATAAAATCGATACTACTTTAACTGCTGATACAGGCTCCTTAAAAAAGACAATTCCTATTGCAGCAATTAAAGCTGTACCAGCTCCGGCCCATACAGCATAAGCAATGCTTACTTCCATTTTTTCAAGAACCAGAACTAATAGGCCAAGGCTCAATCCGTAAAAAACAAAGACTAAGACGGATGGCCATAATTTAGTAAAGCCTTCAGCATACTTCATGCAAACTGTACCTAATACTTCAAACACAATTCCCAGCGCCAAATATAACCAGTACAATTTCATTTCAGTTTGATCCGTTTTAAATTAAAGAACAGTAATAAAAATGTTGGAGAATATCGGATTAACTCCGTTGATCCTCACAACCAAAAGTCAAGATCAAAAACAGGTTGCTAAGCAACCTTATTTTAATTTTCCTGCCAAATTTCAAGTAAGCTTGAATTTGTCTGGAAAATCGGATTAACTCCGTTGATCCTCAGACTTCAAAAGTCAAGATCAAAAACAGGTTGCTAAGCAACCTTATTTTAATTTTCCAGACAAATTCAAGCAAGCTTGAATTTGTCTGGAAAATTAAAATCCGCTAAAGCGGTTTTTGATCCATTGTGGAGAATATCGGATTCGAACCGAT
>JANYIQ010000176.1 GCA_025362575.1 Bacteroidia bacterium
ATTCGTCATAAGCCACTTTAAGTTTTTCATTCAGTATACGAAGTTCTGTTGCCTTGCGGATTATCGCAAAATTCACCTCTTCTTTAAGTTGTAAGGCGGATTGTATATCTTCATCCTTCCAGCCAAACGAATTCATTTGAACGGCCTGAACCCAAGTATCAAATGAGGTTCTGGGAGAAATTTGCAGGGTTTTTTCTTTATCCGGAATCATGGATTTATCCGGATTTCCCGCCCAGCTGATCGTTGTGATCACTTCTGACCTGAACCATAATAGATATTCTTTTAATTCACGATTAATGCGACAGGCTAAAATACCGCTTGCAGATGCTTTCTGAGCTATAGCTGGTGGAAATAACTGGGGTAGCCTGTCGGTATAAAACATAGAAGCCTCGCTGTTTTCATGAAGCCATTCAACCAGCTCATGAATAAACGCATCATCCGGTGTAATACCCAAGTGGTGAATCTCCTTATTAAAAATAAATGCTGCACCAGTTGATTCTGCTGCATTCAATAAGGTGACTTCATGACCACAAAGCGCTTCTTCCAGGCTGTTATCCCTCAATAGTTGCTTTATTAACTCATCAACTTTTAATTTCAATCCATATTTTCTGAATTCATCCTCCTTATTCTTACGAAAACTCAAGGCCGATGATAAAATCTGGCCAATTAGTTTTGAAGCCTGTCTTTGTTTGTAATTAATAAAACGCGGTGAATAACTATGGCAAGCGACCAAACCCCATAACTTTTCATTATTGATCAAAGAAATACTAAAACTGGATTCAACACCCATATTCTTCAGGTATTGTATATGAATTGGAGAAACTGCCCGAAGAGCCACGTTTGTAAGATCAAGCGGATTGACGGCCGGATCCACAATACTTAATATAGACGAAGGACTTTCATAAACATTTGAGATCAGCCTGGTTAAATTGATTTTATAAAGTTCTCTCGCTTGTTTTGGAATATCAGAAGCCGGATAATGTAAACCCAACCAGGGTTTGAGATCCATGTTTTTTTCCTCCGCTATTACTTCACCATGCCCATCATCATATAATTTATAAATCATGACCCGGTCATAACCGATAATATTTTTTATTTCTTTGGCTGTATTGATAAGCAGTTGCGCTAAATCAGAATCAGCCAGCATTTCAGATATGGTACCCTCCAGAATTTGCTGCAAATCTTTATGGAGATCAGAAAATTCAGGCTCGAATTCGAGGAGGAAATAGTTATTTGATTGAGAAAAAATAAGATTAAAATGCTTTTCCTTCAGGGAAACGCGATAAGGATTTTGCGGCACAAATCCTTTTATCGTCATTCCCGTTTTAATTAACTGATTAATGAAAGTATCAGATGCGGTATTTTTTATGAGATCCTCTGGCATGGTAATCGACTTGCCCAACATCCATTCGGCTTTCGTTTCCAGAAAGTTTCCAATATTTTCACTGCAATGGGTAATTGTGAAATTGCTATCAATAGCTATCAGAAACCCGTGATCCTGAATTTTTCCAAGAATATGAATAGGTTCACGGTCACAGTTATTTAAATCTGTAGTCTCCATAAATATCAATAATGCCGATGGAAAAACGGAGGTGAAGAAAAGTTACTTATTGGGGCTGTACAGATCAGGTATTCTTGTTAATCCACTGATTGAATCTAGCGAATGTTTCATCAGCAGCAGATATTATTTGCAAAACCTCATTTTCGTCCATTGTCAACTCATTCAGAGAGACTTTAAATATGTTCCACATCGAAACTGTTTCCTGGCCATAACCCCTGAAAAATGTTAACGAACTTTCCGGAATAGAGTATTTTATTTTAAGGATGTTTTCTATATGAGACCCTCCCAATGTAGAACCTTCCAAAACATATAATGCACCAAAGGCATGAAAATGATTATTAATTAATGGCAAATTCTCCTTAGAAAGTGTTTTTGGCACAACCCCTCCTAATGAAAGAATGTCGTTATATACCAAACCAACCTTTCTCCTTTTCAAATTATCTGGCAGCTTTTCAGAATTGATATAGGCCTTAATTAAGCTTTCCAAGCCGCCAAAATAACTATAGAAAATTTGCATAAGCCTGATATAATCCTTTTCAGACTGAATCCTTTTAATCATTTCAATTATAGATTTTTCTAAAATCTGATGATTAAGAAGAGTATGCGCTTTTAATTTATCGGTAATTTCATTATTCATTATTTATTCCGCAGGTACTAGAAAAGATTATAAATCTCGCAAATTATTCTGTGACTGCAATTTTTGCAAATGCGGGCTGATTACTTCAATAAGTATTTATTGGAATTTTCATTATGATTTCCCGAAGAGACCAGACATCAAAAGGTTTTGGTAAATAAAAATCAATCCCTGATTCAAGCGCTTCTGCATGAAGTTTTGGCGAACTATCAGCGGTCATAAAAATTACCATGGATTCTGAAAGTAAAAGTTTATTATTCCGAAAAAACTCAAGACCCGATCCATCCGGCAGGATGTAGTCTAAAATAACAATATCCGAAATAATTGAATTTATTTGAATTTTGGCTTCCAGCAAATTACTCACGTAAAAAACCTCAAAAGGCTCTTTTTTCAAAAGAAGGGTTATTAGTTCACTTAAATCGACCTCATCATCAATTACTAAAATTCTTTTTTTCACCATAGAAAGATCTTTTACTATTCTAAAAATGATTGAATTCTATCAGAAACATGATTTAATAATTTCTTTCAAAACCTATTAAGCTGAGGATAATTTTACCCAGGGGAAAAGCTTTCCATTCCAAATTAAAATAGCTGCTCATTTTTTCAGGTAACATATATCCGTTCTAAACACTAAATAAAGATATTCTGGTATATTTTCAAAAATAGGCCATTGTAAAATAACAGAATTAATTTTTTAGTGGTGAACGTTTAATGGAATAAAAGTCTCCAATTTCTTGGCGAGGTCGCAACATCTACTTTAGAATATTTTAGCTCAGCAAATTTTCACTGATTTTCAACCATTTGCGAATATTAATATTTTAAATTAACATAATCAATATCAAACCATTAGGATAGGAATTTACGCCAGATACCCAGGAATTAAGGATATCCCGTCCCGGGTTTTCATTAGGGTGGGAAGCATACGAAAAGGAAAAATAGGTCATATCCAATATTCTTCCTGAAATTTTAGGGGAATGAATGCACGAAAGATAATTATCACAATACCCACTCCACAATCCGGTTCACCCAATCTGCGCGGTAAGAGGCAGTTACTCTGATGTAGTTGTCAGTATAACCTTCCATCATGTCCTGGGCGCGACTGCGTTCAAACAATACTTTTCGGGTTTGCCCGGCATGTTGTGCCGTGAAGTATTGCAGTTTTTGAAAAGAAAGGTTGCGTAATATTTTATTTCTTTCGTTGCGTACAGGAACAGGCACTATTGCCTTGATATCCAGTGCCTGGGTATTGTCTCTTTCCGAATAGGTAAATACGTGCAGATAAGAAATATCGATCGAATGAAGAAAATCAAAAGTTTCTTTGAAATCTTCTTCCGTTTCTCCAGGAAATCCTACTATCACA
>JANYIQ010000197.1 GCA_025362575.1 Bacteroidia bacterium
CAATGAACCTGACCAACATCAATATTACTCCGGTTCACATGGCTTTTGATGAAGTGTGTAAAAAAGCCACCGAACGCGGTATTCGTGTAACGGGTTCAGAATTGGTAGGATTAATTCCTTTGCATGCATTGTTGGATGCAGGAAAATATTTTTTAAAAAAGCAGCAACGCAGTATAGGTGTAAGCGAAAAAGAATTGATCAAGATCGCTGTTAAATCCATGGGCCTTGATGAGCTTTCGCCATTCAAACCCGACGAGCGCATCATTGAATATCTGTTGAAAGATCCTGCAGATTCAAAACTCATTAACATGAACTTGATCGCTTTCGCAGATGAAACAGCAAGTGAAAGTCCTGCACCCGGAGGTGGTTCTATTTCCGCATACGTAGGAAGTTTAGGAGCAGCGTTGGCAACAATGGTAGCGAATTTATCTTCACATAAAAAAGGTTGGGACGATCGTTGGGAAGAGTTCAGTAATTGGGCCGAAAAAGGAGAGCAATACAAAAATGAATTATTGCATTTAGTAGATACCGATACCAAAGCATTTAACATGATCATGATGGCTTTTGGTTTGCCGAAAGCGAATGATGCCGAAAAAGCATTACGCCATCAAGCGATACAAGATGCAACAAGATTCGCGATCGAAGTTCCGTACAAAGTGATGAATGCAGCTTATGGAAGCATGCAGGTAATTAAAGCTATGGCCGAGGTTGGAAATCCGAACTCTGTGTCGGATGCCGGTGTTGGCGCGCTTTGCGCACGTACCGCCGTTTTAGGTGCTTTTATGAATGTGAGAATTAATGCGAGTGGTTACGATGATAAAAATTATGTGAATGAGATCATCGCCAAAGGAAAGAAAATTGAGAACGATACAATTGCACTCGAACAGGAAATCATTGAAATAGTAAATAAAAAGATCGGAGTATAAAGTAAATGTATAAATGGCTGATCATATTTCTGGTTTTATCAGCCAAATGTTTTGGTCAGGATACATTGTTTTTTCGGAATGGGGATAAAATTGCTTCTAAGATTGAACAAATATCTCAAGAAGAGATAAAATATTATCGCTTCAATAATTTAAACGGACCGGTTTATTCCATTTCAAAAGAAGATGTGACTAAGATTCGTTATAAGAATGGGGTTATAGATTATTTCAATCCTGCTCAAATTATTACTCTGACTTCAAGTGCCGACACCACAAGGACAATTCAAAGCCAGATCGCCAAAAGAGAAAATAAGTTTGATTTTGAAAGCACTTTTAAGATAAAGATACTCTCGGCTTTCGATAGTAAGTTGGGTTTTGCCTATGAAAAAAAGTTTAAAAAAAAATATTCCTGGGAGTTTGAACCAGTATTTATATACTCAAATCCACTTTTGGATATAATAACAAACCTAATGTGGCCTAATCTTAATTTCAAAGGACAAGGTGTTGAATTTAGTTTTGGGCTTAATTCGCTAAAAATTGAACAATACGGTTATCGAATCCCCTCATCTAAATCAAGAGGATTATTTATTTCATATAAATACTGGCACGCTTCTAATGTTGGATATTGGAGTGGTGGAATGAGCGGCAGTAGTTATTATACATATTACAAATTGTCGCAAACCCGTAATTTAATTGGGATTTTTTACAAGATAAATTCTTTTCGAATAGACAAAAAATGGACAATCGAAAAGTTTTTGTGCTTTGGTTCATATGTTGGATATGTACGAACTATGGTGTTTGAAGTAAATCCTGGTTCTTATTCTATGGCTAAAACTGCCGGGTTAACCACTCCGCAAGGTTTATTTTTTGGAAATGGCCTCTTTTTTATGCCAAGTGCAAGAGTTGGACTTGCATTCCGGTATAATAAGAAAAGTAAGAATTGATGTTACGATTTTAATTCATAAGTTTATAGTTTGTAAATAATAAATGTGCGGCATTTCAGGTATATGGCTTAAACAAAATTCTTCTTTAAATATTAAAGAGGCCGTCTTCAAACTTTCTCAAACTATAAAACATCGCGGTCCCGACGGAGAAGGATTTGCTTTTTTTTCAGAAACACAAGATACACCTTTGGCTTCTGAAGACACTCCGGTTTTCAAAAGCAAAGAATTAAATTACATTCCTAAACAACATTTGAATTCTTATACTGGTGAGGCTAATTTGGCTTTCGCACATCGCCGTTTATCCATTATCGATCTTACAGATAGTGGTCACCAGCCTATGGCAAGTAAAGACGCCGAGATCTGGATCACCTACAACGGCGAAGTATATAATTACATTGAATTAAGAAAGGAATTGGAAGGTCTCGGACATCAATTTATTTCTGCTACAGATACAGAGGTTATCATTAATGCCTATAAACAATGGGGTGTAGATTGCCTTCAGAAGTTCAATGGCATGTGGGCTTTTTGTTTGTATGATAAAAAGAAACAGATCTTATTTTGTTCTCGCGATCGTTTTGGCGTAAAGCCTTTTTATTATGTGAACAATGCCGATCTGTTTGCTTTTGCCAGCGAACAAAAAGCATTTATTAAAAGCGGAGTTGTTCGTTTAGCAGTAAATGATAAAGCCATTCACGATTATTTTATTAATGAACGCATTGAAGCGGAGACTGAAAATTTCTTTAAGAACATTCTGGAATTATTTCCCGGAAATTTTTTGATAGTTGATCTTAAGAACAAAACAATTGCCGAAAAGAAATATTATACTTTAAATTTCGAATACAATAAAGCAACCGATGCTTTATCGGATGCGCAGATAATTGAAGCCGTTCGTGAAAGAACACAAAAAGCGATCGAACTTCGTTTACGAAGCGATGTGCCTGTAGGTTCTTGTTTAAGCGGAGGTATTGATAGTTCGGTGATAGCGACTTTAATGGCAAAAAAAGTAGAAGATCCGGTTTATTTATTCACTTCTGTTTTTAAGAACGATGCCAGCGATGAAAGTAAATTTGCAGAACTTGTTGCTAAAAAAGTAAACGGCAATTATAAAACCGTTGAGCCAAGTGCCGAAGGTTGTTTTAAGGAACTCGAAAAACTGGTTTACGCCCAAGATGTGCCCATCTGGAGCACCAGCACTTATGCACAATACAAGGTGATGGAACTGGCAAAACTCAATAACATAAAAGTGGTATTAGACGGGCAGGGTGGCGACGAGTTATTTGCGGGCTATCATCATCATTTTATTGCAAAGTGGAATAATTTAGGCATCAAAGCAATTGCTGATATTAAAAGATCTTCCAAGTCTATCTACAATCCTTTTTTATTTTATGCCAAAGAAAAAATAAAGCAAAATAAGAATACCCATTTAATGAATATGCAGCCTTTCTTTGGTTCGGATTTCATTAGCTCTTATCCTGTCATCAATCAGGTAAAATATTTTGATTCAGTGAACGAACAATTGGCTAATGATTTCGGCGGACGATTAAAATCATTCCTAAAATGTGAGGATCGCTGTGGCATGATCCACAGTGTAGAGAGCCGCGTGCCTTTTAGCGATGATATTAATTTAATTGAGTATGTATTCTCCATAAACGGAAACCGTAAGATCCAGAAAGGTGTTTCCAAATATTTACTGCGAGAAGCTACGAAAGACCTTCTTCCAAAGGAAATTTACACACGCTACGATAAAAAAGGCTTTGAAACGCCCATGAAACGCTGGGTTCTTGAAAATAAAAAGCATATGTTCGAAGTCATAGGAAATGAGCGATACGATTTCATTAAACTAAATGATCTGGAAGATGTGTTTCGTCAGGATAACAAGGCAGGTAATAAAGAAGTGAGTGTGCTTTATAAATTGTATGTGCTGAGTATTTGGAAGAAGGTATTCAGCTAGGGCGATGGAACGCGGGTTTGGCGGATTAGACTGATTGTCGCGGATGAATTGGAAATAATGATTGCACTGATGCGCGAATACCCGCAAAATCCGTCTAATCAGCGTTCCATTTTTGAGACATTTACTCAGCTTGCTTTTTTTTCTTGGGATGTTGTCTTGTGTCAAAGAAAGATAAAAAGACGACTTTACTTTCCTCTTTAATGATTTCGTAGATTAGTAAATTGTGTTTCGTGATAAGAGCTTCGTGAATGTTTTTCTTTTAAGATCCCCTGAAAAGATATGGATTTTGAGATAATAAATATGCAATTCTTTCGGTTTCCTTAACAAAGTGCTTGATTTGCCTTTCAGTCCATTTTAATTCCAGATAATGAATGACTGAATCAAAAGTTCTCTCTGACTTGGAGGACCAGATTATTTGGTAAGCCATTTTTTATACTTTTTCATCACTTCATTGTGCGTTTTGACTTTGCCTTTTTTATAGTCAGATTGAGCCTCTTTAACACATGATTTTTGATGTTCACTTAGTTCATCCCACAGATCAGTATCATACGCACTTAAAAGAGCTTTAACTTGTTTCACAAGAGCTTCGTTAGTAGTATCTAAAAGCGTTTTGGCTATTTGTATTTTTTGGGTTTGCAGACTCATTATATCAAAATTAAGAAACAATTTTAAATTAAATGTTAAATGAAATAAAAGGCTCTACTTTTTGATCATACTGTTCGTAAACCTTGAATAGTCGCTTAGATGAAAAAGATGTGAACTCATTAATGCTCCAGCATGTTTTTTCTTCACTTTTTTGAGATTGGTTGGGGATCCGAAAGAACTATAAAGCATCTCTTGATACTTGGTAGGCACAGTTTTGTCTTTTGTTGCCATTACGAAATATATGTTTTGGGGTGGCTTATTCTTGGCGTAGTTTAAAGGGTCAACAGTAATGTTAGCTTTTAAGAGAGATCGGAATTCTTCATCTGATTTTAGTTTTTCCTCCTTTATTCTTTGATTTTTGTAATTACGAATATATTTTTGATCGGATTCAGTAACAATATCAGCAATCGAAGCCCCACCTACAATAAATATTCCTGAATTAATTCTATTATCAACCCCAATTACAATGCTCGAATAGATGGCACCCATACTGGTAGCCCATAAAAAGATATTAGTAGTGTCAATTTCCGGCTTTTTAGAAACGACATCTATTACTGATCTAACAGCACCAACAAACGATAATAAATTATTCTGAAATTCAGATATTGGAACCGAAACGTTGGTTATGTTCTTGATAGGTTCAATAACCAGAACATGGTAACCTTGAGCTAAAAAGTGATTTGTCACTTTCTTTTCGCGAATACTTATCCCGTTAATTGGAGGAACAATAATCAGAATAGGAAGTTTCGAGGTTTTTGAGTTTTGAAAGTAATGAGCAGTAACAGTTAAAGTAATTTTTGTCATCGGATCTGTTTCGTCAATGAAAAGATCGTACTGCTTAAATTCTTTTTTGTATATAATTTCCGTAGATTGAATTATTCCTTTTGATTGAAAGTGAGGAATAGTTTGACTAAAAACTGTATAACTAAAGATGAGGAGGAAATATGAAATCGGATTTCTTGTCCTCATATTAAATGAATCTAATCCCCCTGTTTACCGGCCAATAAAAACATTGCCGCCATTCTCACAGCTACACCGTTCTCAACCTGTTCTAAGATAATGGATTGATCGCTGTCGGCAACGTCGCTGGTAATTTCCACGCCGCGGTTAATTG
>JANYIQ010000219.1 GCA_025362575.1 Bacteroidia bacterium
ATCGTTTTTTGCTTTCTCGACTTCATTATCCTGATCCACACTATTTTTTTCTTCTGGGTATCTTACGCTATTGTTCTTTACGCTATCGTCTTTGGTTATATCGTATAATTCGGTATCCTCATCATCGGTTTCTTCTTCCTGATTTTCCTCTTTTTCATCTTTTTCCTGTTCTTCTTCCTCTTCGTTTTCATCTTGATCCATTAATTCCAAGTAAGGCAGGGTTGCGGGAATAATTTGTTCGCAATTGCTTACCGTATAATCCTGTTTGTTATCCGCTGCGGTATTTTCCGTATCATCCGTAAAGGCTGTGTTTTTCTCAGTTACCGTATGTTCCGTATAAGTTTTGTTTTCGTTTTTTAATTCGGGGTTTGCCATAAATTCGTTGCCTGATTTTGTATTAAGCTCTGCGGTATTGTTCTGTAAAACTTCGCCGGATTGATTTTGAGTTGAGACTCCCATAGCGTAAAGCGATTCGTATTCTACCTTAAGTTCTTCTTTTACTCTATCCATACCCTGCTGTATTATACGTTCCAGTTTTTCACTGACACGGTTGATAAGCTCTTCAAATTGCTTTTCATCCAATAACAAGATTTGCTTTTTACTATTGTAGGCTAAATTCTGCTTTTCATTAAGATCGTTCTTTACTGTTGGTTCGGTTGTAAGGTGATCCATTGCTGTTTTGGTTACTGTTTGCGTTAGTGTTTGGCTTTCCGATTCCGTTTGTGTACCGGAAATGGTTTTTATCGTATGATCCGTTATGTCCTGATTATTTTGTTTTACTTTAACAGGCTTAATACTTTCAGTCGCAAGGCTGTTAACGCCGAATACCATTCCATTACGTTTAAAATAGGCAAGCTGTTTGCAGTTCTGGCTGCAATATTTTTTTGTGGTTCGTTTCGCCTTGAATGGCGCTGCGCAGTATAAACAATTTGTGTGCATGGTATTTTATTTAAGGTTTGGTATTTTACTCTTCGTTTTCTGATTATTCGCTTCCTGATTATTCGTTTTCTTCTGAGTATATGACCGCATCGCTGAGCCCTGACATATAATGCCCGAAGTCATCAAGAATAGTTTCAATGTTTTCTTTAGCTTTTGCCATTGATTTATCCTGAGGGTATAATACTTTAAGCAGTATGTTGTTGGTGCGGGATTTTACCCCGGTTATCTGGTAGGGTATTTTACTTTTTAGTAATATGCGAAGTATATCAGCGAAAAGCTCAACCGGAATACTGTACTGGTTTGCTAAATTTTTATTTTCCATGTTCATGTTATTTTTAATTTCTTATTTTAAGTATGACATTTTGTTTTTATTGATGTTGTGAACGGTGCTTTGTGTTTCTTTGGGCAGATGGTATTGTTCAGATCTGTTTTGTTCAAGCTCCAACACCTTTTTTATTTTCAGGTATTTTCTCTCAAGATCATCGGCTTCTTCTGCTACCGCTTCCTTTTCATCAGTGAGTTCTTTATTCTCCTCTTTTAATTTGCTCACTTCTTTTCTTAGCTGATCGTTTTTAAAAAATAAATAAATTATCAATCCCGCTCCGGCAATAAGTGTTAAGGGGCTTAGCAAAAGTTTTAATAAAGTAGCCATTAACTGATTGTTACCCGCTATCATGTCAGCTGCTTTCTCCCATTTGTTATTATTAGAGGAATCTTCGGTTCCACTCAGGGGCTTTTCCTTTGCTTTGTTTTGCGTCTCGGCCACCTTTTCTTTTTGGTTATTGTTTTTCTCAGGCATGGTTTTTTTTATTAAAATTAATTTTTGGATCGGTTTTTTAGTATGTCAAGAGCTTTCTCTTTGTATTCATTTAAAATTACCTCACCTCCTACGGCAAGGATCATGTTATAGCCAAGCTCGGCAAACAATGTTTCCAATATGATTTCATTGAACTTTTCTTTCTGCCACTCAAAGTAGCTTACTTTCATGACGATGTTATCCTGCTTATCTACTCCAATAAAATTGCATTGGATGTCCGCTTTTTCTATTCTGGCAATGGCATATCCCGCCGAAATTTGAGGGAGAGGTAACTCGATGGTTGTTTCAATAAGGTTTTTTTCTTCCGAGCCTGTTTTAGTGTGCGTCTCGGCATTGTGTTGTTGTGTTTTCATGTTTCTTTTTTTTTAGGTTTTATTTTTCTTGTTTCTTTTTTTGTAAAGTTGCAACTTGTGTTTTTACCCTTGTCCAGAATTGTCCAGATTTAGATTTCTATTAATTTCTGAGCACGATTTGGCCAGAATGTCCAGATTTGTCCAGATAATTTTTGTAGGATTTTCCTGTTCAAGGCGGTTCCTGTGAGATTTTTTTCAGTAACGGCTGCTCGGTGTGCATTTCTGATCTGCGTTGTTGTGTTTCCATATTTCTTTTTTTTAGGTTTTTGTTTTCTTTGTAAAGTTCGGCAACTGTGTTTTGGTTCTGTCGGCATTCTTCAGGTTTTTGATCTATTTTTATTTTTTTCATTTTCTTTTATTTTTTTGATCCTGATTTGTCCGCAAGTTATATCCCCCCTTTTAATTTCATTTTCCATTTCAGCAGGCATCTGCACCTAAGCGTAAAACAAAGCTCGTATAGTTAAAACAAATCACCTATCTGCACGAATCGGCTATTATCTTATGCGTATGATACGGGAACAAATTCGTATCGTGTCTTGCCTAATCGTGGTGTAAAGATTACCCCCTATTTTGAGTCTATTCCCCTACTTGGGGTGGGCTTGGAGTAAATTAATCGTATGATACTGATAGAGAGAGTTCCCGCTTAGCAGTCAGGTAGCGTAGGAGACGATATTGAGTACTTAAATAATTTTATTGCAACAAGTCTTTTGTTTTTGTATTCCTGACAGAAGGATAGGATGATAATCCCGAAATTGAACTTTATTACTTTTTGCTATCATTGAAACAATGAATTTTTCATAAGTTGGTCTCATAGCCAAAAAGCAAAGACCGGGCAAAATGCCCGGTCTTGCTTTTTTTCAATGAAAATTCAACGGCGTTTCTTCGCTGACTCCCGAAGCTCCTCGCAGTAATTATGGTAGGCTTCCTCAATGGTTTTGAAAATTTTTGCTTTGTAATCCCGATTGCCTTTGTGTATGCTTGAGGAATGATTAGCCTGCCAGCCCTTGCCAAGTTCTATTTTAAATATTTCGGCAAGGGTTTCAATAATTTTGGTGATCTCTCCCTTGCCTTCATTAATAAAACCTGCTTTGTGAAGTCCATAGATGAGCTGTACAAATTCATTCTTATTATCT
This sequence comes from Bacteroidia bacterium, assembly GCA_025362575.1. Lineage (GTDB taxonomy): Bacteria > Bacteroidota > Bacteroidia > B-17B0 > Aurantibacillaceae > JAHEYG01. Next base: position 3,243 of record JANYIQ010000219.1, read on the forward strand.
TTCTTTGCAGTCCATTTCAAGCCGTTGTATGAATTCAGTTTGCTTTTTAGAGTTGTTTCTGAAAACATTTCCGTCATGCGTTTTTGTATATCGGTAAATGCAATAGAGCGAATCAAAAGTTTAAACAGTTTCCGCTTATCAAGAGCCAGTTTTTTTAATGCCTTCTCTTCTTCGCTCAGGTAAATCGTAATTTTTTTACCGTTCTCAATACGCTTGAAGGGAAGCTCATCATCCACCTCGCCAAAGGTTTTCTTAATATGATTTAAAATGTCATTTATGTCTTCTCCTCTTTTATACCGAGTGGAAAATACATCAATGAGCTTGGAGTTTTCGAGCGTGAGGGTTTCCCAACCTAAAACAAAATCAGTATCATTTTTTAGCTCTGCTAATATAAATTCCTTGTCCTTCGCTTTTTTATAGCGATGTAAATACTCTTTTTCAATAACAGCGGTATAGCGTTTTAACAACTCCTCGAATATCTGATTAAGGTCTTTATTCATTCTATTTAATTGTTTTTATAGCCTCTTCCATGTCGGGAATAATAATTTTCGGATCAAGTTTTTTTGCCATGAGGTAGTATTTTTTTGCCTGCTCCATATTCCTGCCGAATTTAAAATAATTACAGGCAGTTAGTGCTGCCGACACGTTGTTAGAGTTCATATCTGCCGCTTTTTTGGCAAGACTAGCTCCTCTTGCAAACTCGCTGTCCAACTGAGGATTGGTTATAAAAATACACTGCGCCAGTTTTTCCATTATAGTATCATTATTCGGCTTAAGTACGTTCAGGTATTCAAAGTAAGGTTTTGCATTCTTACCATCGCCCAATTCAAAATACAGATTGGCCAAGACTTTGTTCATCAAATAATCAGTTCTGCGTTTGTTATACTGGACGAGAGCCATATTAATTGCTTCCTGTATCTTACCCTTGCGGTAAATATAATCGATGTAATGGAAACGATAAGTCTCTATGTCAGGATAAGCTTTTGTGATCTTTTCAAAAAGATGTATTATGAATTTATCCTTTTCGGGTACTACATAGCTGAGCATATAAGCATAAAAAAAGCAGGTGCTCACATCGGTGCTGTCATAGTCATAACCTTTTTTGATCCACTCAAGGGATTTTTTCTTATTACCCAAATGAAAATAACTCTTACTTAAAGAAGTAAATAGATCACTGGTCACAAAATTGGCGGCGTAAGATTTTTCCAGTAAAGGAATTGCTGATTTATAATTACCATCATCGAAGGCCGTTATCCCTCTGCCGTAAATATTGGTGATTTCGCTGGATTTGCTTTGTCTTGTCGCTTTATTTAAAAGGTATTTGGAAAAAGAGGATTTACTGGGTTTAAATGTAATATAGTACATCGCCAGCCGATTCAATACTTCTGTATTTGAACTATCCTTTCCCAATGCCAATCCAAAAAAATATTCTGCTGAATCCTGTTTGTTTTCTCCGAACGCATAGGTTTCCCCAAGCAATCGGTTGTTTTCTATTATACTCTTATCATATTTAAATGCTTGTAAGGCAAAAGATTTTGCTTTTGAATACCTGCCATTATCAAAATTAATCCGGGCAAGCCCGTAGTTAACCAAACCCGTATTTGGATTTAACTTTTGTGCCTTTAAAAAAATATGATACGCCAATGTCGTATCCACTATCTTATAGAGTGTGCGCCCATAATTGACGAGGGTATTAAAATTCGTACTATCCTTTGCGAGCGACTTTTTAAAATATACTTTGGCACTATCGTACATGGTTAATTCGGAAAAAGCGTTGGCTTTTGATGCAAACAGATAGGCATTGTCCCCGGAATAGTAAGTGAGAATTTTATTGATCCCGCTCACTACTGCCCTATAATTTTTCTTTTTCCTGTAAAATTCGCAGATAAATTCATCGCGCGAATACTTGTTTTCTGGTGAAAAACAGGTGAGAGTATTTAAGACAGGCATAAGTTCGTCGCCTTTACTTTCGCTTAAGCGATTATTACAATAAAGGAATAAGGCCATATTGCTTTGATCCTTTAATTCTTTAATAATAGAGCTGTCTGTAAGGGAAGTAAATTTAATATCATTTACTCTATGATTATTCCCTTTACACACAAATGATTTTATACTTATCTGGTTTTCTTCTTTTAAAGCGGATTCGTAAAGATTACCAAAGTAAATAAGATCAAAGCCTGTTTTTTTAGCAAAGGTTACAACGGAATCATCCCGATTAAAATTCTTAAAGTTTAATTCCACTTTCCTGACTGAAATTGGCAGGGAAAATTCTCTTGCATATTGAAGGATGTGATTTTCCAGTATTTCCTCAATCTTAAAATTGATATTGGGGTTTTCCTGCATTACGTTCAGATTATATATTCCTATATAAAGTGAGTCTGGATTTTTATTTGTAATGGTGAATGCCGCTTTTTTATCAGATTTAATATTTAAAACGCCTGCAACTCCAACAATAAGCACAATTATTCCACATCCAACAATGAAAAACCATTTTTTCGATCCCCTTCCCGAAATGTTTCTTTTCTGTTCAATTTGTGTTGTTGATTTTATTTGTTCAATGTTTTGTTTGGCTTCGTTGATTGAGGCCAGTAATTCTTGGTAACTGCTCTGGTCTTTATTTTTTGTTTCTATTTCTTTTAATCTGCTTAGTATGTCCTCATTATTTTCTTTAATAATAGTTTCTTGAATGATAATTTTTTCTACAACAGTAGGTTCTGCTTTGGCTTGTTTTGTTGTAGGTAAAGATTTTAATGTTTCAAGGAGCCTCTTAGGAATTGGTGTTTTAATAAATTCAATAAACAACCAATAAGTGATAAAATCAAGTGCTTTAATGGAGTAGAGCGCCTCGTCCTTATATATTTCATTATCGTGCGCTGCTTTGTTACCGATAATTTGAATGCTTTCCAGCCAGTTGATGAGTTTTCTTTCAGCAAGTTGGTTTTTTATAAGAACAAGGATAAGTTCTTTCATGGACTTATTGTCCATCTTTTCATGGGCAACCTTTTCTGTATAACGATGAAATAAAATGACTTTACAAACAGCTTCACCGGCTTTGCGACAGTTGGCAGCGCAATCGGAATAAAGCCCGTTTTCAAAATGCCTGCGGGCGGTTTCAGCGTATTTTGTATAATCGTTAAGTTTATCTGAAAACCTTTGACTCATTTCTCTATAACTTTAATCATCCTTAAACAAAGGTAGAAAAATCGAGCGTTTCCCATTGATCCTTAGAGAAAACTATGGGTTTGTTTTTTATTTATTAAATCGTACTTTTATACTAATAAATACAATTTTTATTGAATAGTAAATAGATAAATCAAAATAATACGTTGCTGAAACGTTTTTCTTTCAGGTAAATCTGGAAAATTTCTTGTGGAAAGGAAAATAGTTGAGGTAACACGTCAAGAGGCGTGTTCTTCACTGTTTTTTAATTCCACGAGGCTTTCCAGAGCCTACCTGAGTTAATTATGGTGTAAGGCACGCCTCGATTTTTATGGATAGTCAAAACGCAAGCAGAATTTTGGAGAAGATTATTGAGAAAGGAGGATTGTATGGTAAATGCGCAAAAATTTATCAAGGTGATTCAGAAAAGGAATCGCTCTTCATAAAAGAGTGCGCACAGCAATGTCACAATGAGTTGGCAAAGGAACTATGGGGTAAGAGACTGGTAGATGAAATTTTGAACTTTAACAAAGAATCAAATGAAAACAAAAAAAACTGAAGGCAATTTTATTCAGAAAGCTGCGTTTATGGAATTGTACAACAATGATCCCTAACATCTCATTATAGTTTAATTAAACGTTCGGGAAAATATCAGAATTCCCCAGCGCCCCAATTTGAAATTAATGTAAATTTTTTTAACTTTAACAATATAAATCGAATATGAAGAAACAATTACTACTCGGCTTCATGATCCTAACAGTTCTTGGAACCAGTTCGCAGGTTAATCCCAATATAGATTGGGTTCAATATTACAGCGAACGAAATCAAATTGCCAATGTGCCTTCGGCTATTGATGCAAACAATAATGTTTATGTTACAGGTTATACTTATCCTGTTAATCCTTCTAACCAAGACGCGACTACAATCAAATATGACCAGACTGGCGCTCTTCAATGGGTTAAAAATTATAACAATGGCGGAACGGATAACGCAAAGGCCATTATTATTGACGCTGTTGGTAATAGCTACATCACAGGAGAAAGTGACGGCACGGGTACTGGGCGTGATATTTTTATTATAAAATACGATCCGAATGGTGTTGTATTGTTCACTACCCGTTGGAACGGCGCAGCCAATGCCAACGATGTTGCCAATGCAATCACTATTGACGCAAGCGGAAACGCTTATGTTACGGGCTACACAACTAACGGGGCAGGTAACAGAGATTACGTAACGATAAAATTAAATGCGACTGGGGTTATACAATTTGCTGTTATTTATGCGGGCGCGGGCAACCAAAATGATGAAGCTGTTGCTGTTGGTTTTAACAGCAATCGCCTTTATGTAACTGGTACTTCTGTAAACGGAAGCGGAAACTCTGATCTTGTTACTATCCGTATTAATCCTACCAACGGAGCAACCGTATGGACAAAGTCTGAAAATGGTACAGCTAATTCTAACGATATAGCTTACGCATTACTTCCTTACAACAATGATGTAGTTGTGGTTGGTCAGATTAACAACAATGGAACGGGCAATGATTATCTTACCGCATACTATAATGGTAATAACGGTAACACTACGTGGCGCAAGGTTTATGACTTTTCAAATACAAGCGGTGGGGCTACCGCCCTCACCGCTGATGCTACTGGCAATTTTGTAGTAACAGGGGTAGTAAATAATTTAGGTACTTACGAATATCATACTGTCATGTATAACAATGCCGGTACTCAGCAATGGGTTAACAAAGTGAACACAGGCTTAGGTTTTACAAGCGCAAATCCGCAGATCGCTGTTGATGCCATTGCAAATCATTTTTATGTTTGCGGGCAAAAGTCAGGTATAAATTCCGACATTTTAGTTTATCAAATTACTCCAAGCGGAAATAAATCATGGGAAGAAACGTTTAACGGTGCACAAAACGGTCCCGATGCCGCAGTTGATCTTGTAGTAAATCCTTTGGGCGTTATATATGTGGCAGGCGCATCCCTTAATTCAAATGCCAAATATGATTATACAACCATTCGTATTTCACAAACACCCGTGTATTTTCCAATTGATCTTAACGGCCAGTCTTCAAACCGCTCTCATCTTTATTTAAAAAACGAAGGGCAGCTTAAAAGAACAGATGATACCTTGGCTAAAGAGGTATTATACTACACTACGAATTCTAACCCCGAAGTGTACGTAGAAAAAAACGCCTTTAACTTCGTATTCAATAAAGCAGATGTTGATACTGCTGTGGTTGATACCATTGAGCGCATTCAGTGCCAATTTTTAGGTTCTAATACTATGGCAAAGTATTACGATTATAATCCTAAAGGACATTTTTATAATTTCTTCCTTGGTTATGCCGCTTCTCCCGCCATTACCGATCTCAGAACCAACGAGCGTTTATACATCCCTAATTTTTATCCTAACATTGATTTGCATTATTTCAGTAACAAGGATGGGATAAAATATTATTTTGTTGTAAAACCGGGCACAGAGCTTAATCCCAAATCCCTTACTTTAAAAATTAATGGCGCGTTAAATACTTATACTACTAATACAAACAGATTATTCGTAGATGGTGTTCTGGGTGATGTAGAGTTTAATCAGCCCGTGGCTTATCAGGTAAACATGGTTTTACAAACGCTAACGCTTAGCCCAACAACATGGAGGGACGATGGAGGTAATATTTACGGCTTTAATCTTCCTGCTTATAATAATACCTTGCCTTTAATTATTATGGTGTCTAAAAAAGCAAGCATCAGCGCTGCATCGGCTGGTTCGGGTAACTTGGATTATTCAACGTATTATGGTAGTACAGACAATGATATTTTTAACGATATTAAAGTTGCTCCTAATGGGGATCGCGCCGTGGTCGGGAATACCGATGGTTTTAATTTCCCGAAAGTAAATTCAACCTCGTTTTACAAAGGTTTGAGAGATGCGGTGCTTCTTAAATATTCTTCAATAAAAGATTCGATTGTTTTCGCATCCTATTATGGAGGCGCTGCTGATGAGTTTGGAAATTCTGTTGATATAAATTCCGCAGGTGAAATCTTCATAGGCGGGCAAACTTATTCTTATGGCACAGGTAGTATTGTTATCCAAGCTCTCACCGGAGCAAGCAATCAAACCGTAAACGGCGGTCCAACTTTTGCAGATGGCTTTATAGCACGTTTTTCATCGGGTGGGAATATATTGGTGTGGTCTCGCTATTACGGAGGATCGCAAGATGATGGCATTAACAGCATTTATATTGATAACACTGACAATTTATACTTTACAGGTCAAGCCCGTTCAAATAATATTACGATGGTAAATGCTGCGCAGCCAGCCATTAGCTCTGGCACCGCAACAAATACTGACGCCATCCTTGGTAAATTCAATAATGCTAATACGCTTGTTTACTCCACCTACCTTGGTGGTGGCACTTCTACATTTGTCGCAACTTCGGATGTTGGCAGGGATATTACTGTAGATGGTGCCGGTAATGCTATTGTAGTCGGAAGCACAAATAGCAATAGTTTTCCTACAGTAAACTTAACTGGTAATTCCAACACCTTCTTTAAGCCGACTATTGGGGGCTATAGCGATGCCTTTATTGCAAGATACTCGCCAACAGGAGCAAAACAGTTCGCGTCATATTTTGGAGGCGCTACTTCATTCGGTATTGATGATATTACACGAGTAAATTATAACGCCACTAAAGATGAAATTTATTTTGCAGGCCAAAGTAGCGACACCCTTTCTTTTCCTTTGGTTAACTTACCCGGTGCTTTTAATCTTAAAAGAAAAGCTACAAATGCTGCATTTATAGCTTCTATGTCTGGTAATCTCACTAAACAATGGTGTACGCAGTATGGTAGAACTTCGGCTACAAATTTCAGTGTTACTGGTTTAACTTCCGATAATGCCGGGATTATTTATCTAACAGGTCAGGCAAAAAGCTCTACACTTAATTATCCTGTCAGCTCTCCTACGCTCACTGTTTACAATGATACCATTCGGAGTGCAGATGATGGTTTTGTGGCGATTTTCACTCCTCAAAAAGATTTATTCCATGCACATTATTTAGGCGGTACGGGTAATGATTACATTAACAATGCCAACGTTGGCGCAAACAATAAATTATATGTGGTTGGGCAAAGTGGCAGCACCGATTACCCTATTGCTTACAACAATATCAACATTAACTTTATTGACAGTACTTTTGGAGGCAGCCAATACGACGGCTTTATCACTCGCTTTGATATGAACACTATTCAAATCATTAACGTAAAAGAAATCGTTGGTGCGGAAAGCTTTTTAAACGTGTTTCCTAACCCTGCGGTTAGCGGTTTTATGCTTCAATTAAAAGACAGCGATGTTAAAAACACTTCAGTTAAGGTATACAGCCTTATGGGTCAGTTAATCCTTGAGAAAAACATAACCAATCAGCAAACCAATTTCTCTTGCGAATCTTGGGCAAATGGCGTATATTTGATTAACGTAAATTTAAACGGTAAACTGCAAACCTTTAAGCTTATTAAAAATTAATGTTTAAAAAACTTATCATAATCCTCAGTCTTTCTACCTGTGCTTGCTATTCGCAAGCACAGGTGTGGACTAAGATGCTTGATAGTGTGCCGGGGTTTTTTCAAGTAGCAACTCATGTTGTAGATACGGTTAATAATGTTTTATACTTGGGCGGCAGTATTAATACTGCCAATAACAAGGCGTGCAATGGTATTGCTAAGTACGACGGTAACACCTTCGACTCTCTTCAGTCAGGAGTTCAAGGCAGTTGGGGTTTTGTTCAATCCATGCAGATGTTCCAAAATAAGCTGTATGTATTTGGATCTTTTAATTATACTGGCAAATATAATTGCAAATTTATTGGCCGCTGGAACGGATCAAGTTGGGATTCTGTAAATTTTAAACCTAATTCCCCTGTTCTGCATAGCGACGTTTACAATAACGAATTATACGTAGCGGGCTCATTCGACACTATTAGTGGCATTCGAAGTAATAATGTGGCAAAATTTGATGGTGTAAACTGGCACGATCTTTCGTTTCCGGTGGGGGGCGCAACAACAGCAATAAAAAACTATAAAGGAAAACTATATCTCGCATCCTATACTGGTTTATGGTGCTACGCCAACAACAACTGGACTCCGCTTGCTGATAGCAAGGGCGATATATTTAGAACCATATATGGCATGACTGTAATTGACAGCTTACTTTATATTTACGGGCGTTTTAATTCACTTGGGGGCGTAAACTCAAAAGGCATCGTTGCCTTTGATGGTGTTAAGTGGTATGGCTTTGGTCAGGGTATGTCTTATAGCGGATACGAGATTATTAACAATGTTCAAAAAATCGATGGTAAAATTTATATTACCGGAAATTTCGACAAAATTGAAGGGATAAGCACAAGTAGTTATACCTCGCCAATTCAAAACACCAATTACGCTGTTCTTGAAAATAATCAATGGTGCTTGAAAAGTTCGGCATTTGATAACGAAGCTTGTGGCGTTGTAAAATATAATAATGATCTCTTTATTTATGGAGCGTTTCGCAAATGCGGAGCTGATACTATTTTCGGTTTCGCAAAATGGAACGGAGGCAATTCAACAGTTGCTTGCAGCAATACGTTTTCTATTTCTTACACCTACGTTGGGGTTTCTGAACAGATTAACTTTTCGGATTTGAAAATTTATCCGAACCCTGTTCAAAATAAATTATTCATCCGCACTGATGCTTTTTTGAACGCCGAATACGCAATAACGATCAGTAATTCACTTGGCCAAATTTTTTATTCTCAAACATCACTTTCAAGCAATAACGAAATAGATTTTTCGTTCTATCCAACAGGACTATATTTTGTAAAAGTCGAAAGTAACCATCGCCAAAATATTTTTAAAATCGTAAAAGAATAATATAATCACAGATTTCAAAATGAATAGATTTGTTTATTACATAATTTTCATTTTTTTTGCTTTTAATACCTTCGGACAGAATATTTATACGTTTGCCGGTACTGGAAACCCCGGTTATTCTGGAGATGGTGGTCAGGCAACTTCTGCTTCGATTGGATTTATAACTGATGTTGCAGTTGATGCATCTGGAAATATTTTCCTATCCGACAATAACTATCATTGCATCAGAAAAATAAATAGTGTTGGCATTATAAGCACTTATGCTGGAACAGGTGTATCAGGATATTCCGGTGATGGTGGCTTGGCGAATTTGGCGAAACTAAATGACCCTTATGCCATCGCTGTTGATGGATCGGGTAACCTATATATTGCAGACAGCGGCAATAACAGGATCAGAAAAGTTGCTACATCTGGGAGTATTACTACCATTGCTGGAACTGGTACAGCTGGGTTTTCAGGAGACGGGGGACAAGCCTCCCTATGTCTGTTAAGTCGTCCATGCGGTATTGCGGTTGATGCTTCAAATAACATCTATATTGTTGATGGTGGAAATAATAGAGTAAGAATGATTGATCCAACTGGCACGATTACAACCATCGCCGGAACTGGAGTTGCAGGATTTTCTGGAGATGGGGGGCCAGCCACCTCAGCACAGTTCAATTTTGGAAATTCGTCATTGGCATTTGGAGGGATTGAGGAGTCCGGAGGCGGAGTTCTTTTCATAACCGATTCAAATAATGGCATGATTAGAATAATGTTAGGAGACGGAAATATCAACTCAATCGCTGGTAATCCAACATCAACATTAGGATGCGGAGCTACTGGAGTTCCTGCACTCTCTGTACCTCTTGTGAACCCCATTGGTGTTACCGTAGATGCTTCAGGAAATATATATGTACCAACACAATTCGGATGTTCGTTTCTAAAAAAGCGGGATATTTCTTCTGGAATCATTAGCAACGTTGCGGGAAACACTGGTAATTCAGGAACATCTGGTGATGGCGGCTTGGCGACTCAAGCTGATCTTTATGATCCTTGGGCTTCTGCCATTGATGCCTCTGGTAATATTTATATCGTTGGTAATGGATATAAGGCTCGTGTGGTATGTAATTCCAACTGCCTCGCTGGTATTAAGCAACTATCCGATATTTCTGATAAAATCAGTATTTATCCCAACCCAACATCGGATAAACTTATGATTTCAGAACTAAATCAAAGGCTTGAAAATTGTATTATTGAAATTTCAAATACTCTCGGCCAATCAGTTTTGGCAGTTCCCTTTACAAATTCTATTGATGTTTCTCAACTACCAAATGGCTGTTACTTCTTGGGGATTTCCGATAAAGGCGGACACAGATTACACGCAAAATTTATTAAAGAGTAAATTTGCCCTTAATTTTAGAGTATTATATGATTAAAAAATGAAAATAAAAACAATAGATTATATTATTTATTCATTTGTGCTTTTAGCTATCATTATTAGTTTTACCTTTTGCAAGAAAAAAACTACTCAACCTGTTGTAAAAGATTTGTCTTATTTTACAGGAGTGCTGAGAGACGAGAACGATTTCGACGGTTGTGGATGGGTAATTGAATTAGATGTTGTCGATCAATACGGAAATAAATGGTTAGAACCGTTAAACATTAATACCTTTAATTTAAATCTGATCGACGGTCAAAGAGTAAAGTTTAATTATATACCAAAAAATGATAGATATTCAGTTTGTATGCTCGGAACAATTGGAGAACTGACAATGATTGTACCCGATTAAACCAATTATTACACTATGTTTAAAAAAAGGCTCTTAATAACATTTCTCTCTGTAGTTTTCTTTTTCAGTTGCAAAAAGGATTCATCTGTATATCCTGCTCCAATAATGCAAGAGCCAACAAGCCCCTTCGTGCTGCAAAATGACATTTACCCAAACCCTTGTCAAGGTACATTTACCATTAAGACAAACACAACGGACAGCCAAACTGTAAGCTTATATAATGTGGCAGGGCTTCAAATGTTAAACTTGACAATAAACGGGACAACGGCAATTGTAGACAACAGCTTAGTTAATGGCATTTACTTCATACGTATTTCAAGTAAGTACGGGGTAAATACAAACAAAATAATTGTCTCCAAATAAGGGACAAATACATTTAGGGACAATCAGTCATTTTTTAGCTATGCTAACAAAGCAAGGTATCATTTTTCCAATTACCGCTCAAATGGATACTAAAATCGTTTTTAGGGCATTTTAAGGTAAATGAGAGTTGGGGAGAAGGGTGAGCCAGAGGAATTTTAGATTTTCAGCAGGTATTTTACGCTAAAACTGTTTTAATTCCATGAAAGCCTTTAATTTCCTGATGCGATCAAAGTCCCGAATAATGTTCGATAACCCCAACCCACAGTCTACCAAAGCGGCATAATCAAGATTCAAACTTGGTATGCCGCATTTTTTTTGCCCCAAATCGCCCTGTTTAAGGGCAATCCAGAGAAATACCGAATTGAAGTCTTCGGTTCGAACAAGCCCAGTATTTTTACAATAGCGGATTCCCTTCGGAAACAGATAATTTTGAAGCTTTTGTCGGTTTACATAATCGCTGGAAAGCCACATTTTACGGAGGTCTTGGGCGTATCCGACAATTAATCTAGCGCAATCTTCGGGGTTCGAAGTCCCTAGTTCGAACTGTTGCAAATCCCGTTGAATTTTCACCTGTTCCTCCTTGTGCTTTTCAACGTACTTTACGTATAATTCCTTGGTGATTTCCTCGCTCATAAAACGCTCTTCCAAGCGTTCTAATTTGCCGTTAATTCCATGATATTGCTCTTTAAGTAACCTAACGGACTCCGCACCTTCCTTGCTCCTTTCATCAAACTCGGTTATTAGCAGTTCCTGCATCAAATCAAGGTTCTTTGAATCCAAGATAAAATCCGTCAAAACGTTTTCAAATAAAACGTTTAACGCTTCGGAGGACTTGTTTACGCAACAACCTTTACTGCGGCATTTGTAATACCAAAGGTTTTTACGTTTCACAACGTATCCGGTAAGACCAGTTCCGCATTTATCGCATTTTACAAAAACCTTTAAAGGAATATTGATCTGTTCCGGTGTTTGTTTATAGCCAAATGAATTCTTGTTTTGTATTTCATTTACTTTTAAAAATATTTCCTTTGAAATCAACTTTTCATGCTTACCCTCCACCATTTTTCCTTCTAAAAGGTTGTGCGAAATTAATCCGCAGTAAAATGGGTTCCTAAAAATGGTTGACATTTTTTGATGAGATACTTTTAAACCCAAATTCTCAAGTCGCGCAACGCACTGTTCACTATTCAGACTTTCATTTACCTTCCAATAAAAAGCCTTTCGTAAAAGTTTACCTTCGTTATTGACCACCAATTTTGTTTCGCCATTGATTACAATTTTATCGTAGCCAATTGGTTTGTGAGCGCACCAAACTCCCCGCATCAAAGCTTCTCTTGTTCCTGCCATGCACCGTTCCTTTCGCAACTGATTATCGTAATGCGAAAATATCATGTGGATGTTTTGCTGAAAGTCTCCGCTAGAGGTCGAACCATCTATCGGTTGTTTTACCGATTGAATATAAATCCCTTGACTCTTCAGTTGTTCCTTGATATAAATTGCGTTCGCTCCTGATCGGGAAAAACGGTCAAGCATATAAACGATGATGTAGGAAACTTTTACTTTGCTTTGTTTAATGTATTGAAGCATCCGGTTAAATTCCTTTCGCTCATCATTCTTTGCGCTTTCATAAGTACCTCCAAAACTACCAAGTATTTCATACTCGTTTTTTGATGCGAATTCTTCGCACTCACGTTTTTGTGTGTCGAGGCTGTAGCCTTCTTCTTGCTCCTTGCCGGATACTCGGGTGTAAATGACACAGGTATTACCTGTGCCATTTATCTTTTTACTACCCTTAGCAAACTGCTCAAAGACCGTTATCTCATTCAACTCATCGAAGTTGACTTTTGAGTCCGGATTTTTGATTTTGTTTTCTTTCATGGTTATTTATTTTGATTTTATTTTTTTATGCCGCTTGTTTTAATTCGGTTGTTTCAAATTGTTCTGTACCTGTTTTTTCTTTTTCTTGCTTTTGTTGGATGTCTATTACAATCCGGCAAAAAGCTCTTAGGTTATCCATTAACTTTTTTAATTCCTCATCACCAATCGACTTATTCTTTAATAACTCCCTCGCTCTTTCAAGCGATACTTCTTTTACACTTTCTTTCTTTTGTAATTCAATTATTTTCACTCTGCCCTCCCTCCGGAACCCCCGAAAAGACTGCATTATTCAATCTAACATAAACTATACATTCCACATAAAAAAGTCCCGCCAAAAGCCCCAACGTGTGGGCAACACAGGGCGAGCCGATTTTTTAATAAGACAGTTTTTCAAAAACGCCTAGTTATCTTCTTCTTCCGATTCCTCTTCTTCTTCCTCGTCATCATAATAATCGTCGAGGAGTTCGGTTAAAGCAAATACTGCCGCACGTTCATCTTTTTCATAGCTTACTTCAATCAGAATCTCGCCATCTTCAGTCACTCCGTTAATTTCATTTGTCAATTCATTTTCTGCTAAGGCTTCAGCAAACTTCTCTATAAAGTCGCTAGGCACTTCAAATTCCTTTGTCCTAATTTTATTTTTAATATCCATTATTGTTATTTTAAATTTAAATTTTATTTAATTATTGTTTTCGATCTTAAAAGATGATATGGTGGTGCTTTATTTTTTATGCTCATACTTATTCGTTTTTAAAATTTAATTCGCTGAATTTTATTTTAGGCGCTACTTCTCTCAATTCGCAGCGATATACGATGAGTTCTATTTTTAATTTCCGGTTTAATTTTAATGGCACATCTTCTGTATCCGAATTTTTTATGCAAACTTTTTTTAATTTGTTTCTTAAGTCCTTTACAAAAAATTTGTAGGGATAGTTCTCCGGTAGTTTTTTAAACTGTTCTGATTTTATCAAAGTAATAAAGGCGTTTGTTAGTTCAATTAAATCGCCAAGCGATAAACTATTTCTCTCCGATATAAACAGCACCGCTTCTATTAGGCATCTTAGCCGGGTATTGATCCATTCAAGGTTTTTATTTATCAATTTGTCCTCGGAAATTAATTTATGGCTGTGTTTAACGCTTCGGGATTTATACATAGCAGTTAGTTCTTCAATAAACCGACTCGGCATATTTCTGTATTCCTTTTCAATTTCTTTTTTCTCCTTTACTATTTCCGGAATTTGCGTTTCCTCCGTTAACACTTCCGACAAAACCGTTTTGACGGTTTGCTCATCCGTTTTTACGTTTTCATTCGAAGTGTCAATTGACGTTTTGACGTTTTCTTCTTTTAAAGCAACACCAAACATCTCCACAGCCTTACGCTGTATGTGATTTAATTGTCTGCATGATGCCGAGCAGTAATTTTTATCGATGCGTTTAGCATCAAATTCTTCTTTGCAATATGTACAAGTCTTGATCATCTTAGCTATTTCTCCAATCAGTTTCTAATTCTTCAAAGCGGTAGTGGTTGTAATCATCGAGTATGCCTTCAATATTTTCAATTGCTCTTTGATGGTATCCCAATCCGTTTTGATATTCTATCTTTAATTCAATAAAACTCCGGTTTACATTTACTCCGGTTATTTCATTCTTTAGTTCCGTTTCCTTTATGATGCTTACCACATCTATCAAAACATCTAACGGAACGGTTAATGTTTTGAATCTGTTTTTATCTTCCATGATGTTTTACGATAAAATGGTGATTGCTTTTTTAGTTTTTGTTTGACGGATGTGTTTTCCTTTCTTTGTCGGAAGGATTAGTTCATCCTCGTCATCTTCTGTTTCCTCTTCTTCTTTTGCGTCAAAATGTTTTGACGCTTTGATGCCTTTTAACGCTTCTTCTAATTTTCCGGAAAAGTTTCTATCTACTTCCTTTTGTTTTTGTTTGATTTCCCTGATGTCGTCTTTGAGATCTTCTATTTGTTCAGCCATTGCTTTGAAATTATCCTGCAACGGTTTTACCCAAAGCATATAGCTTCCGCCCATACTTCCTAATCCGCTTAATATTGGCATGAGCCAATCGGGAATTCCTTTTTCCGACTTGTCACTTATGATGTCGCTTACTTTCTTGTTTTCTTCTACTCCCATTGTTATGCGTTTTTATGTTTTGACTTTCCTGATTTACAAAACAAAGTAATGGCAGTTGTTTTGCACACTTTCCCGGTTTGAAAATATTCTTTCAATTTCTTTCGATCTTTTTCATTGTTATCCTTGCCTTCAAGAGTGTTAATTGTTTTGTTGTTTCTTTCTGCTACCATTTTATCCGTTTTTATGTTTTGACTGTTTGTTTTTACAGAACAAAGTAACGGTGGGCAAAAAGAGAGCTTTCCCGATTTGGGAGTGAGTTTTCGTTAAATTCCAAAGAAAGAGTGAAAAGGAGTGATTCTTTCAGTTTGGGAACGGAAAGGATCATATGAGCAGGCAAAGGCGGGAGCGGCATTAATAATGCGCTTATTATCTTCGCCCAAATAAATTTGTATATTTGATAATCTGGTTAGGATAAGGGGTTTACGAAAAATTTGAATAACAATGTCTAATAGAAATGCAACTGCGAGCTGGAGTGGATACTCTCACCAAGGTATGGTTGGATTTCTTGTTGCATTACGTGAAATTCAAAGGCTTATTGGCATAGGTAACCAAAACGACTTCTCAGACTATTTTCTTATCTATGAAAGTTTTGAAGACTTTGCTTTGTATAAATTAGTAAACGGAACTAAGGAGTTTTTATCTGTTCATCAGGTTAAAGCTTACTATTCTGATGGCCATTTATTTAATTCGTACAGTGAGGTTTTTACTGGCAAAAGAATTTATCAAAAGGCTGCTAATGGCAAACATGTAAAAAATGCCGCTGGTCAAAAAACACCAACTGGTTCTTTTGAAGCTGGTCAGTGGTGCCAAGCTGCCAACTATTTACACACTGCAATGGCTATAAATAATTGGCCAGCAGACTTTGTTGCTGTTGGCGGCAACCCTCATTCAATTCAACGTTTTAATTA
>JANYIQ010000276.1 GCA_025362575.1 Bacteroidia bacterium
AAGTTGTAAAAGTCCCGGTTGGGAATACAAATGATTTTATTCTTAATTTTCCGGTACCACTTACAGTTCCCAAAGAGTTGGCAGTGGTAGTTCCAATATCTAAGGAGCCATTTGCCTGAAGTACAGTTGCGGTTACTGTTCTGGCAACCAATGTATATACATCATGGCCCGATTGAATGGTAATGTCATCTGTTGCTACCTGACTGGGCACCAAAGAACTTGGGTTATCATACGTACCCACAGTTAATGTCCAGGTTAATGCATTTGCCCAATCTCCACTTTGGTAAGAATACCAACTGCGCGGGACAACTGCAGCAGGATCAATACAAGTCCAGTCTCCATTTAAATCGGTAATTGTTGCACCGGTAGAAGTAAATGTATTTGCCCCATAATTATTAGAAGGTCCTGTAACCGCATTAAGAGCCCCTCCATAAATTGAGCGAGGCACATAATTGGTTTCTGTTCCGAAAATTTCGGTATCGTCGTAATTAAAGGTAACAGTGGCGGCAACAGCGCTTAAGCCGCTGGTTGATATTGTCCAATATTTTAACAATGCATTATAAGGAGTTGGGGATATTGTTAAAGGCTGTGCCGGAGTTTTTGGCAAAACAGTTATTTGGTCACCACCACCTAAGGTTCCGGTAAAAGCACTAATCGTCATTGGCGAATAAAGAGTTCCTGTTCCAACAGGATAGGTCATTATAAAATCTGACGTCGCATCCCCTTTCCTGATTAATTTACCGGTAGAATTACATACCAACATCCGTGTATTATTAAAAGTGCCGGTAAGAGAAGCACTAACGCCTAATGTAAAGTTAAAGGTTGAAAGAGCGATGTTTCCATCCGTTATGGTGCAAGTTCCATTGCAGGTAACATTGGCACTTTGTGTAATTGTTCCGGATGCAATATTAATAGTAAGATTCTGCAAAACAGCTGTAGCAACAGGCATTTCTGCTCCTGTAGAAAGTGTACCTGTATAAGTAATATTTACTGTACCCGAAAAAGTAGGGGCATTTGACAAAGCACCATTTGCAGTTCTAAGAATAGTTGTACCTGTTGCCATGGTGAGCATGGCAGCAGTATTATTAAGTGTTGCCGATTGAAGTGTTAATGTTCCGTAAATAGTAGATGCTGTTACAAGGGTTGCTGTTCCTGAACCATCCATTATCAAATTATAATACCCATTACCACCACCATAAACAGCATTGGAAGCTCCATTATAATGTACGGTATTAGTTTGTGCTGCAGT
This sequence comes from Bacteroidia bacterium, assembly GCA_025362575.1. Taxonomy (GTDB): domain Bacteria; phylum Bacteroidota; class Bacteroidia; order B-17B0; family Aurantibacillaceae; genus JAHEYG01. The sequence goes on from JANYIQ010000276.1 coordinate 1,250, forward strand.
ATAAGCATTCAACACCCCTGTATTAGCTGCATTAAAAGGTTTTATTGCATTGGTAAAAGTAACAACACTTAAATCACCTTGTTTCCAGGTAGAGGCAGCATTATTCCCGGTCAACGTACTTGTAAAAGTAATACCCGCTGTATTTGAACATTGATTGGTAACTGTAATAGCGCCTGATATTAATGCGATATTGGCAAAAGTATAAGTTCCGGCCCCGGAAACATTTTGATTGTTTGTTGAAAAGGTGACACCTCCGCCTGTAAAGGTTCCGGCGTTACTAATACCATTTTGAAATACTAAATTTGCAGTGGTCGAAACAACGGTAGATATAAAACTTCCTGTTCCGGAAATAGTTACTAAACCTGCAAAGGTTGTAATTCCGGTGTTTTGATTATCTGTAATTGAACTGGTAGTGCTGGTAGTGCTTGATATTGTGATATTACCTGTGGTACTAAAAAGTGTAGGCCCCGAGTTCGTTAAAATGCCTCCTACTGTCAAATCTCCGGTACCGGATTTAGTTAAACCTCCTGTACCTATTGTTAAATCTGTGGTAACTGCAAAAGTACCGGCTGAATTCGTAACCAAAGCACCATCTGCAATTATTAATGAACCCGGGCAGGTGATGGCTCCAGCAAAACTCATGGCTACAGTGGGGGTAATTGTTTTGCCTGCCCCAATAGTAGCAGCGCCACCTGTAAAGGCTCCAAGTGTATTGGTATAGCCATTGCTAAATATCATATTGGCTGCAGTGGTTACAGCGCTTGACGTCCAAGTCCCTGCGGTTTTTGTAACTAAACCGGTAAAAGTAGTAATGCCTGTATTGTTATTATCAGTAAAGGCAGCACCTATGGAAGAAGTTCCTGTAACTGAAAAGCTACCGGTTGTACTTACTGTTAAAGGTCCAGTAGTAACCAGGTTTGCAGGCAAGGCAACATCACCGGTTCCGGAAAAATTCACCCCGGCTGCCCCTGCAATTGTTAAATCTCCGCTACCGGTAAGAACAATGCTTTGCGCAGGGAAATTAATAAGCGTAGTCCCCGTTAAAGTATTTCCAGTTGCTATTGTAGCATTAGGAACGGTAAATGTACCTGCAGTAAAGGTAATTCCACCATTAAATATTGCATTTGCAGTAGTAGTTAATGCGGAAAGATTGAGAGTGCCGGCAGTAAGGGTTACTAAATTTGTAAATGTTGTTGTAGAGCTATTATCGCTATCCGTTAAATTACCGGTACCACTTATGGTTGTAGTACCTGCAACTGACACAGCTCCTGTAGTGCTTAATAAAAGAGTGCCGGCAGTGATTGCCAAATTACCGGGAAAAGCAATGGCAGAAGAACCATTAATAGTGGTTCCGCCGGCTCCAGCAAAGGTTATTAATCCTACATTGGTAAAAGCGATATTGGCTGAATTAAAACTTAAGGCAGTGGTTGCAGTAATAATTTTGGCATTGCAATCAAAGGTTGCATTTGGCAAACTAAGCCCTGTTGCCGATGTATTTGTAAAACCACCATTAAAAATAGCATTCGCGTTGGTGGTAATGGCAGACATATCAAAGGTTCCGGCAGTAAAAGTCACCAAACCACCAAAAGTTGTAGAGGCTGAGTTGTTGTTGTCAAG
>JANYIQ010000296.1 GCA_025362575.1 Bacteroidia bacterium
GAGCAATAATAAATGCCATTCTTCGAAAGTGCTGTGAGGCCGAATAATCAGACTGAAAATAATTTATTCTTGCCTTTAAGAAATAGGCTTGCCCTAAAAAGCGTGAATCGTTTATTTAGAGAGGGGCGGAACACTTGCGTCTATAGATGTAGACAGTGCGAAAATCTATTCCGCTCTTGCCGAAAAGTTGTCGACCCAAATAAACGATTCACGCTTTTTAGGGCAAGCCTATTTCTTAAAGGCAAGAATAAATTATTTTCAGTCTGATTATTCGGCCTCACAGCACTTTCGAAGAATGGCATTTATTATTGCTCAGAAAATAAAGGATGAAACCTTAATGGCTAAACTCTATAATTTAGCCGGCGCTTTAGCGTTCAGTAAAGGAGATTATGCCGAGGCCCTCAAACAATATACCCATCGACTTAACATAAATATTACCCAAAAGGACACAAGCGGAATGCTAGGGGCCTATTATAATATTTCGCTGATATATAACGCAAGATCAGAGCATCGTAAAACAATAGAAGTAAGTTATAAAGCTATGGAGCTTGCTGAAAAAACAAAAGACACATTTAACTTAATGGGATTGAACGAAGGATTAGGCATGGCCTATCATCAATTAGATGAACCCGAGAAAGCGATTTCTTTTTTAAATAAAGCCTATCGCTTATCAGTAATAAAAAAGGAAGCCTACTCGCAAACAGGGCTTTTAATTGATTTCGGAAACATTTATCAGAAGCAAGGCAACCACTCAAGAGCCATTCGCTATTATGATGAAGCTATTATGCTTTCAAAAAGAAATAGTGACAAAAGAAGACAATCAATTGCTACTTCTAATAAAGCCATGTCGTTAACGTATTCAAAAGAATACGCCAATGCTATTATTCACGTTGAGGAAGCCATAAAGATAAACGAAGAAATAAATTATGTAAAAGGCTTGGCAGATGCTTATTCGGTAAAATCAGAATGTTTGTTTTTTCAAAATAAATTAGAAGAAGCAAAAAAATGGGCAGAAAGATCTACTGAGATCAGTTTAAAAATTAAAGCAAGAAGAGAAGAATATCAAAGCTATCAGTTGTTAAGTAAGATATACGAAGCCATGAAAGACAATGCCAAGGCATTTTATTACTATAAGCGTTTTGTGAATTTACGCGACAGTATTGATAGCAAGGAAGAGATACGAGCTGTTTCGGGAATAGAATTCGGCTACGAAAAGGAGAAAATAGAGCGCCGGAAAAAATACGAGCAGGAATTAGCGGCTAATCAGCTTCAAAAACAAAAACAAATTCAAAATATTATTTTAATTGCCGGTTTAATAATGTTGGGCCTTTTGTTTTTTATTTTAAGAAGCTTTGTTCAGAAACAAAAGGCGAATATAGAAATTAGAAAACAACATGAGATTATCGAACAAAAGAACAAAGATATTTTGGAAGGCATAAACTATTCGCGAAAAATACAGGAAGCAATTCTGGCGCCGGAAGAAAACATCCGCCAGTTATTGGCAGATGCTTTTGTGTTATATAAGCCCAAGGATATTGTAAGCGGAGACTTCTATTTTATTGAGCCGATCTTTCCGCAGTCAGGAAATGAAAAATGGGTGGCTGTTGCTTTGGCGGATTGCACGGGCCACGGTGTTCCGGGTGCACTAATGAGTTTAACCGGATACAACATTTTGAAACAGTCGTTGAGCGAAACCAATATTAGTGGTCCGGGACAAGCGCTGGATTTTTTGAACACAGGGCTGCATCATTTCTTAAAACAAAATCAGAAAGAACAGCAAATAAGAGACGGAATGGACATTTCTTTTTGTGCCATTAATTTTGAAAAGAATCTTTTGATGTTTTCGGGCGCCAATAACCCTTTGTGGATCATTTCAAGAAATGGAAACAAAAAAAATTCGGAAGGGGAAGCCCTTAAAGAATTGGCAAAACAAGGTGAGTTCACGGTTTATGAAATAAAAGCAAATAAGCAGCCGATCGGTTTTAGTGAGAAAACAGAAAAATTTGTAAATCATACTATCGAACTTCAAAAGGGTGATATGATCTATTTATTGACAGATGGTTTTGCTGATCAATTTGGCGGCCTCAATCAAGAGGAGCGCAAAGCAGGAGGGAAGAAATTTAAATATAAGCCCCTACGGCAAATAATAACAGACAATGCCAATAAAAAAATGACTGATCAGAAGCAAGCACTCGAAATTGCGTTTGAAAATTGGAAGGGCGAACTGGAGCAAGTAGATGATGTTAGTATTATTGGCATTAAAATATAGAGTACAAAGACTTTTGGGGAATAAAAAAAGCCGTTACGTTTTATCGCAACGGCTTTAAGTTCTATAGTATTTATTTATTTTACTGTTGAAGTGCTTGCAGCTTTATCTTTTTTATCTTTAATCATTCCTGCACCCAAACCAACACCTGAACCAACAGCACCACCAATTAATCCACCAATAACAGCGCCTTTACCTGGGTTGTTTTTGTCGATTATAGCACCTGCAGCAGCTCCGGTAACAACACCAGCGCCTGCGCCAATTAAAGCGCCTTTAGTTTGGCTTGAAGCACCTTTCTTTTCAGGAGTAACAGGAGCGGTTGCGGCAGGAGCATTGTTTGCGCCAGGTGAAATCGCAGTGCCACCAACTTCGGTTGCGGGTTGTGCAAGTGTTTGTGGAGCGTTTGTAGTTGCCGGTGTGTTTTTAGGAGTGGTGTTATTGTGGTGTGATGTGCCGTGGTGTTCGTGATTTTCTGCAGGTTGTGTAGTTTGAACAGAAACATTTTCTACCGCAACAGGAACTGCGGCGTTAAGTTGAGCAACAGAATCAAGCGCTCTTGTAACTGCGTTTGAAGCCTTTACAGAATCTAAAAGATGTTGTGTGGCAAGTTCAGTGTCTTTTTTAGAATCACCACCGCATGATGCAACTAATAATGAAACTGCAAAAATTGAAATTAAATTTTTCATATGATATTTGGTTTAAGTTTATTTGTTTGAGTTAACAAAGATATATAAAAAGCTAACCCTTTTGCAAGTCAAAAATCAGGTAAGAGGGCTTTTTTAGTTAGGCGTCGATAGATATTAAGGGTGGGCAGGCGGGCAAGAAATTATTTTGCCATTAAGCTTTCAATTTCATCAACTTCAAGCGGAATATTCTTCATTAGATCGATCTGTCCTTTTGCTGTGACCAAAATATTGTTCTCTAGTCGGATTCCCAAATTTTCTTCAGGAATATAAATTCCCGGCTCAACTGTAAACATCATTCCGGCTTTGATGGGCTCGGTAAAAAAGCCAACATCATGAACATCTAATCCAATAAAATGTGAGGTCCCATGCATGAAATATTTTTTATAGGCCGGCCATGCAGGATTCTGATTTTTAACATCAGAGGCTTTTATGAGTTTCAATTTTAAAAGCTCTTCAGTCATGAGTTCGCCAACGGCTTTATTATATTTCTCAAAAGTGTTCCCCGGTTTTAACATAGCCGTTGCTGCTTTCATAACACGAAGCACCGCATTGTAAACCTCTTTTTGGCGCTTGGTGAATTTTCCGCTAACAGGAACGCAGCGGGTTAGGTCGCTGGCATAGTTAGCGTATTCTGCGGCAACGTCTAGTAATATCACATCACCAGCCTTGCATTGTTTGTTGTTTTCCACATAGTGCAACACGCAGGCGCTTCCGCCGCTGGCAATAATTGGCCCGTAAGCAAAACCTGCACTGCGGTTGCTGATGAACTCGTGAATTAATTCAGCTTCAATTTCGTGCTCCCAAACGCCGGGTTTAATGAAATTTAATAAACGTCGAAATCCTTTTTCGGTAATATTGCAGGCTTGCTGCATAAGTTCAATTTCGTAAGCGCTTTTTACCGAACGAATTTTATGCATGATGGGAGCGCTTCGCTCATACTTTACCAATGGAAATTTTTCGCGCAAGACTTTTGCGAACCGTATTTCTGCAGTTTCTGTATTGATGTATCTGCGGGTATGTTCGTTGCTGTTTAGGTATACAAACTCTGCCTGAAAAACAAGTGTTTGGAAAACTTTATCAAATTCGTGAAACCAATAAATGGCATTAACGCCGCTAACCTCAGTGGCCTGAGCCTTGCTTAATTTTGCGCCTTCCCAAATGGCAATTAATTCGCTGGTTTCTTTTACGAACAGAACTTCTTTATGTTTACCGTCTTTTACGTCCGGAAATATCAGCAAAATCGTATCCTCCTGGTCAACTCCGCAAAGATAGAACAGATCGCTGTTTTGTCTGAAGCCCATGGCACCGTCTGCGTTAGTTGGCATTATGTCGTTGCTCACAAAAACTGCCAAAGAATTTGGTTTAAGAGATTGTTTGAATCGACTTCTGTTTTCTATAAATAGATTTTTATTAATGCTGGAATATTTCATGACAAGAAGTTAAAATAACGTTATAAATATAGATAATTTAATATGAATGACTCAATTTAAATTTGAACAGAAAGGTCCTTTGCCCAGACATAATTTTTGCGAAGCGAGGTCATGAGTTTCTGCTTTTGTTCGGGAGAGATCCGAAGATGAAACTCTTCTTCATAAAAGAAATCATCGTTGTTAAAAAAAGTAAGCATAACGGCTTCATCATTACTATTTTCGGAGCGGAAATCCGCCAGAATTAAATGATGAAATGGAACTGTAAAGACCTTCCTGTTCCTGAAAAGAAAGAAGCCTTTTGAAATCAGTATCCGGTCGGCCTGAATCAAGGCTTTTGTGTGTTTGAAATCGCTGATCATGAAATTCATGACCCCAAAAGCGAGTAAACATAAGGTGGGAAAAGAGAAGATTCCGGCTTCAGCAAAAGTAAAGGTTCCGAGTAATAAAAAGATGAGTCCGATATAAGCAAAAGTGCTTTTAAAGAAACTCACATTCGTGCTTATTTCGGGTAGCGGACAAAAAACCTGATGCGAATTTAATTCTTGTTGGCGAATGTTGACACGAGTCATTCCGTCAGACTGTTTTTGATTTAGCAAAATGGCGGTGGCCGAGTAGAGTAGGGGTAATTCTGATTTGAACTGCTCTGGCGACTCAAAAAAATGTTCCACAACAACGCTTAAAAATTCGTTGATGTTGCTGCCACCATAAGCCCTGAAGATACTTGGCTTGTTCTCACTTAAGTTCAAAAATTCTTTATTCCCAATGCAGTACCACTTCGAAAAGTAGTTCGAGAAAAAGTAATCTGTTTCAAAATTGCGTATCCCGTTAAAGCGAAGAGCGTGCGTAAATTCATGAATGCCCAAATTTAAATTATCGTTTTTGATCTTATAGCCCTGCAAAAAACTCTTCCAGCTTAAGCTTATAAATCCTCCCAAATTTGTTTCACCTTTTAACTTCAATCCGGTTTGTTTGTTCAAAAAATCACCCGGAAAAACAATGATCTTGTCAAAGTAATTCAGATTCCATAGCTCAAGCCCAAGCGTAAGTTGCACTGCAGAAGCAGAAACAATGGCCCTAACCTGATTGTTGATCACAAAATTATTACCGCTAATGAACTCTTTACTTTTGGCAAAATACAAAACGCGTTCGCGAAAAACTTTTTG